>NZ_JAMFLC010000005.1:0-401583 GCF_023501985.1 Nocardia sputi | reverse complement strand
GTTCGCCGCTCGTGTACCCCGAAGGGCCTTACCGCTCGACTTGCATGTGTTAAGCACGCCGCCAGCGTTCGTCCTGAGCCAGGATCAAACTCTCCGTTGAAGACTCACAACCACACCCCCGAAAGGGTGCAATCAGATCAAAAACTAGAGTCCGAAAACCTAGCAAAACAATCGCCAGCAAAAGCTGACAAAAAATGCCCGACCCTCCACACGGGGAGTGCAAGAGCCGGAACCAAAAAATATTTGGCACTGACATTCATCGACACACTATTGAGTTCTCAAAGAACACACGCACACACCATCGCCCGGTGTGAACCGATTGATCGGTGAAGCAACTTTTCCAGCTTAGCTCAGCCGTGAACCCAGTCGCAAACCGGGGTCGCGTTCAAGCCAGTGTGATCGTCAGGCGCTCCTCGTACTACCTCGTTTCCCTGGCCTCTCGCTCAGCGTTTCCGCTCAGCTCCTGGGCCCCGGGTCGGTGTCCGTGTCGCTCTGACTTGGAATAAGTTACGTGTCTGCGTGAACGATGTCAAATCGCCTGGTCAGTACGCATTTTCGTGAAACCGTTGCGTAACGTGCCGGCGACGAAGATCGAATCGGCGCTCAATCCCCGGCGCCGACCCGCACTACGTCGCCGCCCAACGCCTGCAGCTGCTCGACGAAGTTCGGATACCCGCGATCGATGTGGAAGACGTCGTGCACTTCGGTGGTCCCGTCGGCGACCAGTCCCGCGAGGACCAAACCCGCGCCGGCCCGAATATCCGACGACCACACCGGAGCGCTCGACAACCGCGGAATCCCGCGCACCACCGCATGGTGCCCGTCGGTACGCGCGTCGGCGCCGAGCCGGATCATTTCTTCCACGAAGCGGAAGCGGGCCTCGAAGATGTTCTCGGTGATCATCGAGGTTCCGTCCGCGATGGACGCGAGCCCGATGGCCATCGGCTGCAAGTCGGTCGGGAAACCGGGGAACGGCAGCGTCGAGAAGTTCACCGCACGCGGACGCTCGGCCTGGATCACGCGGAAGCCGTCCTGCTCGAACGAGATGCGCGCCCCCGCGGACCGCAGCTTGTCCAGTACCAGCGACAGATGCTTGGGGTTCACGCCGGTGACGCGGATGTCCCCGAGGGTCATCGCGGCGGCGATCCCCCACGTCGCGGCCACGATGCGGTCCCCGATGACGCGATGGGTGGTCGGCGACAGGCGCTCGACCCCCTCGATGGTGAGCACCGAGGTGCCCGCGCCGCTGATTCGCGCGCCCATCCGGACGAGCATGTTGCACAGGTCGACGATGTCGGGTTCGCGCGCGGCGTTGTCGATCACCGTCTCCCCTTCGGCGAGCACCGCGGCCATGAGGATGTTCTCGGTCGCGCCGACCGAAGGGAAGTCGAGGCGGATCCGGGCGCCTTGCAGTTCGTCCGCCTTGGCCACCACGCAACCGTGCTCGATCTCGCTGGTCGCGCCGAGCAAGCGCAGACCGGCCTGGTGCATGTCGAGCGGACGGGAGCCGATCGCGTCACCGCCGGGCAGCGCGACGACGGCGCGCTTGCACCGCGCCATCAACGGACCCAGTACACACACCGACGCGCGGAACTGGGTCACCGCGGGGAAGTCCGCGTGATACTTCGGTTCGGCAGGCGTCGTGATGGTGACCACCCCGCCGTCGATGGACACGTCGCAGCCGAGACCGCGCAGCACATCACCCATCAGTGGCACGTCGAGGATGTCCGGGCAGTTCGTGATCGTGGTCGTGCCCTCGGCCAGCAACGCAGCGGCCATCAGTTTGAGGACGCTGTTCTTGGCGCCCCCCACCGTGACCTCACCGACGAGTCTGTTTCCGCCGGTAACCAAAAACCGTTCCATGCCGCCTCTCCGCGTATTCGGCGCACTGTTGGTGCAAGGATAGTTGGGGCGGCGCACTACGGTGCCGCCTCTCCACGACTCCCCTCGCCTCCGAACGTTTTCGCTGTTCGAGCGAGTGCCGCGGGATGGGCGTTCTGCGGCCGACGGGGTGGAGGCCCCGTTGCCTTGCTGGCCATACCCGGTGATCGCTCGGCTAGTCGCCTCCGGTGCCACGCGATCAGTCGCTCGGCCGTTCTCCGCCGGGTTTCCACAGGATATCGCCGCCGGGATTGGCCACCCGACTCAGGATGAACAGCAGGTCGGACAGGCGATTGAGGTACTTGGCCGGCAGGATGTTCGTGTCCTCCGGATGGGCCTCGATCGCGGCCCACGCCGAGCGCTCCGCACGCCGGGCGACCGTACGGGCGGTGTGCAGCAGGGCCGCGAGCGGAGTACCGCCGGGCAGGATGAACGAATTCAGCGCGGGCAGTTCGGCGTTGAACTCGTCGCACCATGCTTCGAGCCGGTCGATGTAGGGCTGGGTGACTCGCAACGGCGGGTACTTCGGCTCCGCGACCACGGGTGTGGAGAGGTCTGCCCCGGCATCGAACAGGTCGTTCTGTACCCGGCGCAGCACCGCGAGCATTGTTCCTTCCGCTCCGCCGAGGGCGATCGCCACACCGATCGCGGCGTTGGTCTCATCGCAGTCGGCGTAGGCGACCAACCGGGGGTCGGTCTTCGCGACCCGGGAGAAGTCGCTCAATCCCGTGGTCCCGTCATCGCCGGTCCGGGTGTAGATCCGCGTCAGATGCACGCTCACAGCACCACCCTAACGGGCGCGGCGGGAAGCAGTCCGCCAAGCGGCCGAGCGCGGGTGTTACAGGCCCGGCATCCGCCGGGTGCGGTCGGACGGGCGGGACTCCACCCAGGAGAGGAAGGCGGTCAGGGAGTCGCGATCCAGCGCCAGCTCGAAATCGCCCGCGCGGTCCGCTACCGCGATCACAGCGATGTCGTCGGTCATGATGTCGAATTCGTCGCCGCGCGGGCCGCGGCGGTCACCGATCTCGATACCCTGACGCCCGATGGTGGAATCCGGGCCGAGTTTCAGGCTGGTGAGTTTGAAGAAGACGAGACGATCCTCGTCGTAACGGATCAGTCCGTGCCGCCACCCTTGCCCCCCACGAGCGGGGAGGACGCGCAGAATCGCGGCGGTTCCGCCGCGGCGCAACATGATCAGGCGGTAAGTCGAGGCGAGCGCGAGGAACACGAGCGTGAGCACCAGAATGATCAGCAGAACCATCCCGGTGTGCAATGCCGTTCGTCCCTTCGCTCGCGCCACCATGTCTTCGACACGGCATTCGATTGGCGGTGATCACAGGCTCTTCGTTGGTGCGCAGGCTTCCGCCTCCGACCCTGATGCTCACACCGCGTGCGGCCATTCAACCACGGCCGCGAGTTTACAAATGGCCCGGCCGTGTCCGACTCGCCTGAAAGACGCTGTCGGCGGTGAAGGAACCCTTCACCGCCGACAGCGATTGCTCTCGATGACAGGTTGTTCGCTTACACGTTCGCGTTCTGTTCGACCGCGCGCACCCGGGCCTGAGCGGCCTTCTGCTGCTCGTCGCTGGCCTCCGAGTCGGCCAGTACCCGGCGGGCCGCCTCGAGGTCCACCTCGTCGGCGAATTCCGCCGACTCGGCGAGTACCCGAACCGAGTTCGCGGTCACCGAGAAGAAGCCCCCGTGGACCGCGGCGACGATGCGCCGACCGTCGGTGTCCACGATCGTCACGGTGCCGCCCTCGACCAGCTGGCCGAGCAACGGCTCGTGCCCGGCCATGATGCCGATCTGGCCCTCGGTGGTCTGCGCGCTGACGAACGACGCCTGGCCGGACCAGAGCAGTCGCTCGACCGCGACGAGATCCACTGACATTTCCGCCATCGGTGACTACTTTCCGAGGATCTTCTTCGCGGCCTTCTCGACATCGTCGAGACCACCGCAGCTGTTGAAGGCCTGCTCCGGGTAGCTGTCGAACTCGCCCTTGCAGACCCGATCGAAGTCATCGATGGTCTGCTCCAGCGGCACGACCGAACCCGGCTGACCGGTGAACTTCTCGGCCACGATGAAGTTCTGGCCGAGGAACTTCTCCAGACGACGGGCACGACCGACGAGGACCTTGTCCTCTTCCGACAGCTCGTCCATACCGAGGATGGCGATGATGTCCTGCAGTTCCTTGTACTTCTGCAGGATCCGCTTGACCTCGTTGGCCACCCGGAAGTGCCGGTCGCCGACGATCGAGGCCTCCAGGATGCGGGAGGTCGAGGTCAGCGGGTCGACGGCCGGGTAGATGCCCTTCTGCGAGATCGGGCGGGAGAGCTCGGTCGTCGCGTCCAGGTGGGCGAAGGTGGTCGCCGGCGCCGGGTCGGTGTAGTCGTCGGCGGGCACGTAGATGGCCTGCAGCGAGGTGATGGACCGACCACGGGTCGAGGTGATGCGCTCTTGCAGCTCACCCATCTCGTCGGCCAGCGTGGGCTGGTAACCGACGGCGGAGGGCATGCGGCCGAGCAGGGTCGACACCTCGGAACCGGCCTGGGTGAACCGGAAGATGTTGTCGATGAACAGCAGCACGTCCTGGTGCTGCACGTCGCGGAAGTACTCGGCCATGGTGAGGGCCGAGAGGGCGACGCGCATACGGGTGCCCGGCGGCTCGTCCATCTGACCGAAGACGAGGGCGGTGTCCTGGAGGACGCCCATCTCCTCCATCTCCAGGTGCAGGTCGGTGCCCTCACGGGTGCGCTCGCCGACGCCGGCGAACACGGAGGTACCGGAGAACTCCCGTGCGATACGGGTGATCATCTCCTGGATCAGAACGGTCTTGCCGACACCGGCGCCACCGAACAGACCGATCTTGCCGCCCTTCACGTACGGGGTGAGCAGGTCGATGACCTTGATGCCCGTCTCGAGCAGCTCGGTCTTGCCCTCGAGCTGGTCGAACGACGGCGGCTTGCGGTGGATGCCCCACTGCTCGCCGTCGCGGCCGAGGCCGGGGGTGTCCAGGCAGTCGCCCAGCGCGTTGAAGACGTGGCCCTTGACCACGTCACCGACCGGCACCGAGATCGGCTTGCCGGTGTCGGTGACGGTGGCGCCGCGGACCAGACCGTCGGTCGGCTGCATCGAGATGGTGCGCACGATGCCGTCGCCGAGGTGCTGGGCGACCTCGAGGGTCAGGGTCTTGGCCACCGAGGTCAGGGCGATCTCGGCGTGCAGAGCGTTGAACAGCTCGGGAATGGCTCCGCGCGGGAACTCCACGTCCACGACGGGGCCGATGACCCGGACGACGCGGCCTGCGGCGCCGCCGGTCCGGCTCGTGTTGTCTTGAGTGACAGCTGCGGTCATTGGTGTTGGTTCTCTCCGTGTCGATGTGCGGCCTTCGGGGGCCTTACTACGTGCCCGTCGCTCAGGCCGCGTATGGCGCTCAGTCGCGGTCCGAGCTCGACGCCAGCGCGTTCACGCCGCCGACGATTTCGCTGATTTCCTGCGTGATCTGGGCCTGACGCACCGAGTTCGCCTCGCGCTGTAGCACGCTCGCGAGTTCGTTGGCGTTGTCGGTGGCGGCCTTCATTGCGGTGCGCCGAGCCGCGGACTCGGATGCCGCTGCCTCGAGCAACGACGCGTAGATACGCGTATTGACGTACTTCGGCAGCAGCGCCGCCAGCAGCACATCGGCGTCGGGCTCGAATTCGTACTGGGCGTGGACGTCGGCGGTCGGCGAATCCGACACCATGTCCTCACCCAGGTCGAAGTTCTCGTCGACGTAGCTCACCTGGATGGGCGCCAGCCGGCGCACCTCCGGGGTCTGCGTCAGCATCGACACGAAGCGCGTGTAAACGACGTGCAGCTCATCGACACCTGCGATGTCACCCGTCCCGTTCGGAGCGGGAACCGCCCCGTCGGAGCCGACCATGAAGGCGTCCACCAAGTGGTTGCAGGCGGCCGAGGCATCGGTGTACTTCGGCTGCTGCGAGAACCCGGTCCACGCCGACACGTACGGGCGGTCGCGGAAGGCGTAGTACGTCAGGCCTTTGTTGCCCATGACGTAGAGCACCGGCTCCTTGCCTTCGTCGCGCAGGGTGGTCATCAGCTCTTCGGCGCGCTTGAGCACGTTCGAGTTGTAGCCACCGCACATGCCGCTGTCGCTGGTGATGACCAGCACGGCGGCCCGACGCGGGTTGGGGCGCTCGGTCAGCAGCGGGTGCGAGAGGTTCTTCGACGCGCTCGCCAGCTCGCTGAGGACCTTGGTGATCTCCTCCGCGTACGGCTTCGCCGCCGCGACCCTGGCTTGCGCCTTGGAGATTCGCGAGGTCGCGATCAGCTCTTGGGCCTTGGTGATCTTCTTGATCGAATTCACACCACGAATGCGGGAGCGCAATTCACGCAAACTTGCCATCAGCGGTTCACACTCCCTTCATTCCCTGCGTTGGATTGGCGGCATTCGCGGGGCACCAGGTGGTCGCGTACGCGTCCTCCTTCGTGCCCCTCGCTCCTGCCGCGGATCGAATAGCGCATTGCGAGCTCGCGTTACTTCTCGACGTGCTTGCGGGTGACCGACAGCGACTCGACCTCTTCGTGGTCGAGCTGGCCCGCGTCGGCCTCGTTCACCACGGGAGTGCCGTCGGAGGTGAGGAAGGTCCCAAGGAACTTCTTGGTGGCCGCCTCGATCTGCTCGGCAGCCTCGCCGTCGAGCACCTTGCCGCCCTCGATCGCCTTGAACGCGTCGGCGGCGCTGCGGTGCAGCTCCTCGAGCAGTTCGGCGTTGAAGCGGCGGATGTCGCCGACCGGGATCGCGTCGTAGTGGCCACGGTCGACCAGGTAGATCGAGATGATCTGGTCCTCCACCGGCACCGGCGAGTACTGGTCCTGCTTGAGCAGCTCGACCCAGCGGGCGCCGCGCTCGAGCTGAGCCAGCGAGGCCGCGTCGAGGTCGGAGGCGAACGCGGAGAACGCCTCCAGCTCGCGGTACTGCGCCAGCTCCAGGCGCAGCGAGCCCGCCACCTTCTTCATGCCCTTGGTCTGGGCGGCGCCACCGACGCGGGAGACCGAGGTACCGACGTTGATCGCCGGGCGGACGCCCTTGTTGAACAGGTCGGACTCGAGGAAGACCTGACCGTCGGTGATAGAGATGACGTTGGTGGGGATGAACGCCGAGATGTCGTTGGCCTTGGTCTCGATGATCGGCAGACCGGTCATCGATCCCGCACCCAGCTCGTCGGACAGCTTCGCGCAACGCTCCAGCAGCCGGGAGTGCAGGTAGAAGACGTCACCCGGGTAGGCCTCGCGGCCCGGCGGGCGACGCAGCAGCAGCGAGATGGCGCGGTAGGCCTCGGCCTGCTTGGTCAGGTCGTCGAACACGATGAGCACGTGCTTGCCCTGGTACATCCAGTGCTGGCCGATGGCCGAACCGGTGTAGGGGGCCAGCCACTTGAAGCCGGCGGAGTCGGAGGCCGGGGCGGCGACGATGGTGGTGTACTCCAGCGCGCCGTGCTGCTCCAGCGCGGCCTTCACGCCCGCGATGGTGGAGCCCTTCTGGCCGATGGCGACGTAGATGCAGCGCACCTGCTTCTTGGGGTCGCCGGACTCCCAGTTGGCCTTCTGGTTCAGGATCGCGTCGATGCAGACCGCGGTCTTACCGGTCTTGCGGTCGCCGATGATCAGCTGACGCTGGCCGCGGCCGATGGCGGTCAGCGCGTCGATCGCGGTGATGCCGGTGGCCAGCGGCTCCTCGACCGGCTGGCGCTCCAGCACGGTCGCGGCCTGCAGCTCGAGCACGCGTTGTTCCTCGGACTCGATCTCGCCGAGACCGTCGATCGGCTGGCCGAGCGGGTTCACCACGCGACCGAGGAAGTTGTCGCCGACCGGAACCGAGAGCACGTCACCGGTCCGGCGGACCTCCTGGCCCTCCTCGATCTCGGCGAACTCGCCGAGGATGACCGCACCGATCTCACGGTCCTCGAGGTTCAGCGCGACGCCGAGCACGCCGCCCGGGAACTCGAGCAGCTCGTTGGCCATCGCCGAAGGCAGGCCGCTGACGTGCGCGATGCCGTCACTGGTGTCGGTGACCACACCGACTTCTTCGATGGAGGTCTCGGGGGTGTAGCTCCGGGTGTAGCTCTCGATCGCGCTACGGATCTCGTCGGAGGAGATCGTCAGCTCCGCCATGTTCTTCCTGCTCTCGCTGTCTGGGTCTGGAATGTCGGGGGTGGTGGAAGCGCGCTAGGCGAGTGCCCGGCGCAGCTTCTCCAGTCGGCCGATGGCGCTGCCGTCGATCACGTCGTCACCGACGCGCACCACGACTCCGCTCAGCAAACTCGGGTCGACCTCGATGTGCACCGTGGTCGCCTTGCCGTAGATGCGCCGCAGGGAGGCGGCCAGCCGGTCACGCTGCTGTTCGGTGAGCCCGATGGCGGCGCGCACATGCGCGACGATCTGATCGCGGCGAGCCGCCGCGAGGTCGGCCAGTTCGTCGAAGGCGGCGCCGATACTCGTCCGCTGCCTGGTCACCACCTGCTCCGCCAGGGTCAGGGTGATGGCCTCCGTCTTGCCCGCGAGCAGCCCGTTGAGCAGCTCGCGCTTGGCCGAAGCCTGCTGCGACCGATCCGACAGCGCCTGATCCAACGCCGAGTTGTCGCTGATGATCCGGCCGAGCCGGAACAGCTCGTCCTCGACCGCTTCGAGCCGGCCACGCTGGGCCGCCGACTCCAGCAACGCCTCCTGGCCGAGCAGCACCAGAGTGGCCACCAGGTCGGAGGTGCGCGACCAGTTCTGGGCCACGGCGGTGGTCAGCACTGCCAGCGTGGCAGCGCTGACCTTGCCGCTGAAGACCCGCTCGCAGAGTTCCGCGCGCGCGGAACCCGGCACCGACACGTCCGCGAGCGCCACACGCAGCGAACGCTGGTCGTCCAGCACGGCGACAACGGCGAACAGTTCCGACCCCGTCGTGGCCGCGGCACTGTCGCTTCCGGTCAGAGCGGCCCGAAGCGCCTCCCGAGACCGGGCACTGGCCTCGCGGCTCGCTGCGTACATGCTTCTCACTTTCGCGTCGTTACCTTCCGACCCCGATGCCTGCGTCCGTCTGGTCGAGCTCATCGAGGAACCGGTCGATCGAGGAGGCCTGCTTGGCCTCGTCCGAAACCGACTGTCCGATGATCTTCTCGGCCAGATCGACGGCCGTGCGGCCGACTTCCGAGCGCAGCTCGGTCAGGATCTGCTGGCGCTGGGCTTCCAGCTGGGTGTGGCCCGCCGCGATGATGCGGTCGGCTTCGGCCTGGGCCTCCGAGCGCATCTGCGCGAGGATCTCCTGGCCCTGGGTGCGCGCGTCCTCACGGATGCGAGCGGCCTCGAGCCGGGCGTCGGCCAGTTGCTGCTGGTACTGCTGCAGGGTGAGCTGAGCTTCTTCCTGCGCGGCTTCGGCGCGTGCGATGCCGCCTTCGATCTTCTCGGAACGCTCGTCGAGTGTCTTCATCAGGCGCGGAACCACGTACTTGTAGAACAGGATTCCGATGATGACGACGCAGACGATCGACCAGACGATGTCGTACGTTTCGGGGACGAGAGGATTCACTTCCTCTCCCTCCGCCGCGGCGAGCAAAACTGACTCGTACATCGGAATCAGAAAATGAAGCCGGCGACGAGACCGATGAGGGCCAGGGCTTCGGTGAACGCGATACCGAGGAACATGTTGGTACGGATGGTGCCCTGCAGCTCAGGCTGGCGCGCGATGCCCTCGATGGCCTTGCCGACGACGATGCCGACGCCGATGCCGGGGCCGATGGCGGCGAGACCGTAGCCGACGGCGCCCAGGCCCTTGAAGGTGCTCTCGTTCGTCGCGGCTTCCTGGGCCAGGTAAGCGAGGCTCATGAGTCTTCCATTCCCTTTCTGTTGCTCACCCGCCGGTCGGCGTGGTGCAGCAGGTTTCCGGTATTAGTGTCGGTCAGGTCAGTGATCGGCCGCGTGCTGTGCGAGTCCGATGTATACGGCGGTCAGCAGCGCAAACACGTAAGCCTGCAGGAAGATGACCAACAGTTCGAAGAGCGTGAATCCGAGTCCCGCGATCAGCGAGAACGGCGAGAACACCTTCATCCACGCGGCGGCGTCGAACAGGAAGAACCAGGTCGCGCTGAAGAACAGCACCAGCATGATGTGGCCGGCCAGCATGTTCGCCATGAGTCGGACGGTCAGCGTGAACGGTCGCAGGATGAAGGTCGAGACGAACTCGATCGGAATCAGCAGCACGTGCAGCGCGGGGGGAACATTCGGAACGACGATGCTGCTGCGCATGTAGGTCAGGAAGCCGTACTTCTTGATACCGACGTAGTTGAACGCCAGGTACGCGACGACGGCCAGCACCAGCGGCATGCCGATTCGGGCGTTCGACGAGATGTTCAACCCCGGGACGACGCCGGAGAAGTTCAGGAAGAGGACCGTGAAGAAGATCGTCGCGATCAACGGGAAGTACTTGCGCCCGGTTTCCTTGCCGAGGACCTCTTCGCAGATCTGCTCCTTGACGAAGACCAAACCGATTTCGGCGACATTCTGCAGGCCGCGCGGCACGATCCTCGGCGAGCGGAAGGCCAGCAGCATCACGCCGACCAGAACGAACGACATCAGAATGCGGATCAGCATCAATCGATCGAGTTCGAACGGTGTTCCCTCGAACAGCACAGCTGGAGGGAAGAAGTCGGTAAGCGACGGCGCGTGGAACTCGGCCGCCAGAGTGGTGACGCTCAGCGTTCTCTCCCGTGTTCGGGCCGCGGGTACGGTCATTCCCGCGGTTCGATCGGACATTGACGATCAATTTGGTCGACTCAGGTCGGCTCGAAGTTCGTCAGCAGCTGGGCGGTGGTTTCATTTCCACCAGGCGTCTGTACGTGTGTCGGCGACATTCGTCGACATGCAGAACCGGAACAACCCCTGGGAGCCCGGCACGGCAGTAAGCATAGCGGCCCAGGCGGTGGATCTCGGCGGTGACCCCTCATCGATCCTCGACTTGGTCGCTTGCTTACCAACACTTTACCAAGTCATCTACGACAGCGTGTAGGGGGTGGGTGTTTTCGTTACTCCCGAGTATCTGGAGCGCTCTGGGCGTCGGTCGTCGTCACGTACGGAACCTTCTGCCGCACAACCCCGTACGTCTCCGCGCCGAGCACGATGACCAGGGCTCCGACGACCGTGAGGAACAGGACGACCCGGTCGTAGAAGTCGAACCGCTGCAGGATCGCGACGACGATCAACGCCACCAGCACCTTGCCCACCCAGCTGACCAGCATGATCAGTCCGGCCGTGCTGGGCGGCAGTTTCGCGCCGAACAGCACGACGGCCGCGGTGGTGAGGATGAAGCCGCCGCCGATCGCGGCGCCCAGCAGCGCACCCCACACTCCGGGAATGCCCGCGACGGCCGCGCCGAGCGCGACGGCCAGGACCACCAGCACCCCCAGGCCGATCAGTCCGTAGCGCAGCGCGGACCGCAGCGGCGCATCGGGGCCGGGGACGGGTTCGGGTGTGAAACTCACAGCCGCCGACTTTACCCGGACGCCGATCCGTCCCCCGCCGGGTCCCCACGCCGCAGCCCCGGAATCGCGGTGATCACCAACGCGAAAACCAACCCGCCCGCCATCAGCAACACCACGAGCGTGCGATCCATCAGCGAGGTGCCGACCGCGCCGAACGCGAGCACACCGACCCACAAATAGATCAACAGCACGACGCGGCGGTGGGAATGGCCGATCTGCAGCAAGCGATGATGCAAGTGCATCTTGTCCGGCGTCGAGAAACTCACGCCCGCCCGGACCCGGCGCACGATAGCGAGCAACAAATCGAGCACCGGAATGAACATCACCGCACCGACCAGCAACAACGGGGAAAGCAGACCGACGATGTCGCGCGGGCCGTAACCCTGCAGGGGGATTCGGCCCGAAGCGCCGGTCGAGACCGCGGCGAGCATCAATCCGATCAGCATCGAGCCGGAGTCACCCATGAATATGCGGGCGGGCTGGAAATTGTGCGGCAGGAATCCCAGGCATCCGCCCGCCAGCGCGGCGGCCAGCAGCGCGGGCGGGTAGGTGTCGACCGAGCCGCCCTGCTCGTTCATCAGGCCCAGGCAGAACACGAAGACCGCCAGCGCCGCGATCAGGCCGAGGCCCGCCGCCAGACCGTCCAGCCCATCGACGAAGTTCATGGCGTTGACCAGCGTGACAGTGACCGCGACGGTGACCAGGCCGCCCTGCAATCCGTCCAGCACGACCGTGGTGTTGCTGAACGGGTTGTAGACGACGTACCAGCCCAACCCCATGACCGCCATCACGCCCGCCGCCGTGACCTGCCCCGCGAACTTCGTCAGCGCGTCGAGGCCCCAGCGGTCGTCGACGATGCCGACCAGCACGATGACGGTGCTCGCCACCAGCACGGCGATCGGGATGTTGGGTTTGTAGTCGAACCCACTGCGCAGCGCGGGTAGCTGGTGGGCGAACAGCACCGCGGCGACCACACCGATGTACATGCCGACGCCACCCATGCGCGGAATCGGCTTGACGTGCACATCGCGGTCACGCGGCACGGCGACCGCGCCGAAGCCGATCGCCAGCACCCGCACTCCGCCGGTGGCCAGGAACGTCACCACCGCCGAGATCAGCAGGACGACGAGCAGCTCGCGCAGGGGGACGACAGCGCTCGAACCCATCATCCGAGCTGCTGCGCGGCGCCGCTGAGCGCTTCCGGCGACATCCCGAGCACCTCGGCGATGTCGGCGACGGACACCGCGCCCACGCGCAGGACCCGCGGCTGATCGGCGGTCAGATCGACGATCGTGGAGGCGACCGCGTGCTCGGCGGGCCCTCCGTCCAGGTAGACACCGACCAGCTCGCCGAGCTGGTCGCGTGCCTCGGCCGCGGTCGTCGCCGGCGGCCGGCCGGACACGTTCGCGCTGGACACCGCCAGCGGGCCCACCTCACGCAACAGTTCGAGAGCGACCGGGTGCAGCGGCATACGCAGCATCACCGTCCCACGCGTGTCACCGAGATCCCACGCGAGCGAAGGAGCTTGCTGCACAACCAGACTGAGACCGCCGGGCCAGAACGCCCGGATCAGCTCGCGCGCCTGGGGACGCACCGAGAACACCAGTCCGTCGATCGTGTGCCAGGAGCCGACCAGCACCGGCACCGGCATGTCCCGGCCGCGGCGCTTGGCCGCGAGCAGCGAGCTCACCGCCGTGGAATCGAACGCGTCGGCGGCCAGGCCGTACAGAGTGTCGGTGGGCAGCACGACCAGCCGTCCGGATTTCAGGGCGCTGGTGGCCGCGGACAGTCCGGCGGCGCGCGAGTCGGGATCCGCGCAGTCGTAGACGGTACTCACGCCGACCATCCTGGCATCTGTGCCGCCTCTCCGGGTATTCAGGCCGTACTAGTGGGGTGACGCGGGATACACGTTCAGTGCGGAGCAGCCCGCGGGTCAGGTGTGGATGGCGGCTACGAAGCGGGGTTTGCCTGCCAGGTCGGGGTGCTCGACGACGTCGGTGAAGACGCCGGTGGCGGTGAGGAGAGCGGCTACGCCGGAGCCGTTGGTGTCGTCGTGCTCGATGGCGGTGGCACCGCCCGGCCGCAGCAGTCTGGTGATGTTCGGGATCATCCCGCGGATGACGTTCAGCCCGTCGGGGCCACCGAACAGGGCGACGGACGGATCGTGCTCGGCCACCTCGGGGTCGAGGTGCGCGCCCTCCGGGATGTAGGGCGGATTGGACACCACGATGTCGACCCGGCCGTCCAGGTCGGTGAGCAGTCCCGGATCGGTGGCGTCGTCGGCGTAGAGCGTGATCGGGGTGTCGCCCGCGGCGATGCGGTCGTCGGCGTTGCGCCTGGCCCACACCAGTGCGGCGGGATCGAGTTCGACGGCGCGCACGTCCGCGTCGGGGCGCGCGTGCGCGACGGCCAGCGCGAGCGCTCCCGATCCGGTGCACAGGTCGACGAGGATCGGCGCGTGATCGTGCGGCAGGGCCTCCAGTTGCGCCAGCGCCCACGCGTACAGCAATTCGGTCTCGGGACGCGGCACGAAGACACCGGGGCCGACCGCGAGGTCCAGCGCACCCATCACGGCGGTGCCGGTCAAGTGCTGCAACGGGATTCGCCGCGCCCGGCGGGCCACCAACGCACGGAACTCGTCCAGCTTGTCCGGCGGCACGAGCGGGGTCAGCGCCAGCCTGGTCCGTTCCACGCCCAACACGTGCGCCGCCAAGTGCTCGGCGTCGGCCTGCGGACTGTGCACCCCGGCGGTCCGTAACGTCTCGATGGCATCGTTGATGGCGGGGCGCAACGCGACTCGGGTGGTAGACATGGCACCGACTCTGCCGGAAAGACGATCATTCCGCCGCCATACGCGCTTCGCGATCCGCCTTTCCCAGAGCATCCAGCAGCGCGTCGAGGTCGCCGTCGAGCACGGAGTCGAGGTTGTGCGCCTTGAAACCGATCCGGTGATCGGTGATCCGGTTCTCCGGGAAGTTGTAGGTGCGGATCCGCTCGGAGCGGTCCACGGTGCGGATCTGGCTGGCCCGGCCCGCCGCCGCCTCCTGGTCGGCCTGTTCTTCCGCCAGCGCCTGCAACCGCGCCGCGAGCACCTGCATGGCGCGCGCCTTGTTCTGCAGCTGGGAACGCTCGTTCTGGCAGGTGACGACGATGCCGGAGGGCAGATGGGTGATGCGCACCGCGGAGTCGGTGGTGTTGACGCCCTGTCCGCCCTTACCGGAGGAGCGGTAGACGTCGATGCGCAGGTCCGACTCATCGATCTGCACCTCTTCGATCTCGTCGGGCTCCGGATAGATCAGCACGCCCGCGGCCGAGGTGTGGATGCGGCCCTGCGATTCGGTGACCGGGACGCGCTGCACCCGGTGCACGCCGCCTTCGAACTTGAAGCGCGACCAGACACCGTCGCGGGCGGCGTCGCGGCTCTTGATCGACAGCGTCGCCTCTTTGTAACCGCCCAGGTCGGACAGGTTGACGTCGAGAATCTCGACCTTCCAGCCGTGCCGCTCGGCATATCGCACGTACATGCGGGCCAGGTCGGCGGCGAACAGCGCGGACTCCTCACCGCCTTCGCCGGATTTCACCTCGAGCACGACGTCGTCCCCGTCGTGCGGGTCGCGCGGGGCCAGGAGGTCGGCGAGGGCCTGTTCCAGTTCCTCCACCTGCCGTTCCAGATCCGGGATCTCCGCGGCGAACGCCGAGTCGTCGGCGGCGAGTTCCCGGGCGGCGGACAGGTCGTCACGCGCCGTCTCGAGTTTGCGGTAGGTTGCCATGACCGGCGCCAGCTCGGCGAACCTTTTGCCGACCCGGCGCGCGGCGCCCGCATCGTTGTGCAGCGACGGATCGGCCAGCTGCGTCTCCAGGCCCGCGTACTCGGCCAGAATGTCGTCGATGGCGGACGGTTGCGTCACAGTGCTTCCTTCTCCTGGTACCAGTCCATACAAAACACCGACGCCCGGCCTGCGCAGCAGGACCGGGCGTCGGCGAGGAAGCTACTTGGCGTCGGCCTTCTTGCCGGCACGCTTGCCGTAGCGGGCCTCGAAGCGGGCCACGCGACCACCGGTGTCGAGGATCTTCTGCTTGCCGGTGTAGAACGGGTGGCACTGCGAGCAGACCTCGACGGTGATGTGTCCCGACTCCTTGGTGCTGCGAGTCTGGAAGGTGTTGCCGCAACCACAGACGACCGTGGTGTCGACATACGTCGGGTGAATTCCTGCCTTCATGGGTGTCCTCTCGAGTTTGGTCGCCGGGTCGCCCACGCGAATTCGCGCGGAGCGTGAACCGGAACCGACTAGGCGGGAGCTCTGCTCACCTGAGCAGACGCAACGACCGTTCAGTATGCCAGAACTGCCGTTACGCTCCCAAAACGCCCCCGGCGAGTGGTTTGTTCCCGCCCTGCGTACTCCCCCGCCGTTCGCGCCCCTGGAAGTCCTGGCACGCGAATCCCCACCGACTCCGGGACCCTGAAGTCGGGTAGTCCGCTACTCAGGAATGCGAACAGATTCGTTCATAGAGTTGCGTACCTGGTGCACATCGGCGTGCCGAGACAGGAAGGAGACCCCGTGAACATCCGAATCGCGTCCGCGATTTTCGTTCTACTGACTCTCGCGGTCGCCATCGGTTTGTACGCACTTCCCGATCCGCACTATCCGGCACCGGAGAATGCCGTACACAGTCAGACTTCGGATTCCACCGCGCCCGACCCCGGCGACGAGCCCTGCGCACTGATCCTCGGTCTCCTGATCAGTGGCGCGGCCACGATCGGAATCGCTTTCTTCGCCCCGGCAACGCCGAGAGGGTCCCGCTTGTGCGGGACCCTCTCGGCCGTTGTCATGGCGACAACTGATTTGGTAACTCGTCGGGCACGCCCAGAACCCGCCGAGATGCTTTTGGTCGGCCCCGCACGCGAACTCCGCGGCACCCGACCAGTACGGCCTGAATACTCGAAGGGGCGGACGAGCCCGAGCCTATTCGTCGAGCGCGCCCGGCGCGGTCTTGCTCACCGACATCAAGAATTCGAGGTTGGTCTTCGACTTCTTCAGACGGTCGATCAGCAGATCGATCGCCTGGTGGGAGTCCAGGCCGGACAGTACGCGGCGCAGCTTGTGCAGTACCGCCGCCTCGTCGGGGCTGAGCAGTAACTCGTCCTTGCGGGTACCGGACGGGTTGACGTCCACCGCGGGGAACACGCGCCGCTCCGCGATCTTGCGGTCCAGCTTGAGCTCGGCATTGCCGGTGCCCTTGAACTCCTCGAAGATCACCGTGTCACCGGTCGAACCGGTCTCCACCATCGCGGTGGCGATGATCGTCAGCGAGCCGCCGTTCTCGATGTTGCGCGCCGCGCCGAGGAACCGCTTGGGCGGGTACAGCGCGGTGGAATCGACACCACCCGAGAGAATCCGGCCCGAGGCGGGCGAGGAGTTGTTGTACGCGCGCCCGAGCCGGGTGATCGAGTCGAGCAGCACGACGACGTCCTTACCCATCTCCACCAGGCGCTTGGCGCGCTCGATGGCGAGTTCGGCGACCGAGGTGTGGTCCGACGGCGGACGGTCGAAGGTCGAGGAGATGACCTCGCCCCGGACCGAACGCTGCATGTCGGTGACCTCTTCGGGACGCTCGTCGACCAGCACCACCATGAGGTAGACCTCGGGGTTGTTGGTCGCGATCGCGTTCGCGATGTCCTGCAGGATCGTGGTCTTACCGGCCTTCGGCGGCGACACGATCAGGGCGCGCTGGCCCTTGCCGATCGGCATGATCAGGTCGATCACGCGGGTGGTCAGCTTGTTCGGCTGGGTCTCCAGCCGCAGGCGCTGATTCGGGTACAGCGGGGTGAGCTTGCCGAACTCCGGCCTGCGCTTGGCCGCTTCGACTTCGCCGCCGTTGACCGTGTCCAGCCGCACCAGCGGGTCGAACTTCTGGCGCTGGTTGGCCTGTTCGCCGTCGCGCGGAGCGCGCACCGCGCCGGTGATCGCGTCACCGCGGCGCAGGCCGTTCTTGCGGACCAGGTTCATCGACACGTAGACGTCGTTCGGCCCGGCCAGGTAACCCGACGTGCGGACGAAGGCGTAGTTGTCCAGCACGTCGAGGATGCCCGCGACCGGCTGCAGGACGTCGTCCTCGCGGATCTCGAGCTCGCGGGCCTCGCCGCCGCCACTCTCGCGGTCACGCCCACGACGACGCTCACGGAAGCGGCGTCCGCGCCGTCCGCGACCGCCCTCTTCGTCGTCGCCGCCACGGCCGCCCGCGCTGCCGTTCTGGCTCTGGCCGCGCTCGTCCTGGCCACGCTCGCTCTGACGCTCACCTTGGCCACGGTCACTCTGACGGTCGCCCTGGCCACGGTCACTCTGACGCTCGCCTTGGCCACGCCCGCTCTGACGCTCGCCCTGGCCACGCTCGCGGCGACGCTCGCCGCCCTGTTCGGCGTCCCGCTTCGGCTCGTCGGCACGCGTTTCGGCGGGCGCGGTGTCGGCGGCGGATCGCGCCTGGTCACGGCCACGCCGCTGCCTGCCGCGGCCACGCTGGCCGCTCTCCCTGCCGGACTCCTCGGAGGTCTCGGTCGCCGTGGACGACGCCGACGCGGCGGCGGGCGCGGAATCGGCGGGGGCCGTCTTCGCCGGGGCGGGAGCCTCGGTGGGCGCAGCCGAAGCCGCGGGCGTCACGTCGAGGGTCGCCTGCTCGGCCTTGGCCGGCGCCGGCGCAGCGGGAGCGGCGGTCTTGGCGGGGGCATCGGCCTTGGCTGTTGCCGCGGACTTGGCCTCGCTCTTGGCGGGCTTTTCCGCCTTCGCTGCTTTTCCGGCCTGATTTTCCTTGATGGCGGCGATCAAATCGCCCTTGCGCATTCCGGAGGTGCCTCGGATACCGAGCTCCCCCGCAAGCGCGCGCAACTGCGGCAACAACATTCCAGTCAGCCCCGATCGTGCGACGTCGGTGTGTTCGCTCATCTTCGAAATCTGTCCGGATTCACTTTCGCGGTCGCCCGTCGGGTTCGATTCCACGCCGGGTGTCGCGAGCAGGTCCGTATCTGTCACGGAAATCCTTTCCTTCCCTCGATTGCCGTGTGCTGTGTCGAGGGTTCGTCCCGCAGCCCGGGCATTCTGCCGGACTGGGATGCGTCCGTCCGGGCGCTGTGTGCCGTATCACCTGCCCCGCCGGCCCGGCGGCTTCTCCACCATTGGTGAAAGGTGGGGGAGAGATCATTCCAGTTGCGCAGCTACGCAGCACCCCCATGGCCTGGAGGCTCGAGCCTGGAGCCTGCTGGAGCGATTGCCCTGATGAAGCACCGGCGTCTGATGCGCACGATGTACGGACTTGCCCAGGATAGCTGTCCATTGCGAATCTCGGCAAGACAGACTCGCCGTCAGTCGACCAGGACGCCCTCGGCGATTCCCGGCTCCACCACGCGCAGGCCGTCGGCCGCCGCCAGTTCGCGAAGTTCCGCTGGAAATTCGCTGGTCGCCAGAGCCAGGATGGTGGGGCCCGCGCCGGAGACCGTGGCCGCGATCCCCGCCGCGCGCAGGCGGGTGATCCAAGCGGTGGTCAACGGCAGCGCGGGAGCACGCTGAGCCTGGTGCAGGCGGTCGGCGGTGGCCGGCATCAGCAGGTCGGGTCGCTGGGTGAGTGCTACCACCGCCAGCGCGGCGCGGCTGACGTTGAACGCGGCATCGCCGTGCGCCACGATCTCGGGCAGCAGGCCGCGGGTGTGTGCGGTGGACGAGCGCTCCTCGGGGATCAGTACGACCGGGCGCAGCGCGGGATGGGCCTCGAGCCGCACCGCGCGGTAGGCACGGCCGTGGTACTCCGTCACCGGAGCCTCGTCGGCGTTGCGTTCGCTCTCGGTCCAGGAGACCACGATTCCGCCGAGCACGCTGGCCGCCGCGTTGTCCGGGTGACCCTCGAATTCCGCGGCCAGCTGGACCATTCGGTCGGCCGACGTGGCCAGCGCCGGGTCCAGCTTGCCCGCCAGGGCACAGCCCGCGGCGAGTCCGCCGACGACCGCGGAGGCCGACGAGCCGAGCCCGCGCGAATGCGGAATCACGTTGCGGCACACCACATCGAGGCCATCGGCCCACACCCCCGCCGACTCGAGGCCGCGCTCGATCGCGCGGACCACGAGATGCGAAGGGCCCCAAGGTACATCGTCGGCGCCCTCGCCCTCGACCCGGATGGTGAGCCCGGAATCCGTAGTGCGCACCTGGATCTCGTCGTAGATACCCAATGCCATGCCGAGCGAGTCGAACCCTGGGCCGAGGTTCGCGGTGGACGCCGGTACCCGCGCGGTCACGGTGAGACCTGCGGGCAGGGTCGCGGTCATGAGCTGGCTGTCGCGGGAATCCAACTCAGGCCAGCTCTAGTTCGGCGGCGACCGCGACCGGGTCGACCGAGATCGGCTGCACCTGGGGCATGCCCGACAGCGCGGTGTCGGGGTCCTTCAGACCGTTGCCGGTCACCGTGCACACCACGGTGAGTCCGGAATCCAGCCAGCCCTCCTTGCGGGCGGCCAGCACACCGGCCACGCTTGCCGCCGACGCGGGCTCGACGAACACCCCTTCGGTGGCCGCGACCAGGCGGTAGGCGTCGAGGATCTCCTCGTCGGTGGCGGCGCGGAACGCTCCACCGGACTGCTCCTTGGCCTCGACCGCGCTGTTCCAGGAGGCAGGCGCGCCGATCCGGATCGCGGTGGCGATGGTCTCGGGATCCTTCACCGGGGCGCCGTTGACCAGCGGGGCCGCCCCCGCGGCCTGCACCCCGAGCATGCGGGGCAGACCGCCGGTGATGCCGTCGGCGTGGTACTCCCGGTAGCCGCGCCAGTACGCGGTGATGTTGCCCGCGTTCCCGACCGGGAGCGCGTGCACGTCGGGAGCCTTGCCGAGCACGTCGCAGATCTCGAAGGCCGCGGTCTTCTGGCCCTCGATACGCGCCGGGTTGACCGAGTTCACCAGGCCGATGCTGGGGAAGTCGGCGGTCACCTTGCGAGCGAGCTCCAGGCAGTCGTCGAAGTTGCCCTGCACCTGGATGATCTTCGCGCCGAGCATGACGGCCTGGGCCAGCTTGCCCATCGCGATCTTGCCCTGGGGGATCAGCACGGCGCAGCTCATGCCGGCGCGCGTGGCGTACGCCGCGGCGGATGCCGAGGTGTTGCCGGTGGACGCGCACAGCACCGCTTGCTGGCCGCGGTACTTGGCGTCGGTCATCGCCACCGTCATGCCGCGGTCCTTGAACGAGCCGGTCGGGTTCAGGCCCTCGACCTTCAGGTACACCTCGCACCCGGTCACCTCGGACAGGTGCGGCGCGGGCACCAGCGGCGTACCGCCCTCATACAGCGTGACCGGCTCCCAGTCGGCCGCGCCCGCGATCCGGTCGCGGTAGGCCGCGATCAGGCCCGGCCAGCGGGAGTGCACTCCTGCCTGGGGCGCGACGCCGGTCGTAGGCCCACCCGTCTCCCGGCCGCCGCCCCTTATGGCGTCGCTGCGCGACACTGTGGTCATTCTTCGGTGCCTTCCAATCTCAGAACGCTGGTCACGGATGTGACGGTTGCCATTTCCGCCAGGGCGGCCACGGTGTCCGCGAGCGCCGACTCCACGGCGTGGTGGGTCACCACGACCAGGCGCGCACCCGAGCCGTGCCCTTCTTGACGGACGGTCGAGATGCTCACCCCATGTGCGGCGAATTCGCCCGCCACCGCGGCCAGGACCCCAGGACGGTCTTCGACCTGGAGGTTCACGTGATAGCGGGTGGGCGTATCGCCGATCGGCGCGATCGGTAGCTCAGCATAAACCGATTCGCCAGGAGCGCGACCCCCGAAGAACTTGTTCCGTGCCGCCATCACCAGATCGCCGAGCACGGCCGACGCGGTCGGGGCCCCGCCCGCTCCCTGTCCGTAGAACATCAACCGCCCGGCGTTCTCCGCCTCGACGACGACCGCGTTGAACGCGCCGGTCACCGCGGCAAGGGGGTGCTTGCGGGGAATGAGCGCCGGGTAGACGCGTACCGAGACGCGCTCCTTGCCGCCGTCTTCCGGCCCCGGCTCGCCGGGGCCCGCGTCCACACGCTCGCAGATCGCCAGCAGCTTCACCGTGCAGTCCAGCGCCGAGGCGGTCTCGAAATCCTCAGCGGAGATCCGCGAGATGCCCTCGCGGTACACGTCGGCGGCGGTGACCCGGGTGTGGAACGCCAGCGAGGCGAGTATCGCGGCCTTCGCCGCGGCGTCGTAACCCTCCACGTCGGCGGTCGGATCGGCCTCCGCGTAGCCGAGCCGGGTCGCTTCGGCCAGCGTCTCCGAGTAGTCGGCGCCGGTCTCGTCCATCCCGGAGAGGATGAAGTTGGTGGTTCCGTTGACGATGCCGACGATCCGGTTCACCCGGTCGCCCGCGAGCGACTGGATCAGCGGCCGCACCACGGGGATGGCGCCCGCGACCGCGGCTTCGAAGTACAGGTCGGCGCGGCTGCGTTCGGCGGCCGCGGCGAGTTCGCCGGTGTAGTCGGCCAGCAGCGCCTTGTTCGCGGTCACCACGGATTTGCCCGCGTTCAGCGCGGCCAGGATCAACCGCCGCGGCGGATCGATGCCGCCGATCACCTCGACCACCAGGTCGACGTCGTCGCGGGCGACGAGTGCGTCGGCGTCGGTGGTCAGCAGGTCCGCGGGGATGCCGCGGTCGGCGGCGAGATCGCGCACGGCCACGCCGCGTAGCACCACCGGGGCGCCGACGCGAGACCGCAGGTCCTCGACGTGCTCACGCAGGATGCGCACGACCTCGGTGCCGACATTGCCCATGCCCAGGACCGCGACCCCGATCGGGCGATCGGGCCCCCAGACGCCGTTCTTCGCGTTCGCCGTCGTCACGCTTCCACCTCCAAGCTGAGCAGGTCCGCCACCGTCTCCCGGCGCAGGATCAGGCGCGACTGTCCGTCCCGCACCGCGACGACCGCGGGGCGGGTCAACTGGTTGTACCGGCTGGACATCGAGTAACAGTACGCGCCGGTGGCGGCGACGGCGACCAGGTCGCCGGGGCCGACGTCGGCGGGCATCCAGGTGTCGCGAATGACGATATCGCCGCTCTCGCAATGCTTTCCGACGACGCGCGCGACCACCGGCCCGGCCTGCGACGACCGCGAGACCAGGCGGCAATCGTAGTCGGCCTGATACAGCGCGGGCCGGATGTTGTCACTCATACCGCCGTCGACGCTCACGTAGCGGCGGCGCAGACCGCCGTCCAGCGAGACGTCCTTGATGGTGCCCACTTCGTAGAGCGTCACCGTGCCGGGACCGGCGATGGCGCGTCCGGGCTCCACCGCGATCACCGGCGTGGGCAGGCCCGCGCGTTCGGCTTCGGCGGCGACCAGTTCGCGCAGGTTCGCGGCGAAGCGGTCCAGCGGCGGCGGGTCGTCCGACGGCAGATACGAAATCCCCAGTCCGCCCCCGAGGTCCAGCGTCGCGATCTGCGCGGTGCGCTCGACGCCGAACTTGTCGACGGCCTCGCGCAGCAGGCCGAGCATGCGCCGCGCGGCGATCTCGAAGCCGTCGATCTCGAAGATCTGCGAGCCGATGTGGCTGTGCAGGCCGACCAAGCGCAGATTGTCGGCATCGAAGACGCGCGCGAGCGCCTCCATCGCGTCGCCGCCCGCGATCGAGAAGCCGAACTTCTGATCCTCGTGCGCGGTCGAGATGTACTCGTGGGTATGGGCTTCCACACCGACGGTGACCCGGACCAGTACGTCCTGCACCACGCCCGCGCGGCCCGCGACGGCTTCCAGGCGCTCGATCTCGATCAGCGAGTCGACCACGACGTGACCGACCCCCGCGGACACCGCGGTTTCCAGTTCCGAGACCGATTTGTTGTTGCCGTGCAAGGCGATTCGCTCCGCGGGGAAGCCCGCGTGCAGTGCGACGGCGAGTTCGCCGCCGGAGCACACGTCCAGCGAGAGACCCTCGTCCCGGATCCAGCGGGCGACCTCGCCGCACAGGAATGCCTTGGAGGCGTAGTGGACTCGCGCGTTCGACCCGAAGGCGCGCACCATATCGCGGCAACGGGAACGGAAGTCGTCCTCGTCGACCACGAACAGCGGGGTGCCGAACTGCGCGGCCAGCTCGTGCACCGGCACGCCCGCCAAGCGGACGACGCCGTCTTCGTCACGGACGCAGTTGCGCGGCCAGACGTTCGCGGGCAGGTCGATCATCTGCTTCGGATCGCTCGGACGCTCCGGCAGGTTCGGCGCGTGCGGGATCTCGGCATGCCGGGGACCGGCCGGGTGCGCGCTCATTTCCGCCTCTCGCTGACACTCGGCTCCGGCGCTGTCGCGCAGGCGGTAGCGATGGTTCGCTCGCTCACTGATGCTTCCTTCCTCGCTCTGGTCGACAGGCCGGTCACATGCGCTCCGGCGCGCTGACGCCGAGCAGGCCCAAGCCGTTGGCCAAGACCTGGCGCGTAGCGGTGACCAAAGCGAGCCGGGCGGCGTTCGTCGGTGAGACGGGGTCGTCACCCAGCGGCAGGACGCGCAGGTTCTTGTTGGTCTGGAAACGGTGGTACGCGCCGGCCAGCTCCTCGAGGTAGCGGGCCACCCGGTGCGGTTCACGCAGGCTCGCCGCACTGGCCACCACGCGCGGGTACTCGCCGAGGGTGCGGATCAGCTCGCCCTCTTCCTCCGCCGAGAGCAGCGCGAGGTCAGGGGTGACGGAGGCGTAGTCGAACTCGGCGGCGTTGCGCGCGATGGAGGCGGTGCGCGCGTGTGCGTACTGCACGTAGTAGACCGGGTTCTCGTTGCTCTGGCTGGCCCACAGGTTCAGGTCGATGTCGATGCTCGAGTTCACCGACGAACGCACCAGCGAGTACCGGGCCGCGTCCACACCGATCGCCTCGACCAGGTCGTCGAGCGTCACCACGGTGCCCGCCCGCTTGCTCATCTTCACCGCGACGCCGTCGCGCAGCAGATTCACCATCTGCCCGATCAGCACCTCGACGGTCGCCGGGTCGTCGCCGAACGCGGCCGCGGCGGCCTTCAGCCTGCCGATGTAGCCGTGGTGGTCGGCGCCGAGCATGTAGATGCACAGGTCGAAGCCGCGTGAGCGCTTGTCCTGGAAGTAGGCGATGTCACCTGCGATGTAGGCGGCCTTGCCGTCGCTCTTGATGACCACCCGGTCCTGGTCGTCACCGTATTCCGAGCTGGCGATCCACCAGGCCCCGTCCTTCTCGTACAGGTCGCCGGAGTTCTTCAGCCGCTCCACGGCCTTCTCGACCGCGCCGGAGGCGAACAGCGAGCTCTCGTTGAAGTAGACGTCGAAGTCGGTGCCGAACTCGTGCAGCGATTCCCTGATGTGCGCGAACATCAACTCGACGCCCTCGGCGCGGAACAGCTCCAGGCGCTCGGCCTCCGGCTTGCTCAGCACGTCGGGGTGGGCGGCGACGATCTTGTCGGCGATCTCGGCGATGTAGGCGCCCGCGTAACCGTTCTCCGGAGTCGGCGCGCCGGTGGCGGCCGCGACCAGCGAGGCGGCGAACCGATCGATCTGCGCGCCGTGGTCGTTGAAGTAGTACTCGCGCACCACGTCGGCGCCCTGCGCGGCCAGGATCCGGCCCAGCGCGTCACCGACCGAGGCCCAGCGGGTGCCGCCCAGATGTACCGGGCCGGTCGGGTTGGCGGAGACGAACTCCAGGTTGATCCGGGTGCCCTTCAGCGCCTCGGCGGTGCCGTACGCGGCACCCGCGGCGAGCACCCGCTCGATGATCGCACCCTGCGCGGAAGCCGCGAGGCGGATGTTGAGAAAGCCGGGTCCGGCGACCTGGGCGGCGGCGACGCCGTCCGCGTCGGACAGTGCGTCGGCCAGCCAGGTGGCCAGGTCACGCGGCTTGGTTCCGGCGCGCTTGGCCACCTGCATCGCGACATTCGTGGCATAGTCGCCGTGTTCCGGATTACGGGGACGCTCCACCGTGACCTCGTCGGGCAGGACCGCAGGGTCCAGTCCACGTTCGACGAGCACCTTCGCCGCGGTGGAGCGAAGGAGATCTGCAAGGTCAGCTGGAGTCACGAGTCTCTATCCTATGGTCTTGGCGGGTGTACACCACGGGGTGGGCACTGCGCAGCCAGCGGATCCATCCACGTCGAAAGAGCACACTGAGCGATGCCTAGCAGTCCCAGCGCCAAATCGGCCAAGGCCGCCAAGGCCGCGGCGAAGTTGTCGGGTCCCCGCAAGCGGGGCAGACAAGGACAGCTTCCGAAGAAGACGCGCCACATCCCCTGGCCGGCCATCGGCGCGGCCGTAGTAATCATCGCATTGATCGGCGCACTGGCTTACAACCTGGTCCCCAAGTACCGGGAAAAGGCCGACCTGGACAAGTACACGCCCAGCGCGCAGAAGAAGGACCCGTCCGAGGGGATCGCGGGCGTGGTGAAGAAGGAATACCCCGCCGGGCTGCACATCGGCGCGAACCAGCGCGTGGCCTACGACCAGGCGCCGCCCTTCGGCGGCCCACACGACCAGTCGTGGGCGACCTGCACCGGCGTGGTCTACAGCAAGCCGATCCGGGTGGAGAACGCGGTGCACTCGCTCGAGCACGGCGCGGTGTGGATCACCTACAACCCGGACAAGGTGAACGCCGACGGCATCGAGAAGCTGAAGTCGAAGGTCGAGGGCAAGCCGTACACGATGATGTCGCCCTACCCCGGTCAAGACACCGCGGTGTCGCTGCAGTCCTGGGGCCACCAGTTGAAACTCGACAGCGCGGACGACAAGCGCGTCGGCCAGTTCATCACCGCGCTGCGGCTGAACAACTACACCTACCCCGAAGTTGGTGCGGACTGCTCGACCATCGTCTTCGACACCGACAACCCGCCGCCGTTCGATCCGACGCCGCCCGGGCCGGACGCGGTGCCGATGGACGGCAGAGGTCTGCAGCCGGATCCGTCCGAGGTCGGCGGTCTGCCTGGTGTGCCCGGTGTGCCCGGTCTCCCCGGTGTGCCCGGTGTCCCCAGCGCTCCGGCGCCGACGCAGCCGGCGCCCGGCCAGCCCGCACCTGGCGCGGGGCAGTAGTGTCCGACGATCGCGAAGTGCCCGGGTCCGGCAAGCGCGAAACGCCTGCCGGGTCCGATGTGGGTGCGGCTCCTGCCGGGTCCGAGAACCGCGAACCCGCAGCCGACCCCGGGGACGGCAAAGTTTCCGCCAGGCCGGACGGCCCCGAAGCAGCCGAGTCCAACGACCCCGAAGCCGCAGCCAAGTCCGACGGAGCCGAAGCGACAGCCAGGCCCCACGACCGCGATATGACGGCCGAGTCCGGCCTGGGCGGCCAGTTCCGCCGTCAGCGCACCGCACTGCTGATCCTCGGCATCATCGGCGCCATCCTGATCGGCTTCGCGATCGGTGTGCTGGCGCGGATTCCGCTGGACGGTGCCACGGAGCCGGATCCGGGCCCGGTCGACGTCGGATTCAGCCAGGACATGTCGGCGCACCACGCCCAAGCCGTCGAAATGGCGGGCGTGGTGCTGGTGCGATCCACCGACACCGACGTCCGCCGCCTCGCCTACGACATCCTGACCACCCAGCAGAGCCAGATCGGGCGCATGCAGGGCTGGTTGCAGCTGTGGAACGAGCCCGCGCAGGGTGTGGACGGTTTCATGGGCTGGATGACCGAGCCGATGGGCGGACACGACCACACCGGGACGAACGAGCCGCACCACTCCGGCCCGATGGCCGCCATGCCGGGCATGGCGACCCCTGCCGAACTCGCCGCGCTGCGCCAGGCCACCAGCCCCACCCTCGACACCATGTTCCTGCAGCTCATGCTGCGCCACCACGAGGGCGGACTGCCGATGATCGACTACGCCGCCCAGCACGCCGCCACCACGGCGGTGCGCACGCTCGCGGAAACCATGGCCACAACCCAACGCGGTGAATCCGAGCTGATGACCACCATGCTCAGAACCCGCGGTGCCACCCCCCTTCGCTGACACGAAAACCCCGCCGCCGTCCGCGCTTTTTGGCGGACGGCGGCCGATACGATAGGCTGACCCAGCCCGATCGGACCGCCTTCCCGGCCCCGACCGAGTCCTATCCCGCCCTCGTAGCTCAGGGGATAGAGCGTCTGCCTCCGGAGCAGAAGGCCGCAGGTTCGAATCCTGCCGAGGGCACGCAGAAGAACGGCCCCTGACCAGCTAGCCTCTGGCCAGGGGCCGTTCTCGTCAACCAGTTCAGCCGCGTCGATGACACGAGATGACACAGCCTCACCCAAGTCTTCGTCACCTCCCGCAGCGCTTCGTCCTGAGACCGTGTCTTACGTGGTTGTGATTCGTATGCGTGGTAGCGGAATCGGCTGTGCTGCACGATGACTGGTCGTGGTCGACGAGTTGTCCAGGCGTCTGGTGCCTGGCGGCGGGTGGATGTTCAGCGGGTGGGGATGAGCAGGTGATGGTTGTAGCCGGTGACCAGCGTGCCCCAGGGAGCGATCGAGAGTTGTGCGGAGATGGAGGGCGGTGGGTCCGGCCGCGTGACGAGCGTGGCTGTGACCGGAACATCGATCAGCGGTCGGTCTCCCGCGGGCGTGGGAGCGGGCCCGGCCAGCACGGTGGGTTGACCGCTGGCGAGGTCGTAGGCGACGATCCAGTTCCGATCCGCGGCACCGACGGTGACGAGTAGCGCGTTGCCACTGATCCAGGCCGGGCCGGACGGCGGAATTGTCCCGGAGATCCGCGGCGGCGCCGGCAGCGGCGCCGTCCACAGCTCGTGCCCGTCAGGCCCGGTCAGATGGGCGGTGTTGCCGGTGACCGTCAAAAGATAGCCGCGCGTCAGCGGATACCCGCCCGGGGCGTCGGCTCCGGTGTTGTCGCCGAGTTTCTGGGCGCCGAGCGGTCGGCCGGTGCGTGCATCCAGAATGTCGAGGTTGCGGGTTCGAGAGCTGGACCCGGCATCCCTTCGCAGGACCGTAGCGACGGGGTCGGTGGGATCGTCGGGGACGTTCGGGAGAGTCAGATGTTCGTGGGGAACCGATGTGCGGGTCCACAGCACCCGTCCCGATTCGGGGTCCAACGCGCCGACGATCCTCGGCTCATAGATCTCGGCGGTCTTCGATGTCGCGCAGCTGAACTGCACCGCGCCGGCTCGCACGGTCCACACGAGTTTTCCGTAGATGACCAGGCCGGGTGTGCAACCGAGGTCTTCGGCTTGGACCGTC
Organism: Nocardia sputi; assembly: GCF_023501985.1. Classification (NCBI taxonomy): domain Bacteria; kingdom Bacillati; phylum Actinomycetota; class Actinomycetes; order Mycobacteriales; family Nocardiaceae; genus Nocardia; species Nocardia sputi. Next base: position 373,025 of record NZ_JAMFLC010000005.1, on the reverse strand, counting down.
CACATCGGGGCCCCGGTGCGGGGGTTGTTGCGCGTCAATCGTTCCGGACTGGGCTGGTTCGGGTCGGAATATTCCGACCAGCCCTGCTGCTGGTCCGGCACCTTTCCGATGTCGCGGCTCCATAGTTCCTGCCCGGTGTCGGCGGCATAGGCGTGCACCCGGCTCTCAGCGCAGGAGTCGTTGTCGCAGTATGGGTTGGTCCACCGGACCACAAGGACGCGGCTCGCGTCGGCGGTGCTCACAACGGGCTGCAGCGCTGGACGGCGGACGTACCAGCGAGTCGCTCCGGTACGCGGATCCATAACGGTCAACTGGCCGACGTGCGTGGTGTACAGACCGTAGGCGGTCACGCCGATGCTGTCGGGACCGCCGACATGGTGGGCGAGGGTGATCCGGGTGAGATCCAGCACCGGGGCCGCCGATGTGGGCTCGGGCAGCGCGGCCGCGGTGACCGTGGAGCCGACCACTCCGGCGGGTTTCGCGCTGACGACAGCGACCACCACGCACACCAGTGCCGCCGCCACCGCGAACGCTCCCGTGCCGACCGCATGAGCAACGCCGGACCGCTCGTCGTCCTTCACGTCTGCGCGAATGGCCTCCGACAGCGTGATGACGGTCGTCAGCGCCGCGACGCCGAGCAGCACTCCGGCGACCAGCCACAGCATCAGCAATCCGTATCGGGGCGAGGATGGCAACTCCTCGAACGGGATATAACCGCTGCTGTCCAGCACGCCCCACACAACCAGCAGCACTGTGATCGCCGCCGCCCACACCACGACACCGACGATCACCGCGGCCGCCGAATTCTGCCAGCCCCGCCGGCGCGAGCTTTCCACCACACGCCACAGCCGCCAACCGCCGATCGCCGCCGCGATCGCGATGATCAGGAATAGCGTTGCGGTGCTGCGAAACCGGGTGCCGTCCCACACGTGCCGGAAGTGCACGACTCCCTGGATCCTGGTGGGGACATCCATGACCTCGACCTTGGCGACGAGCCACCCCAAGGCTGCCAGCAACAACAAGCCGTCGCGTGCTCGCGCTGCTAACCATAGAGTCCTGGACTGCATCTCACTCCCCGTTGATTCTGCGTCCTGTCGTCATGCCAAGACCCCACCGACCTCAGCAGCCGGGAGGGTCGAGACACCCGGCAGCATCGCACATGCCACCCCACCATGCACCAGCTCCGTTCGACGGTCCACTCGCGGTGAGGGCTCAATACTGGGAAGCCGTAGCCCGACGACGACAAATGGCGAGTGGCACACCTCGAGCGGGCTACCTCACGCTTGCCTCAGCCATGTACCACTCGCCTACGTATCCGGTTCGAATTCCTTGCGATTGCCGCTGATCGAACCCCTACTGCGAACCTCGGACACCCGGCATCCGCCAGCGCATACGATATCCACCGCGTGGCACACTGCGTCCCGACACCGGCGCGGCCGGTACCGCAGCGGGCATACGCCTACTTCCTGAGCACGGGAGCGTGAACAGTTTTGGCTGATGGCGGGGCTCGACGTGGGACGGTACGGCGATGGGCCACGGCAGGGGTTCTCGCCACCGTCGTCGCGGTACTCGGGATCATGTTGCTGCCCGAGATCACCGGGGATCGGCCACCGTTCGATCCGGGCTCGGTTCCGGGGACTCAAGTCGTCTGGGTGAGGGCGGCGGCGGGCGCGGACCGTGGGACGTTGGAACTGTGGCAGCGGGATCGATTTCGGCGCTGGGGGCGCACCTTGGCGGTACCGGCCTGGGTCGGGGCGGCCGGGATCTCACGGGAGGCCAGAGAAGGCGCCGCGTACACGCCGGAGGGGACCTTCGCGTTGACCGAAGGTTTCGGCCGCTTGCCCGGCGTGGGCGCGCAGCTTCCCTATCTGTCGGTGGATGCGTCCAATACCTGGTGGTGGGTCTCCGACACCGAAAGCCCGCTCTACAACCAGAAATTCCAGTGCACCGAAGGCGAATGCCCGTTCGATACCACCCGCAGCGAGAATCTCGGGCGAACCGATCCGCAGTACAACTATGCGCTGGTCATCGACTACAACCGGTTTCCTGTGGTGCCGAATCAAGGCTCGGCCTTCTTCGTCCACGTCGAGGTCGGCAGGCCGACCGCGGGCTGTGTCGCGGTGAGCGACGAGATCATGCGGACGTTGCTGGCCACCCTCGAACCATCGAGGAAACCGGTCATCGGCATCTACGCGAGCTGAATCCAGCTGAGCCGGAACACTTCCCGGTATGGGGAACAAGGGCGGGCAGTCGTACCCGGCATGGCCGACACTTGCTCGGGTGGGAGTGCCGCAGTCTCGGTTCACGGTGCCCGCGAGCGCCGATGCGATTGTTGCTGTTCGCGTGTGACCGGCACCCGGTTTCGAACACGATGGTTTTGCTCGCTCGACGCTCGAGAGGGTAAGTGAGTCCGCGTCGCCGTATAACCGAAGAAGTCACCGAACAGCTCACAGAGCTCATCGGACGGACGGCGACCGCCGCTTCGCTTCCTGAGAGGCGGGTGGCCGGTCACCTCCGTACCGGGAATATCGAGAAGCTGCAAGCAGACCGCGAGTATTCCGATGTCATACGACGCTCCACGCCCTCGGCTGCGGCGCCGGGCGCTTCGAATGCCGGATCGGACTCTTCGGGCAGCGGTACGAATACTCCGCGCGGCCCTCGTCCCGACACCGGCTTGGGTCCGGAGGTCGATGAACTGGTAGCGGCCTCCCCCTCGATACTCGTCCCGAAACTCGACGACATCCAGCGAAAGGGATGGCAGATACGTCACGGCCCACCCGGAGAAAAAGGAAGTTATACGGATAGAACCAATAGAGTCATCACTATAAATCACCACTACAAGGGCAAGGCAGAGACGACAACCGCGACCCTCGCTCACGAGCTGGGGCATGCCCATGGCCCACGGCCACAAACGGTGCCCTATGACGACCAGACCTCACCCCTCCGGTGGATAGACGACAACAAGCACTTGCGCCTACGAGACGAAGGTCGTGCCCAATTCACTGCCGTCGGCGGGTTGCGAGAAATATCGCAGAATCACCCGGATCATCCTCGGATAGCCGTGCCGGGCCGGCAAGGTGGACTCTACGAGTATATGTACGATATGCACCTCAACGGTGTCTCCGAGGACGAGACCATCGACCTCATGGCTCTGGGTTTCGAGAGGGAGATCATGAGTACGACCAGGGAAGAATACGGAACATTCTGGAGGCGATATTTCGAAGACGAATTCGTCGGACAGTATTTGCATTCCCGATTTCGAATGATGCTGGATCACGGGTTCATGAGTCCACGGCAGGCACTGGCGGAACAAGAGGCATTGTGGCACGCAACCCGCAGATCATAAAGGAGGATCGTCATCGACGACGACATGTTCTCGATCAGCCGGATTCGTTTTCTCATCGAAAGGGTGGCCTCTTCCGATATCACTCCGGAGACGGTATCGGAGATATTCGCGGTATCGCTACGCGAAGTCGACAGCACGAATACTCACGTTCGCGAATTCGAAGGACGCCCTGACGCCGGACCGTTCTCCACCGTGTCGCTCCGCGTCACCGGGGCGTCCGCGGTTGATGTCGCCGCGCTCTTGACTCTCATTCCCAGAAAAGAGGTTCGACTCACCCAAGCCGACTTAGCCGGTTCTTTCGCATTCTCCCGGGAAGACGTGGACGTCAATCCACATATACCCCCTGAAGGTACGATTTCGTATCGAGAAATGCTCGATGACAGGAGGATGGTGATCCTCGAGCTCACCTACCGGACGCGGTTGCTTCGTACGATCGCCATCCACGAGAAAGTCTCGACCGAGCCGGGCGGCGGGTGAGGACCGGCGCGGACCACCCGCAAGAAGGGCTCCCAGAATGGGAGCCCCTTTCGCTCGAATGGCGGGGTATGGCGTCTCGGCGGTTACGGCAGGGGTTCGGTGGGTTTGTCGGTGGCGGTCAGGACGCCTGCGTCGGCGAGATACGTGAAGACAGGGGCGGTGAGGCCCGGCGGGAGGAAGTAGAAGTGGGTTTTGGTCACGGTGCCGTTCTCGGTGGCATCGCACAGCGCGTGCAGGGCAGTCGGGTCGACGGTGAGCGCGGTCAGTTTGCCCGCCTCGTAGTCCATCTCCACCCACTTCGCGTGGATGGCGGCGCTCATGACGCTGCCGGTGAAGCTCTCCCGGTCGGAGGCGGCGCTGAGGCTCAGCTCCAAGCCGTCGTCCAGGTCGGTCGGCGTGTGCTGCCAGCGGCCGAATTCCCACCAGCGCACGAAGCTGACCGGGCCTTGCACGCCGCCGGGCAGCTTCGCGGTCGGTTCCACCGAGCGCACCCATGCGGGGGCCGCGGCCAGCGGATCGTAGGAGGTCCCGGTGACCTCGTTGTCCTCGTCCCTCCCGAATAGCAGCGCGCGCTCGCCGGGATATCTGACCAGCGAGTACCAATTGCCCTCGCCGTCGTCGCTGATCAGCCGGCCGCCCTCCACTGCGGCCGTCTGCCCGATCTCCTGTCCGCCCGCGACCCCATCGGTGTGCGTGGCGAAGGTGATCACGTCCAAGACGGTCACACGTGCCCACAGCACCTCGGGATGCGGCAACTGAAATCCCATGCCGGGCAACGTATCACCGGCCCCTTACTGCGACAACTGGATCGGCGACCGGCCGGACGACCCATTCCGGCCGGGGATTCCGTTCCGGCAAACCGGGGCGAGTAGGGCACTCACAGCGGTCTCACGAAAACAGGCGCGACAGGCAAATCCATGGCAATGAACCCGGCCCCGTTCACATCGCATTCTCGCGCAGCCGATCAGATGGAATCCGGTCCGGATTGTCCGGTGCGACGCGGGCGCAGCGCGTAGGCCGGGACCAACTGGTCGCGCACGTGCAGATCCGGACGGCCGTCGGCGAACTGGATGCTGTAGGTCACCCGGCCGATCCAGTCCCCGTCGACGGTGGGCAGCCAGTGCGTCAGGGTTCCGGGGCGCTCGCCGCGCATGATGACACCGGCGCCGTTCACGTGCCGCGGGATCCCCGGGTCACGGACCAGGATCGCGTCCAGCCGCACCCAGACCGGCCGCGGCGGGTAGGTCAGGGTCCGGTAGTAGTGGCCGGTCCTGCTCGGGTAGACCAGCTCCGGTTCCGTGCCTTCGGTTCGCGGCGTTTCATCGCTAGTCGAACCCATGTTCGAATATTAGCCAGAGGTGTGCGGCGAGCACCAGGCAACCCGGGTCTCGAATCGGGCATATGACCAAGGCCACCTGAGCCTGTCGCCCGCGCTCGCGGCGATCTAATATGAATGTTCTAGAATGATCATATTAGAAGGAGTCGGAAATGTCGGCGAAGTTCGAAGTTGTCAAGGGTTTCTACGCCGCGACACAGACCGGTGACGGACCGGCGATCCTTGCCCTGCTGCATCCGGAGTTCGAAGCGCGAACCGCCCCAGGCATGCCGTGCGGGGCGGGCGGAGCCTTCCACGGGCCGCTCGCGACGATGACGCGGGTCTGGGGCGCGGTCGACCGGGATTTCGACACCGCGCCGTACGACGAGACGTGGCAGGAGACAACGGACGGCACCGTCGTGGTGACGGGTCACTATCGCGGCACGGCCCGCGCCACCGGCCGCGAGTACGAGGCCGAGTTCGTGCACCTGTGGCAGGTCGACGACGAAGGCCGCATCACGCGACTGCACCAGTACACCGACACCGCACGCTGGCACGCCGCGTTGAACGCCTGACCACGGGACCCGGCCGTCCGCCACCAGGTCGCGGCGACCTTGCGAACGGTCCGGCCGGTTTGGTTTCCGGTCGCCCGGGCACGCCTTTGCCGTAACGATCCTGGCACCGGGGGTAGACCGGAGGACGACATGGCGTATCCGCCGGGCGGGCAACCGCCGGACGATCGACCGCACTACCCGCAACAGCCGTCGCCTGGGTACGGACCACCCGGACCGGGGGTGCCTCCACCCGGCCCGGGTCAGCCGCCACCGGGCTACCCGCCCTGGGGTTATCCCCCGCCACCGCCGAAGAAGAGCAACACCGGATTGATCGCAGGCTTGGTGGTGATAGTCGTGCTGGTGATCACGGGCGCGGTGATCGCGGGTGTGTTGTTGACCTCGCAGGGCAAAGGTCCGCTCGCCTCGAACGAGAAACGGGTCGAGCTGGCGATCCGCGACTTCTACGAGACCCTGGACTCGCGTGGCTTCCGAGCGGCGGCCGAGCTGGCGTGTACGCACGAACGCGCCGCGTTCGAGGCGATGACCGAGAGCGAGAAGATGGAGATCGACAGCACCTCGGTTGCGGTGTCCATCGATAGGATCGAGGACATCGTCGTCTCCGGGGACACCGCGACCGCGAAGGTAACCGGCAAGCTCGCCGTCGCGGTGCCCGGCGAGCAGCCCGATACCGAAACCAGCACGACCGAGCACCTGAAGAAGGAAGACGGCAAGTGGAAGGTCTGCTCCGCGGAGGGCACGCGCTGATCGAATGCACGCACGCATGACTTGCTGCGGACCCAACCGCAGAACCGTTCTCGGAGCACTGGGCCTCGCCGCACTGCTCCCCTTCGCCGGTCGCACGAAAAATGCTCGGGCACAGTCGAATTCAGCGATCGCCACGGATCTGGAAGTGGTGACGATCACCGACACCTCGGTGATCCTCACGTGGACCACGCTCGCGCCCGGCGCGGACGGCCGGCTGATCCCCGTCGATGCCGACACCCACGTGCGGATCGGTCCCGCCGACTCACCGCGCACCCCGGCGCCGGTCTTCGCCGACGATCGCCGCACACCGTTCCACCATGCCGAGATCGACGGGCTCGAACCGGGCCGCGCCTACCGTTTCGAAGCCTGGTCGGCGGGCCTGCGCGCCGCGCCCGCGCTTTCGCTCACCACGGCCGACCCCGCCGCGCCGGAAGCGCGCGGCGAGTTCACCACACTGGTGCCCCCACCCGGCCGCAGGCTGCGCACCCTGGCACTGGCCAACGACGTGCACTACGGCGAGCAGGTCAGCGGGCTGCTCGTCGGCGAGCTGCCGCCCGGCTTCCGCCAGGGCCCCGGGCTCGCTCCCTATCCCGAGGTGATGCTGGCCGCGGTACTGGAGGATCTACGCCGCCCGGACCGCGGAGCCGAACGACTGCTGCTCGCGGGCGACCTGACCGCCGAAGCCTCCGAGCACGACACCCGCTCCGTGCGGGCCCGCCTCGACGCGTGGGGAGCGCTCGGGCGGGACTACCTGGCCGTGCGCGGCAACCACGACCGGCCGCACGTCGGCGCCGAATACGCCGGTTGCACGCCCGCGCCCACCGACCACCGCGACTGCTGGGCCGACGTCTTCTCCGCACGGCAGCAACTGGTCGAACACGAGGTCGGTGGACTGCGGATACTCGGACTGGACACCAGCATGCTCGACGGGGCGGGCGGGTCCATCGAACGGCCCCAGTTCGATCGCCTCGCCGAACGCCTGCGCGCCGACCCGGACCGGCCGACGCTGCTGTTCGGCCATCACCCGGTCACCGCCGAGTCCGGACTGACCAACCTCGCCGGGCCGGGATTCGTGCTCGATCGACGCGACAGCGACGAGTTGCAGGCGCTCTACGCCCGGTGCCCGGGCGTCTTCCTGCACCACAGCGGCCACACCCACCGCAACCGCCGCACCAGGCCGGACGCGCCGTGCGCGGTGGAGTTCCTCGAAGTCGCCGCGGTCAAGGAGTATCCGGGCGGCTACAGCCTGCTGCGCCTCTACGAAGGCGGCTACATGGTCAATTTCTACAAGACGCGCACCGAGGAAGCGCGGCGCTGGAGCGCGCTCACCCGCGGTGAGTACTTCGGGCTGCTCCCGGATTACACGCTTGGCACCTGCGCCGACCGCAATCACGTTGTGCTGCGCGATTTCTCGGGACTGGCGTAGCGGGCGGGAGACTTCGCCACATCCGGGAACGTTTGCGCACGTAAGACGCGGTATCTTCCTTAGGCAAGCCTCAGCATGCACGAGGGACGCGGTCGGAAGGACGAGAATGAAGTCGGTCAGATGGAAGACGATTGCCGCCGCATCGGCCCTCATGCTGACAGCCCTCGGCCTCACGGCTTGCTCCGATTCCTCCGGCGACGCGAACGAGATCACCGTCTACAACGCGCAGCACGAATCGCTCACCAAGGAGTGGGCCGACGCGTTCACCAAGGAAACCGGCATCAAGGTGACCTTGCGCCAGGGCGGCGACACGGCACTGGGCAATCAACTGGTGGCCGAGGGCGCGGCGTCCCCCGCCGACGTCTTCCTCACCGAGAACTCGCCCGCCATGGCGCTGGTGGAGAACGCGGGCCTGTTCGCCGACGTGGACGCGAAGACCCTGGACCAGGTGCCCGCGCAGTTCCGCCCGTCCACCGGCAAGTGGACCGGCGTGGCGGCGCGCTCAACGGTTTTCGTCTACAACAAGAACAAGGTCCAGCCCGGACAGCTGCCTGCCTCGCTGCTCGATCTGGCACAACCGCAGTGGAAGGGCCGCTGGGGCGCGGGCGTGTCCGGCGCCGACTTCCAGGCGATCGTGGCCGCTCTGCTCGCGCAGAAGGGTGAGGACGTCACTCGTGCCTGGCTGAAGGGCATGAAGGAGAACGCGACACCCTTCCCGAACAATGTCGCCACCATGAAGGCGGTCAACTCCGGCGGCCCGGACGGCGGCGTCATCTACCACTACTACTGGTACCGCGACCAGGCGAAGACGAAGGAGAGCAGCGCCGATACCGCCTTGCACTACTTCAAGAACCAGGACCCCGGGGCGTTCGTCAGCGTCTCCGGCGGCGGCGTGCTGAAGGCGAGCAAGAAGCAGGAGGCGGCGCAGAGGTTCCTGGCGTTCATCGTGGGCAAGGCCGGGCAAGAGGTGCTGCGCGACGGCACGTCGATGGAATACCCCGTCGCCGGCGGCGTGGCCGCGAACCCGGCTCTGCCGCCGCTGGCCGAGTTGCAGGCTCCCGCGATCGATCCGTCGAAGCTCGATTCGAAGAAGGTCTCGGCGCTGATGACCGAAGCGGGTCTGCTGTAACCGTGACACTCCGGACCGTTGTCGCCGCGCCCCGGATCGGCAGGCCAGGGCCGGTGGTCACGGGGATCGCGCTGTTGCTGGTGGCGGCGACGTTCGTGCCGCTGGGATACATCGTTTCGACGGTCTGGTCCACCGGCCTCGATCAGGCGGCCGAGCTGGTGTTCCGGCCGAGAGTCGGTGAGTTGCTGGGCAATACGGCGGCCCTGGTGGTGTGCACTGTACCGGCCTGTGTGGCGCTCGGGGTCGGGCTGGCCTGGGTGGTCGAGCGCACCGACGTTCCGGGGAAGTCGTGGTGGGGGCCGGTTTTCGCGGCGCCGCTCGCGGTGCCCGCCTTCGTCAACAGCTACGCCTGGGTCAGCGTCTTCCCGACCATGCACGGCCTGTGGGCCGGCGTGGTGATCTCCACGATGTCCTACTTCCCGCTGGCCTACCTGCCCGCGGCCGCCACGCTGCGCCGCTTGGACCCGGCGGTGGAGGAGTCGGCGCGAGCGCTGGGCTCGGGGCCGGTCGCGGTGTTCGCGCGGGTCGTGCTGCCGCAGTTGCGCTTGGCCGTCCTCGGTGGCGGGTTGCTCATCGCGCTGCATCTGCTCGCCGAGTACGGCGCCTTCGTGATGATCCGGTTCGACACGTTCACCACGGCCATCTTCGAGCAGTACCAGTCCAGCTTCGCCGGTCCGGCGGGCAGCATGCTCGCCGGTGTGCTCGTGCTGTGCTGCCTGGCACTACTCGGGGCCGAGGCCGGGCTGCGCGGCCGGGCCCGCTACGCCCGGATCGGCGGCGGTGCGCCGCGCGCCGCCCCCCGGATCCGATTGGGGCTCGGCACGTTGCCGGTGCTGGTCGCGCTCGTCGCCGTGACGGCGGGCGCCCTCGGCGTGCCGCTGTGGACCATCGGGCGCTGGTTGCGCATCGGCGGAGCGGCGGTGTGGGATCTCACCGACCTCGGCGACGCGCTCGGGCAGACGGTCGGCCTCGCGGCCGTCGCCGCGCTGCTCACCACCCTGTGCGCGTTCCCGGTCGCGTGGATCGCGGTGCGCTCCACCTCGACGTTCGCCCGGCTGGTCGAGGGCGCCAACTACATCACCAGTTCGTTGCCCGGCATCGTGATCGCACTGGCCATGGTGACCGTGACCATCCGATGGACGCCCGCGCTCTATCAGACGGTGGGCATGGTGATCGCCGCCTATCTGCTGTTGTTCCTTCCCCGCGCGCTGGTCGGTGTGCGCGCCGGGCTCGCCCAGGTGCCGGTCGGTCTGGAGGAGGCTTCCCGGTCGCTGGGTAAGTCGGGCCCGGCGACGTTCTTCCTCGTCACGCTGCGGCTGACCGCGCCCGCCGCGGCCGCCGCCGCCGCGCTGGTGTTCGTCGCCGTGGCGACCGAACTCACCGCGACGCTGCTGCTGGCGCCCAACGGCACTCGCACGCTGGCGATGCGGTTCTGGGGCCTGTCCGGTGAATTGGACTACGCGGCCGCCGCACCGTACGCCCTGATCATGATCGTCACCGCCGTGCCGGTCACGTACCTGCTGTTCACCAACTCGCGGAAGGCGGCCGGGATATGAGTCGCGTCGCCGTCACCGATGTGTCGAAGACGTTCGGCCACACCCGGGTTCTCGACGGGATCACCCTCGACGTGCCGGACCACACGGCGACCGCCGTGGTCGGGGCGTCCGGGTGCGGCAAGACCACTCTGCTGCGGGTGATCGCCGGATTCGAGTCGCCGGACGCGGGTTCGGTGTCGATCGGAGCGCAGACCGTCGTCGGCGAGCGCGTCGCGGTGCCGCCGCAGCGCCGCAACGTCGGCTACGTCGCCCAGGACGGGGCGCTGTTCCCGCACCTGACCGTCGGCCAGAACATCGCCTACGGACTGCCCGGCCCGCGCCGCCGCAGCCGCGGGCGGGTGCACGAACTGCTGGAGATGGTGTCGCTCGACGCGTCCTACGCCGACCGGCGGCCGCATCAGCTCTCCGGCGGCCAGCAGCAGCGCGTCGCCCTGGCCCGCGCGCTGGCGCGCAAGCCGTCGGTGATGCTGCTGGACGAGCCGTTCAGCGCGCTCGACGCGGGCCTGCGCGCGACGACCAGGCAGGCCGTGGCCGAGACGCTGCGCGAAGCGGGCATGACCAGCATCCTGGTGACCCACGACCAGGAGGAGGCGCTGAGTTTCGCCGAGCAGGTCGCGGTGATGCGCGAGGGACGCTTCACCCAGGTGGGAAAGCCCCAGGAGGTCTACGCCACGCCGAAGGACCTGTTCACCGCCCGATTCCTCGGCGACTGCGTACTACTGGAAGCGGTGGTCGAAGCCGGCGTGGCCAAGTGCGCGCTGGGGCGGATCCCGGTGCAGCGCGATGCCCCGACCGGGACGGTGACCATCATGATGCGGCCGGAACAGATCGTGGCCCAGCCTGTTTCGGAAGGACAGCCGGACAGCGGCCGGGTCCGCGCCGTCGAGTTCCGCGGCGCCGACGTGATCCTGTCGATCGATCTGGACGGCGCCGCCACCCCGGTCCACGTGCGCCGGGCCAGCGTCGACGCCCCGGCCGTCGGCCGGCGCGTGCGCCTGGAAGTGCTCGGCTCGGCAGTGGCGTACGCCGAGCCGACAAAGAAAGACTGATCGAAGACACCGTCGGCACAGATGCATCCCTGGCGGCATCACGTCCGCTCGGATCAGACCACGCGCCGGCCGGACAGTACGCCTCGAAGTGTTCGGCTCGGCGGTGACGTGTACCGAGCCGAACACCGAGGACATCCGGAGCGAGCGGCGGGAATTGAACCCGCGTAAACGGCTTTGCAGACCGTTGCCTAAACCACTCAGCCACGCCCGCCTCGCTCTAGATAGTGCCCGCGGCGGTTCGCCCTGCCCAGCGTTACGCTCACCGTGATCCGAAGCCTGGTCGGATGTCCCCGTCCGCGTGCGGCGACATGGAATGATCGGGACATGTCTCGGCCACGCCCGCTTCCGAACGACCCGATCGAGGAGGCCCACCGTCAGTGGGTCGGCCACGGCTGGGGCGATGTCGCCGACGGCATGGCCGCGGTGACGTCGCTGGTGCGGGCGCAGCAGATCGTGATGGCGCGGGTGGACGAGGCGCTCAAACCCACCGGATTGACCTTCTCCCGCTACGAACTGCTCAGGCTGCTCAGTTTCAGCAAGACCGGGGCGTTGCCGATGGCGAAGGCCAGCGCGCGGTTGCAGGTGCACCCCACCAGCGTGACCAACACCGTGGATCGGCTGGAGGCGGCGCAGCTCGTCGGGCGCGTACCGCATCCCAGCGACCGGCGCGCCACCCTGATCGAGATCACCGACGCCGGGCGGGAATTGGTGGCGAAGGCGACCGAGGAACTCAACGCGAAAGTCTTCGCGCGGCCCGGGCTCGCGCCGGAACGGCTGCATACTCTCCTGCAATTGCTCGCCGAATTCCGACACGCAGCGGGCGACTTCGACACGGCGGAGGGAACAGCGCGCTGGTCGGCAACGGCCCCAGAGTGATTCGACGTACCGGTCGGTCGCATACTCGATCGAGCGGAGCATGCGGTGACCTCCGGGCACACCACCGGCGAATTGCCTGGCATGCCGTCTTGGCAGCGGAGGGGAAAGGGTCCACCATGTAAACCATGGTGCTGGTCTTGGGGGTATCGGCGGGCGCTGGCGGCGCCCACGCGATGCTGACACACTCCGATCAGCCACACCTACCCCCGATCGATCGCTGCGAAGTGCCGCGACGAGCCGGCGGTGGTGTCGAGGAACCGGTCTTCCAGGCGATCCACCGGATGAACGGCGCCGCCGACCGGCGCGACGAGCTGATCTCGGGAACGGCGGTGACCTGCCGCTGTCCGCTTCACGCCGACGCCATCCGCGCCGGCGTGGGCGGACGCGGCGTGACCATCGTCGACGAACCGCTCGCCCAGCTGCGCTATCTGCGCTTCACCGGCCGGCTTCCGGACAGCGGCTCGGTGATCCTCTACGACCTCGGCAGCTCGGGGCTGACCATCACCCATGCCGATTGCCGCACCGACACGATCCTGTCCAGCAAGCGCAGCACAGTACTCGGTGGCGACGGCTACGACGCGTTGTTGCGATGGCGGCTGGCCCGCGACGGCGTACTGGCCGACACGCAGGCCATTCGGCGGCACCGGGAAGAACTGAGCGAGGCCAGGGTGGTCACCGCGATCGACAACGACACCGGAGAACGGGCCGTCGTCACCCGAAGCGACCTGGCCGAGCTGTGCGCGGCGGGCATCCACCACTCCGCGTCGTTCGTGCGCCAGATTATCGACGAGACCGGCGTGCGACCGGAGGCTCTCGTGCTGCTCGGCGGCTGCACCCGAAACCCCGATATTCGCGCCGAACTCACCGAACTTATCGACCTGCCGGTCATCTACGACCCCGAACCCGACTTCGTCTCCGCGCGCGGCGCCTTGCTGCTGGCCGCCGAACGACGGGGCGGCGACGTCCGGATGGCGCGGATGCGAGCCGGAGCCACGCTGGTCCCGGTCACCGTCGACCGGCGCAAGCTCTTCGCGGCGGCCGCGGTCACCGTCGCGCTCGGAGCCACCATCGCAGGCCTGCTCGCAACGGAGAAGGACGCACCCCCGCCGGAAGGAGACAGGGTGTCCACGCCCGCGCAGATCGTCGCGCCCACACCGGGGCCCTTCGGCTGACCCGCGACGGGTGCGCCCGGCCGAACGGATCGGCCGGGCGGTACCGACGTCAGCGGTTGGTGAACTTCGCGGGACGCTTCTCGACGAAGGCGCTCATGCCTTCCTTCTGGTCCTCGATCGCGAACAGCGAGTGGAAGACCCGGCGTTCGAATCGCAGGCCCTCGGCGAGGGTCGTCTCGAACGAGCGGTTCACCGCCTCCTTGGCGATCATCGCGACCGGCAGCGACATCGACGCGATGGTCTCGGCCACCTCGAGGGCGGTGTCGAGCAGTTGCGCGGCGGGCACGATGCGCGAGACCAGCCCCGCCCGCTCGGCCTCCTCGGCATCCATGTTGCGGCCGGTGAGCACCAGGTCCATGGCCTTGGCCTTGCCGATCGCGCGGGTCAGGCGCTGCGAGCCGCCGATGCCGGGGATGACGCCCAGCTTGATTTCCGGCTGCCCGAACTTCGCGGTGTCGGCCGCGATCAGGATGTCACAGATCATGGCCAGCTCACAGCCGCCACCCAGCGCGTAGCCCGCGACGGCGGCGATGGTGGGCTTGCGGAACTGCGCCAGCCGATCCCAGCGGGCGAAGAAGTCGTCCATGAACATGTCCATGTACGACTTGGGCTGCATCTCCTTGATGTCGGCGCCCGCCGCGAAAGCCCGCTCCGAGCCGGTGATCACGATGGCCCCGATCTCGTCGTCGTGCTCGAGCTCGTCGAGCGCGGCGATGACGTCATCGAGGACCTGTGCGTTCAGTGCGTTCAGCGCCTTCGGGCGGTTCAGCGTGATCCAGCCGACCCGGCCCTTGCGTTCCAGCAGAATCGTCTCGAACTCACGCCCGCCCGTCGCCCGGCCGTCGCCCCCCACGGAATCGCTCTGCGATGCGTTCATCCCTCATGCACCCTCTTGGTCGGAACGGTTACGGATATCGGTGACGATAGCCGAGAAGTCCCGTCCGGCATCCGTCTGGTTGAAGCGGTCGTAGATCACGGCGGCGAGCAGACCGAGCTGCCCGTCGACGTTGTTCTCGCGCAGTGCGTTCGCGGCCAGACCCAGGTCTTTCGACATCAGCGCCGTTGCGAAACCGGGCTGGTAGTCGTTGTTGGCGGGACTGGCCGGTACCGGGCCGGGCACCGGGCAATAGCTGGTCAGCGCCCAGCTCTGGCCGGAGGCGGTGGAGACCACGTCGAAGAACGACTGATGACTCAGCCCCAGCTTCTCACCCAGCACCAGCGACTCCGACAGCGCGATCATCGAGATGCCGAGCAGCATGTTGTTGCAGATCTTCGCCGCCTGCCCGACACCGGAGCCGCCGCAGTGCACGACCTTGCCGCCCATCACCTCGAGCACTCCGAGCGCGTCGGCGAAGTCCTCGGCGGCGCCGCCGACCATGAAGGTCAGCGTGCCCGCCGCCGCGCCCGCCACGCCGCCGGAAACCGGGGCGTCCAGCGCACGGTGGCCCGCGGCGGTGGCGCGTTCGGCCGCGGCCTTGGCATCGGCCACGTCGATGGTGGAGCAGTCGACGAACAGCGTGCCCGGCGCGGCGACCGGGAGCAGCTCGGCGTACACGTCGAGGACGAGTTTGCCGTTGGGCAGCATGGTGATCACGGTGTCGGCGGCGGCGGCCTCGGTGGCCGAGCCGACCACGATCGCGCCGTCCCGCTCGGCCTGCTCCCGCGCCGCGGGCACCGGGTCGAAGGCGAGCACCTCGTAGCCCGCCCGCACCAGGTTGGCCGCCATCGGCCCGCCCATGTGGCCGAGGCCGAGGAAACCGATTCGCTTGCTCATCACGACACCTCCGGGGTCACCAGACCCAGCTCTCGATCGCCCAACTCGGCGAAGTATGCGTCCACCTGCGCGTCCGTGACCGCCTCCAGGGTCGCGGGCGACCACCGCGGGTCGCGGTCCTTGTCGATGACTTGGGCGCGGATGCCCTCGACCAGATCGTGCGAGGCCAGCGCCGCGATGGACACCCGGTACTCCTCGTTCAGCACCGCCTCCAGGCTCGGCGCGGTGCGCGCCGATCGCAGCGAGCGCAACGTGACCTTCAACGCGACCGGCGATTTCGCCAGGATCTCGGCGGCCGCCGCCTGTGCCCGCGCGGCTTCGTGCGCCTGGAGCCGAGCCACGATCTCCTCGACGGAGTCGGCGCGATAGCAGGCGTCGATCCAGCCCTGCCCGGCCACCAACTCCGATTCCGGTGCGTCCGTGGCGAACTTGGCGATCGCGATGTCGGCGCTCTCCGAGCGCAGCGTCTCCAGCAGCGCGGGCAGATCATCGGAGGCGACGAAGTAGTCCGCGAAGCCCGCCGCGATGGCGTCCCCCGCGTTCATGCGCGCGGTGGTCAGCGCCACGTGCGTGCCGATCTCACCCGGGGTGCGGGCGAGCAGGTAGGTGCCGCCGACGTCCGGGACGAAGCCGATGCCGACCTCGGGCATGCCGATTCTCGACCGCTCGGTGACGATGCGGTGGCTGCCGTGCCCGGAAAGCCCGACGCCGCCGCCCATCACGATGCCGTCCATGATCACCACGTAGGGCTTCGGGTAGCGGCCGATCAGGGCGTTGAGGACGTACTCGTCGCGCCAGAACCGTCCGGTCGCCGAATCCGCGGTGGTGGCACCGCTTTTCGCGTCGGCGTGAATGGCGACGATGTCGCCGCCCGCGCACAGGCCGCGCTCACCCGCGCCGGTGACGACCACGGTGCGCACCGCGTCGTCGTCGGCCCACGTGCGCAGCGCGTCGGTGATGGCAAGGGCCATCGAGTGATTCAGCGCGTTGATGGCCTTGGGCCGGTTCAGCGTGATCAGGCCGAGCCCGTCGCGCTGTTCGAGCAAAATCTCTGGTTCGCTCATGCTGTGTCCTTTCTCGCACGAGCGGGGCCCTGCGTGGTCACGCTGCGCTGCCGCCTCCGGGCCTGACCGCTCATGCCGTAACTTCCGGCGGCACGAGCGGGGCCCTGCGTGGTCACGCTGCGCTGCCGCCTCCAGGCCTGACCGCTCATGCCGTAACTTCCGGCGGCACGAGCGGGGCCCTGCGTGGTCACGCTGCGCTGCCGCCTCCAGGCCTGACCGCTCATGCCGCTCCTACCAGTGCGCGGGCGACGACTACCCGCATGATTTCGTTGGTGCCCTCGAGGATCTGGTGCACGCGCAGATCCCGGACGATCTTCTCCAAGCCGTACTCCGACAGGTAGCCGTAGCCGCCGTGCAGTTGCAGGGCCTTGTTGGCCACCTCGAAGCCCGCGTCGGTGGCGAAGCGCTTCGCCATCGCGCACAGCTCCACCTTGTCCGGCGCGTCGGCGTCCAGCGCCGACGCGGCGCGCCACAGCAGCGTGCGGGCGGCCTCCAATTCCGTTCGCATATCGGCGAGTTCGAATTGCAGCGCCTGATTGCGCAGCAGCGGTTTGCCGAACGCGTTGCGCTCGGCGAGGTAGGGCACCGTCTTGTCCAGCGCCGCCTGCGCGCCGCCGACCGAGCACGCGGCGATGTTGAGCCTGCCGCCGTTGAGGCCGTTCATCGCGATGCGGAAACCGTCGCCCTCCGCGCCGAGCCGGTTGGCCGCCGGGATGCGCGCGTCGGAGAAGATCACCTGACGGGTCGGTTGCGCGTTCCAGCCCATCTTCTTCTCGTTGGCCCCCACGGAGACGCCGGGCGTGTCGGCGGGCACGATGAACGCCGAGATCCCGCGTGCCCCCGCGTCACCGGTCCGCGCCATGACGACGTAGACATCGGTGGCGCCGGCTCCGGAGATGAACTGCTTGACGCCGTTGAAGACGTAGTCGTCGCCGTCGCGAACGGCCCTGGTGCTCAATGCCGCCGCGTCGGAGCCGACACCCGGCTCGGTCAGCGCGTAGCTGGACAGCAGTTCCATCGCGGTCAGCCGCGGCAGCCAGCGGTTGCGCTGGTCGTCGTCGCCGTAGCGGTCGATCATCCACGTCGCCATGTTGTGGATGGAGATGTAGGCGGCGATGGCCGGGCAGCCGGTGGCCAGTTGCTCGAAGATGCGCACGGCGTCGAGCCTGCGCAGCCCCGAACCGCCCACGTCCTCGCGCACGTAGATGCCGCCGAGGCCGAGCGGGCCCGCCTTGCGCAGCACGTCCACGGGGAAATGCTTCTGCTCGTCCCATTCCAGCGCGTTCGGGGCGAGGAATTCGTCGGCGAAGCCGCGCGCGGTGTCGCGGATCGCCTTCTCGTCATCGTCGAGTGTGAACATCGCTCAGTCCATCGTCGGGATGACGAAGGCGTTGCTCTCCTTCAGGCCGGAAGGCCAGCGCTGCGTCACCGTCTTGGTCTTGGTGTAGAAGCGGATGGAATCCGGGCCGTGCTGGTTCAGGTCGCCGAAGCCGGAACGCTTCCAGCCGCCGAAGGTGTAGTAGGCGATCGGCACCGGGATCGGCACGTTGATGCCGACCATGCCGACCTGCACGCGCGCGGCGAAGTCGCGGGCGGTGTCGCCGTCGCGGGTGAAGATCGCGACGCCGTTGCCGTACTCGTGCTCGTTGGCCAGCCGCAAACCCTCTTCGTAGTCCTTGGCGCGCACCACGCTGAGCACCGGGCCGAAGATCTCCTCGCGATAGATCCGCATCTGCGGCGTCACCTTGTCGAACAGCGTCGCGCCGACGAAGTAGCCGTCCTCTGCGCCTTCCACGACCAGGCCGCGGCCGTCCACCACCAGCTCGGCCCCCTCATCGATGCCGATCTGGACGTAGTTGTTCACCCGGTTCACGCCGTCCTGGCCGACCAGCGGCCCGTAGTCGGCGCCGGGGTCGTCGGAACGGCCGACGTTGAGCTTGTGCACCCGCTCGGTCAGCTTCGCCACCAGGCGGTCGGCGGTCTCCTCGCCGACCGGGACGGCCACCGAGATCGCCATGCAGCGCTCGCCGGCCGAACCGTAGCCCGCGCCGATCAGCTGGTCGGCGACGTCGTCGAGGTCGGCGTCCGGCATGACGATCGCGTGGTTCTTCGCGCCGCCGAAGCACTGGGCGCGCTTGCCGTTGGCGGTCGCGGTCTCGTAGATGTACTGCGCGATGGGCGTCGAACCGACGAAGCCGACGGCCTTGACGCGCGGATCGTGCAGCAGTGTGTCGACGGCTTCTTTGTCGCCGTTGACCACGTTGAACACACCGGCGGGCAGACCCGCCTCGAGGAACAGCTCGGCCAGCCGCAGCGGCACCGAGGGGTCGCGCTCGGAGGGCTTGAGCACGAACGCGTTGCCGGTGGCCAGCGCGGGACCGGCCTTCCACAGCGGGATCATGGCCGGAAAGTTGAACGGGGTGATGCCCGCGACCACGCCGAGCGGCTGGCGCATCGAGTACACGTCGATGCCGGTGCCCGCGCCCTCGGTGTACTCGCCCTTGAGCAGGTGCGGGATGCCGGTGGCGAATTCGATGACCTCCAGGCCGCGCTGGATGTCACCCTTCGCGTCGGGGATGGTCTTGCCGTGCTCGGAGGACAGCAGGGCGGCCAGCGAATCCATCTCGTCCTGCACCAGGGTCAGGAACTTCATCAGTACGCGCGCCCGCTTCTGCGGGTTGAACGCGGCCCACACCGGCTGCGCCGCCTCGGCGTTCGCGATCACCGCCTCGACCTCGGATTTGCTCGCCAGCGGCACCCGCGCCTGCACCTGACCGAGGTTGGGATCGAAGACGTCGCCGAAGTTGCCGGACTTGCCCGGCACATGCTGTCCGCCGATGAAATGGGTGAGTTCGCGAACCATGCCAGTCCTGTTCTCGTAGCCGATGGGGACACCGCCGAAGCGGTATGCGGTCATCCTATAGTTGGATGTCCAAGTATTCGTACAGCCGCGAGCGTGATGTGATTCATCCCACGCCTCCACGGCCCGCCTGGTCCGACACGCCGAGCCGTTCCCCCGCCCATTCGGCGGACGCGCGCGGCAATCCACGTCGCTCGCGGGCTATGCCTTCGATAGCGGAACAGCCGGATCGTCGCCCTTTGCCCGCCGCGGTCGTGCGAGGCGGAACGCGCCCGAAGCGAGCGTGATCGCGCCGATCGCGACGACCACCGCCGCCGCGCCGAGCGAGTCGTCGGTCCAATCCGAGACCGCCTGACCTGCCGCCAGCGCGATGGCCGCACCGCCCCCGAGAACCAGCACCGCCGTCCGCTGGGTCGCGTACAGCGCGAAGCAGACCAGCGCCACCAGCGCTGTGGTCGAGTAGGCCGAGGTCCGGCCATCGATCTCGAGACTCTGCGCGGCGGCGACCGAAGTGACGATCGCGACCAGGTATCCGACCCGGATGTCGACCACGGCGCCCATCCGCGTCAACGCGAACCACGCGGCACCGAGCAACAACACCGCCGCGCTACCCCAGATGTCATCGAGACCGATCAGCTCGGTCAGGACCCCCGCGACGGCCGCGGGCACGAAGCAGGCACAAACGAGCAGTCCCACGACCGAGGGCAGCGCGAGGTAACCGAGTACCGCGATCACCGCTCCCGCCGCGCACGCGAAAACCCAGGCGGCGTCGGATTGTCCACCCTCGAGCGCCGTGCCGACAGACCCGGCGAGCGCGACGGCGCCCAGCGCGAAGAGCACGGCCGCCAGCCTGGCGCGCGCACTGTTCGCGCTCGCGCGGCTGGACGACAACCCCGTGAGCAGAACGCCTCCCAGGAGCAGGCCCGCCGCCACGACGGCGAGCACGCCCACCCGGACCGGCCGCCCGAGATCATCCCAGGACGAGGCCGCCACCAGGAAGATCCCTCCGAACAACAGGCCGGCGCCGACGTAGGCCGCGATCTCGGCGAGCACCTTTCCGCGCGCGGCCGCCGCCGCCTGCTCGGCGGCGAGCGCCGCGACCACGGCATCGGCCTGGTCCCGGGTCAGCACGCCCTCGGCGACCAGCCGCCCTACCGCGGTCCTCGTCCTGTCGTCGCTCGCCATGCGCCCAGTATGTCCGAGTCGGCCGCCCGGACAACACAATCGCCCTCGGCGCGAATGGGCGAACCCGCACGCCGGTCGGATGTTCGAGCTACCGCCGGGCGATACGACGCAGGCGCGCGCACGTCGCACGACCGGCAGCCGAAGCGCCTCGGCCGTCCGCGCTGCTGGCGATGTGATCACAGTCACCGTACGATTAGTTTGACGTCCTAGTATCGGGCGACAATGGAATCCCCGGAGGAATCCCGTGGCCGACAGCAGCGCGCTCTACGCACCCACTCATCCCGTTCGCTTCGTCACCTCGGCGGCCCTGTTCGACGGGCACGACGCGGCGATCAACATCATGCGCCGCATCCTGCAGAGCCAGGGCGCCGAAGTGATCCACCTAGGCCACAACCGCTCGGTCACCGAGGTCGTCGACGCCGTGCTCACCGAGGACGTCCAGGGTGTCGCGGTCAGCTCCTATCAGGGCGGCCACGTCGAGTACTTCGAATACCTGGCGGACGCCTTACGGAAGGCCGGAGCCGGGCACGTGCGGATCTTCGGCGGCGGCGGTGGCGTGATCGTCGCGGAGGAGATCGCGCGACTGGCCGGATCCGGCGTGACCATCTTCTCCCCCGAGGACGGACAGCGACTCGGCCTGCCGGGCATGATCAACCAACTGATCCGCGCCTGCGATATCGACCTCGCGGCCGAGCCGCCGGTGGCGGACGCGGTGCTCGCCGGCGAGCGCGCCGCCTTGGCTCGCGCCATCACCTGCCTGCAAGCGAACACCCTGCCGGAGACCGACCGGCAGAAGCTGGCCGACGCCGCGGCGGCGCGGACCGTGCCGGTGCTCGGCATCACCGGTACGGGCGGGTCCGGAAAGTCGTCGCTCACCGACGAATTGGTCCGCAGGCTGCGTTCCGACCAGCAGGACAAGCCGCGGGTCGCGATCCTCGCGGTGGACCCGACCCGCCGCCGCGGGGGCGGCGCGCTGCTCGGTGACCGCATCCGGATGAACGTCCTCGACGGCGACCACGTCTTCTTCCGCTCGCTGGCCACCCGCGGTGGACGGGAGCTGCCCGACAACATCGACCTCATCCTGACCGCCTGCAAGGCCGCCGGATACGACCTGGTGATCCTGGAGACACCCGGCATCGGCCAGGGCGACGCCGCGGTGACCGACCACGTCGACGTGTCGATGTACGTGATGACGCCCGAGTTCGGCGCCGCCTCCCAGCTGGAGAAGATCGACATGCTGGACTACGCGGACGTCGTGGCGATCAACAAGTTCGAGCGCCGCGGCGCCGCGGACGCGCTGCGCGACGTGGCCCGGCAGCTGATCCGCAACCGGGAGGAGTTCCACGCCGCCCCGGAGGACATGCCGGTCTTCGGCACCAGCGCGGCGACGTTCAACGACGACGGGGTGACGGCGCTCTACCAGCACCTGACCGGGTTGCTCGCCGACCACGGCCTGCGACTGGAGCCCGGCGCGCTGCCCCGTGTGGATACCCGCACGTCCACGCGCTTCGCCCAGCTCATACCGCCCGCGCGGGTGCGCTACCTGGCCGAGATCGCCGAGACGGTGCGCGGCTACCACGCCGAGACCGCCGCCCAAGTCGTCGCCGGGGGGCGGCTGCAACGCCTGGAGCAAGTGGCAGCCGAGCTACCCCACGACACCGCCGTCGCCGAACTGGCCGAACGCGCCCGCGCCGACCTGACCCCCGCGAACGCCGCGCTGCTGGCCGAGTGGCCCGCGCTCGCCGAGTCCTATCGCGGCGACGAGCAGGTAGTACGGGTGCGCGATCGGGAGATCCACACTCCGCTGCGCCGGGAGACGCTGTCCGGCAACTCGATTCCGCGCGTCGCCCTGCCCCGTTACACCGATCACGGTGAACTGCTTCGCTTCCTGCGCGCCGAGAACCTACCCGGCCGATTCCCGTTCACGGCGGGCGTGTTCGCGTTCAAACGCGACAACGAGGACCCGGCGCGGATGTTCGCTGGCGAAGGCGATCCGTTCCGCACCAACCGCCGGTTCAAGGTGCTCAGCGAGCATTCCGACGCGAAAAGGCTGTCCACCGCGTTCGATTCGGTGACGCTCTACGGGCACGATCCGGCCGAGCGTCCCGACATCTACGGAAAGGTCGGCACGTCCGGGGTGTCGATCGCCTCGCTCGACGACATGAAGGTGCTCTACGACGGTTTCGATCTCGCCGCGCCCACCACGTCGGTGTCGATGACCATCAACGGCCCCGCGCCGACCATCCTGGCCTACTTCCTCAACACCGCCATCGATCAGGCGCTGGACCGCTTCACGGCGGAGCAGGGGCGGCCGCCCACCGACGCCGAGGCATCCGAGTTGCGCGCCCGGACGCTGGCCACGGTGCGCGGCACGGTGCAGGCCGACATCCTCAAGGAGGATCAGGGCCAGAACACCTGCATCTTCTCCACCGAATTCAGTCTGCGCATGATGGCCGACATCCAGGAATGGTTCGTGCGCAACGGCGTCCGCAATTTCTACTCGGTGTCGATCTCCGGCTACCACATCGCCGAGGCGGGCGCGAACCCGATCAGCCAGCTGGCCTTCACCCTGGCCAATGGATTCACCTACGTGGAGGCGTATCTCGCGCGCGGCATGCACATCGATGACTTCGCGCCGAACCTGTCGTTCTTCTTCTCCAACGGAATGGACCCGGAGTACTCGGTGATCGGCCGGGTGGCCCGCCGTATCTGGGCGGTCGCCATGCGCGACCGCTACGGCGCCAACGAACGGTCGCAGAAGCTGAAGTACCACATCCAGACCTCCGGCCGGTCGCTGCACGCCCAAGAGATGAACTTCAACGACATCCGCACCACGCTGCAAGCTCTGATCGCGATCTACGACAACTGCAACAGCCTGCACACCAACGCCTACGACGAAGCGGTCACCACCCCGACCGAGGATTCGGTGCGCCGCGCGCTGGCCATCCAGCTCATCATCAACCGGGAGTGGGGGGTGGCGATGAACGAGAATCCGCTCCAGGGCAGCTTCCTGGTCGACGAGCTCACCGATCTGGTCGAAGAGGCCGTGCTGGCCGAGTTCGACCGGATCAGCGAACGCGGCGGCGTGCTCGGCGCGATGGAGACCGGCTACCAGCGCGGCAAGATCCAGGACGAATCGATGCGCTACGAGCAGCGCAAACACGACGGTTCGCTGCCGATCATCGGGGTGAACACCTTCCGCAACTCCCACGACGAACCCCAGCGGGTGCTGGAGCTGGCGCGTGGCACCGAAGCGGAGAAACAGTCCCAATTGCGGCGGGTCCGCGAGTTCCAGCAGCGCAACCGCGATGCCGCCCATGCCGCCCTGGCCCGGCTCGAAGCGGTCGCCCGCACCGACGACAACATCTTCGAGGTCCTGATGGACGCCGCCCGCGTGTGCACGCTGCAGCAGATCACCGACACGTTCTTCACCGTCGGCGGTCAGTACCGCCGCAATGTGTGAGCGGTCGCTCGCGCATCTTCGAGCACCCGATACGGCGTCGCCCGGTGGCCCGGCTCGCGCTCGCGGGCAGGGGCCCGCGACCGAGGATTGGGCCGAACTCGCCGAGCGATCCCGCTCCGGGTGTTTTCGAGCCCACCGCGCGCGGGCATGTGACAATCGCCGAGCAAACCTTCGGCGCGGTTGGGACGGCAGACATGGATCTCTCGGGCATTCGGATCATCGACGCACACATCCACCAGTGGGATCCGTTCACCACACCGCGAGATTTCAGCGTCCTGGCGAAGATGTTCCGCCTGCTGCCGGTGCCGGTGGACGCGGCGAAGCGCCTCGCACCGCGGCGGGACCGGCAGTTCGTCGGTGATCCGGCCGCCTACCTGCGGCCCTACTTGCCGTTCGACTACCGCGCCGACGCGGGGAACGCACCGGTCGAGGTGGTCGCGCACATCGAGGTCGAATGGTCACAGCCGGGCCCGCTCGGGAAGGCCGGGGAGACCGCGTGGGTGGCAGGCCTGCCGCTGGAGACGGCGCCACGACTCGGGGCGATCCTCGCAGGCGGCGACCCGGCCGACCCGGGGTTCGCCGAGTTGCTCGACGCGCACGCGGCCGCGTCGCCGCTGCTGCGCGGCATCCGCACCATGGTCGCCCACCATCCCGATCCCGGCGTGCGGTCGTTCACCGACGCGCCCGGCAAACTGACCACCAAGGAGTTCCTCGACGGATTCGCGCGCCTGGCCGAGCGCGGCCTGTCCTTCGAAGCGTGGGTGTACTCGCACGCCATTCCCGACGTCACCGCGCTGGCCGAACGCTATCCCGAGGTGCCGATAGTGCTGGACCACCTGGGCACGCCCGCGGGGATCTTCGGCGGCGTCGGCAAACACACCGGCACCAATCCCGGACTGCGCAGGCAGCTGTTGGTGCGGTGGCGCGACGATCTCGCCGCACTCGCCGCGCGCCCGAACGTGGTCGCGAAGGTGAGCGGGCTGATGATGCCGATCCTCGGCCACCCGATTCCACCGCGGGGCACCTCGACGCCCGTGCCGCAGCTGCTCGACCGGATCGGCCCACTGGTCGAGCACGCCTTGGAAGTCTTCGGCGCGGACCGACTCATCTGGGGTTCGAATTTCCCCGTGGACAAGCCGGTCACCAGCATCGCGAACAGTATCGAGGCGATCGCGACGGCTGTCACCGGCCACGGCGGCGGGCGCGCGGAACTCGAGCGGGTCTTCCGCACCACCGCGCAGCGGGTGTACCGGATCGCGGACTGAGACGGTCCCACTTCGGGGCCGGGCGATCATGTCGGTGCCCGTGGCTAGGATCTGCCGCGTGAAAGCGACCGGCACCTTCTCCGTGAGTTCCTTCGTCCCGGCCGAAGTGGCCCCCGATTCGACGATCACCACCGCGCTACCGGTGGGCGTCGCCATCATCGCCAAGCAGTTCCACGGCGGGATCGAGGGCCGCTCGTCGACGGTCTTCACCTCCGCGTTCGACCAGGCCACCGGCGTGGGCAGCTACGTGGCCATGGAGTCGTTCGATGGCGCCCTCGGCGGCGTCTCGGGCGCCTTCAACTTCCTGCATGTCGCGAGCACCACCGGCTCCGACCGGACCAACGAGTTCTGCGCAATCGTCCCCAGCAGCGGCACCGGCGGCCTCGCGGGGATCACGGGCACCGGCGGGCTCAGCGTGGACGCCGACGGCACCCACCGCATCTGGTTCGACTACGAACTCGGCTGAGCCGCGCGAGCCAGTCGCGCGGTGAGCGTGCCGCGAGCGGTCGCCAGTGACGGCCCGTACCAGGTGAGAGCGCGACCCTCCACCAACGCGACCGGAATCCCCGCGAACGCGTCCGGCCCGTCGGATTCGGTGAAGACGTACGGCTCGTCGGGAAGCACTGCCAACTCGACACCCGCGGTCAACTCTTCCTCGCTGACGCGCGGATAGCGATCGGGGCGATCGGCGTGCACCAGCCGCAGGCCCAGGCGATGGGCGATGTCGCCGGTGAACGTGTCCCGCCCGACGACCATCCACGGGTTGCGCCAGATCGGGATCACGGCGGCACGAGGCGGTGCCGGTGGCGGTGGCTTCCAGGCGGTTTCGGCCTCGGCCAGCCACGCCGGGACCTCGACACCCAGCGCTTCCACGCAGAGCCGGGCGAGCGAGGCGATGGCGTCGTCGACCGTCTCTATTTCGGTGACCCACACCGGGATCCCCGCCGCGCGCAGGCGTTCGACATCGATGCGGCGGTTCTCCTCTTTGTTGCACAGCACCAAGTCGGGAGCGAGTTCGACGATGCGCCGCACGTCAGGGTTCTTCGTGCCGCGAACCCGCTCGACCGCCAAATCGGCCGGGTGCGTGCACCATCGCGTGGCGGCAACCAGGACCTCGGGACAGGTGAGTGCCACCGCCTCGGTCAGTGACGGAACGAGCGACACCACCCGGCGCGGCGGTGTGCGCACGTCCACGGGAGTTGCGAGGTCGTCGCGAGGCAATCCGGCCCACGGACTATTCCCTGCCACGCTGTCAGCCTATAACAGAACATCCGCGCTGCTCGGTGCCCTTTTCGAGCACGAAGAGGGGCTGTGTGGCAGTCGGCGGTTCACCGCCGAGTTCGGCGCAAGGGCAGTGCCAAGGCGCTCCTGGGGCAGTTCCGTGCCGGGTTGCGCGGCAGGAGAATTGATATCGGCACCCGGCGTCGGGAAGTCTCCGGTCCCTTCGCTCCGCCGGAATCGATCCCGCCCCGACAGACCGGCGGTAACCGACAGCCTCGATGCTGGGTGCCAACCAACGTCAGCGGTCGAACAGCCGATAGACAGCGGTGAGTTCACGCAGACCGGTCGCGGCGACCGTCTCGTCGGCCGAGGTCATCCGCAAGGCTTTGCGCAGCAGCACGGGATCCAGATCCTCCGGCGCCGGGCGGAATTCGACGGCGGGCAGGTCGGGCAGAGCAGCGTGCTCGCCGTACGGGTCGTCGGAAACGGGTGATCGCGGCTCGCGCTCGATGCCGCCGATGAGTGTGTCCAGGTCGAGTCCCCGCAGGGTGAGGATCTCTCGCGGGCGTTCGTCGAGTCGCTCGGCCAGTAGGTAGCAGACCGCGGCCACGTGCTTGCACGGCCAGCCCGGGTCGGGGCAGGTGCAGGAGAAATCCAGGTCCGCCGCCGTGCTCGGCAGCAGCAGCGGCCCCAACCCCGTCGGCAACGCGCCCGAGGCGATCTCGGCGAGCATGCCCGGAGCCGAACGAATGGTCTCGATGAGCAACTCGAGTTCGTCCTCGCGCAGCGGGCGCACAGTGAACACCGCTGTGAACGGGCGCGGTTGACTGCCTTGAACTTCCGCGGTCACCGCGCCCGGCTCGATCCGGTAGTTCACGACCTGGCCGGACCTGGCGTAATTGCGGCCGCGCGCCAGCCGGCCCGGCTCCGCCATCCGCTCGACCGCTTCCACCAGCGCCTTACCCCACCAGGTGCGACCGAAGCCGCCGCGCAGGCTGCGTGCTGGGACTCCGCCGCGCACCGGCAGCTTCTTCCCGTACTCGGAGTAGTCGACGAAACTCATTCACCCACCGCCGCCGCGCCGAGGGTGAACAGGTCGCGCAGTTCGTCGGTGCTCAGTTCGGTGATCCAATTCTCCCCCGCACCGACGGCCAGATCGGCGAGTTGCCGCTTTCCGTTGATCATCTCGTCGATCCGCTCCTCGATCGTGTCTACACAGACCAGCTTGCGTACCTGCACGTTGCGTCGCTGACCGATACGGAAGGCGCGGTCGGTGGCCTGGTTCTCCACCGCGGGATTCCACCAGCGGTCCAAGTGGATCACGTGGTTGGCGGCGGTGAGATTGATTCCGGTGCCACCCGCTTTGAGCGATAACAACATCAGCGGCGGTCCGTCCGGCGCCTGGAATCCGGCGACCATCGCGTCGCGCTTCTTCTTCGGCACGCCACCGTGCAGAAACGGGATCTGCGCTCCGAACCGCTCCGCCAGATAGGGCGCGACCAGCTCCCCGAACTCCCGGAATTGCGTGAACAGCAGAGCCTTCTCGCCGTCGGCCAGCACCGCGTCCACTACGTCTTCGACGAGGGCGAGCTTGCCGGAGCGGTGCGCCCCTCGGTGCAGCACACCCGACCCGTCGCCCAGGAAATGCGCCGGATGGTTGCACACCTGCTTGAGCCGGGTGAGCGCACCGAGCACGGCGCCTTTGCGCGCCATCCCTTCGGCATCCTTGATCTTGGCCAGCATGTCGTCCACCACCGCCTGATAGAGCGCGGCCTGCTCGACGGTGAGATTGGCCCGCACCGTCATCTCGAGTTTGTCCGGCAGGTCGCTGATCACCGTGGGGTCGGTCTTCACGCGCCGCAGCACGAACGGCTGGGTGAGCCAGCGCAGGCGGCTGATCGCGTTCTGGTCGCGTTCTCGTTCGATGGGCACCGCGAAGCGGGCGCGGAACGACTGTGGACTGCCGAGCACCTTCGGCATCGCGAAATCCATGATCGAGCGCAGTTCTTCCAACCGGTTCTCCACCGGAGTGCCGGTGAGCGCCAACCGATGCCGCGCCCGCAGCGACCGCGCCGCCCGCGCCTGCCGCGTTCCGGCGTTCTTGATGTGCTGCGCTTCGTCCAAGACGACGCGGTTCCACTGCTGCTTGCCGAGTTCCTCGGCGTCGCGGACGAGCAGCGCGTAGGTGGTGATCACCAGATCCGCGGCGGCGACCGTCTCGTCGAGTTCGGCGCCGGTCCGCCGTCCCGCGCCGTGGTGCACCCACACCCGCAGGTCGGGGGCGAAGCGTTCCGCCTCGCGCTGCCAGTTGCCGACCACCGACATCGGGCACACGAGCAAGGTGGGGCCCGGCTCAGCAGCATCGGGCGTAACGGTCGGCGACGAGTTCTCGCGCTCGTGTACCAGCAACGCGAGCACCTGAACGGTTTTGCCGAGTCCCATGTCGTCGGCCAGGATTCCACCGCACCCCATCCGGCTCATCGTGACCAGCCAGGACAGGCCGCGTTCCTGGTACGGGCGCAGCTCGGCCTTCAGGCCGACGGGCGGGGCGACCGCCGCCGGCTCGTGCGTGCGGTCGAGCAGGTCGGCCGCCCACCCCGAGGCCGTGACGTCGGTGATCGGCACCTGCGGCACGCGCGAGACCGCGATCTCGCCGAGCATGTCCGCGAAGGTGACCGGCGAGTCGTCGGCATGCGCGGCGACATACCGGGCCGCCGCGGCCAGCGCCTTGTGATCGGCCTGCACCCACTGACCGCGCAGCTGGACCAGATCGGATTTGCCGCGCACCAGGCGTTGCATCTCGGCCGCGGTCAACACCATGTCGCCGAGCGCGAGCTCCCACCGGTAGGAGACCAGGCCACGCAGACCGACCGCGCTCTCCGCCGCGGGCACCGCACTGTCCACGCGCAGCCGCATACTCGGTTCGGCGACGCTCCACGCGCGCGGCAGCAGCAACTGGACTCCGGCGGCGTGCAGGGCGTGCGCGCCGTGCGCCACCAGGTCCAGCACCACCTCGGTGGGCAACAGCAGATCCAGGCTGCGCGGATCGCTCGGCAGGTCGCGCAGCCTCGGATACGCGCGCTGCGCCGCGCCGAGCTTGTCCACGGCGATCCGTATCAGATTCGGATCTTCCTGCAAGACAACCGTTTTCGGCGCCTCACCGGTGACCCGCAGGCAGACCTCCAGTCGCCACAGCGCCACCCCATCGTCGGCCACGCCGATCTCGCCGTCCGGTTCCAGCAGGCGCAGCACCAGCTCCGGCTCGTCACCGGTCAGACTGGCCCGCCAGCGCTCCAGCACCTCCGCGACCTGGTAGCTGCCGTTGTCCAGCGCGGTGTCGCCCACCAGCGCGGCCAGCAACGGATGCGACGCGCCCGGCGGGTCGGCCAGCGCCCGCGCGATCGGATCGGTGAGTTCGGTGACCATATCGTCGAGCAGCGCGCCCGGACGCCCGGCCACCCGCAGGGCCTGCGGCATGGCGACCGCCAGTTCGGCCAGCCACGCACGTTGCCGCTCCCCGCCGACCAGCCGCCAGCGCACCCACCACTGCCCGTCCTCCCTGCGCAGCTCCGGCACGACCCGCCCGGCGCGCACCCAGCGTTCGATGCCATGGGCGACGTGCGCGAGGAAACGCAGATCGCCCGACACCAGCTCGGCGGGAAGCCGCTGCCGAAGGGCCTCGGCCGCCGCCACGGGGGCCAGGGCGTGCGCACGCACCCGCTCGGTAGCGGTGACGCCGCCCGCGACGACCAAGACTTCGGCCCGGTGCCGGAATTTCGACGCCCGCAGCACGCGGCCCAGCGGATCGGGAAGCTCGGCGGACGCGGCAGCGACCGGCGAGTCGTGCCAGAGCAGCAACCCGGATCCCGGCGACCACAGTCCGTGCAGCATCAACCCATCCAAGCAGGCGGCCCCGACACGCCCGCGCACCCCGTGGTCGGCAGGATCGTCGAGCAGTTCGATCGGGGTGGCCGGAACGCGCCGAACGTGACCACCGCACCGAGCCGTCACACCGCGCCGACGTCCGGGTTTCCACGCCGAGAACACCCGACCGGCGCGCCTTCGGCCCGGTCGAACCGACTCCGCTGCCGTGGCACGAGCACCGGATGTCACCCGAGGCGGCACGAGCGGGACTCGCCGCCTGCCGTCAGCCGGGACGGTGCAGGTCCTTCGGGATGTCGTACCGATGATCCATGCGAAACCCCCAGTTCAGGAGCAGTATGGACGGTACCGACAGTGTGCTGGACCACGCGAATTCGAGGTGGACCACGTGTACCGGGAAGACATCGCAATGTCGCGGCCGGACGAATGGACGTGTCACTACCGATCGGCGCCGGTTCGGCACATACTGGGTTATTCGCAGGTCATCGCAGAGAAACCGCAGCTTGGTGTCGAGGAAGCGGAGGAAGCAGCATGACGATCCTGCTCCAGGTTCTCGAGCAGAGCTTCACACCGACGACCGCGTGGGAACGGCGCAAGTGGACCTTCGTGCACGCCGACAAGATCGTCGGCATGCGGCTCGACGGGCAGTGCGGCGTATGGCTGGACCTGTCGCGGCCCGGGGAATCCCAGTGCCTGGCCCGCACCACCCACCCGAGCGAGGCGATCACGTTCCTGCTCACCACGTTCGCCAAGATCGCCGAATGCGAGGAGCAGGGCGGCTCGTGGCTGATCGGGCACGACGGCACGCATATCGAGTCGATCGCGGCCACTCGGTTCCCGCCCCGGGCGAGCGAGGTCACCGACGACGATCTCCTGGCCCGCGCCTGGCTGTAGGTCCCCCGCTGGTCAGCTACCTGTCGCGACCGGTCGTTTCGGATCGTTCGACCATTGCGACCACGACCCGGGATACAAGGCCGCCTCCACTCCCACGATGGCGAGGGCCGCGACCTGGTGCGCCGCTGTCACGCCGGAACCGCAGTACACGGCCACCGGCCCGGACCCGAAACCGGCGAAACGATCGCGCAATTGCTCCACTGCGCGGAAGCGGCCCTTGGCATCGAGATTGTCGGCGGTCGGCGCGCTCAGTGCGCCGGGTATGTGGCCGGCGCGGGGGTCGATCGGCTCCACGTCACCGCGGAAACGCTCCGCGGCCCGGGCATCCAGGAGTACGCCCTTCCAGCGAGCCGCCGCGTCGGCATCGATCACCGGCAGATGGCCGGGGCTCAGGTCGACGTCGCCGGGCTCGGGATCGGGTTCGGCGCCGGTCGCGACGGGTTCACCCGCCTCGATCCAGCCGGGCAGCCCGCCGTCGAGAATGCGCACGTCCGCGACACCCGCCCAGCGCAGCAGCCACCAGGCTCGGGCGGCGGCCATGCCACCGGTGGCGTCGTAGACGACCACGGGATCGCCGTTGCGCAGACCCCAACTGCGCGCGCACTTCTCCAACTGCGCGAGGTCCGGCAAGGGATGCCTGCCGCGCGCGGGTGAGGGCGGCGCGGCCAGTTCGATCTCCAGGTCGACGAACACCGCACCCGGGATGTGGCCTGCGAGATAGTGCTGCGGCCCGTCCGGGTCGCCCAGCGCCCATCGGACATCCAGTAGGTGAAGCCGCTTGTCCGCCAAGGCGTCCCGAAGCTCTCCCGGTGAGATCAGTACCGCGCTCAACTCAGCTCCTCGTCCCGAATCGCGTCCTCGCGCACCGACTCCCCTACCCTACGCATCCGGATGTGCCGATGTCGCCATACTCTCGTGTCCCATGTCACCCGCCGGTCCAAGTCAGGCCAGTTTCCGGGCACTGGCAGGCGACACGCCCGCGTGACCAGGGGCAATATCCGACCGGTGTCGAATGTTTCCACCGACCCCACCCCCGTGACGCGGGAACCCGAACGGTCGAAGACCGGGCTACTGCCCCCGCTGGGCGCGGGCGCGGTGACGGCGCTCGTCGGTTTCACCAGCTCGTTCGCGGTGGTGCTGAGCGGATTGACCGCGGTGGGAGCGAGTCCCGCCCAAGCCGCGTCGGGCCTGCTCGCGCTGTGCCTCACGCAGGCGGTCGGCATGATGGCGCTGAGTTACCGCTACCGGATGCCGATCACGCTGGCCTGGTCCACGCCCGGCGCGGCGCTGCTGGCCGGGACCGGCGCGGTGGCGGGCGGCTGGCCCGCCGCGATCGGGGCGTTCGTGGTCGCGGGGGCGCTGATCGTGGTCACCGGACTGTGGCAGCGGCTGGGCACGCTGGTCGCCGCGATCCCGGTGGAGATAGCACAGGCCATGCTGGCCGGTGTGCTACTGCCGTTGTGCCTGGCTCCGGTCCGGGCCGTGCAGACCAGTCCGGCGGTGGTGGTGCCGGTGATCCTGGTCTGGCTCGTGCTGCAACGGTATGCCCAGCGCTGGGCCGTGATCGCCGCGTTCGCGACCGCGGCGCTCGGCGCCGCGATCAGCATCATGGCGCAGCACCGGCACCTCGACGTGGCCGCGATGGCCCCGCGGCTGGAACTGACGCTGCCGCACTGGAGCTGGCAAGCGCTGATCGGCGTCGCGATCCCGCTCTACGTCGTGACCATGGCGTCGCAGAACATCCCGGGGACCGCGGTACTGGCCTCGTTCGACTACCGGGTGCCCTGGCGCGCGGCGATGACCGTCACCGGTCTCGGCACCGTCGCCGGGGCGCCCGCGGGCGGGCACGCGATCAACCTCGCCGCCATCAGCGCCGCGCTCTCGGCAGCCCCCGCCGCGCATCCGGACCCGAAGCGGCGCTGGATCGCGGCGTTCACCACGGGCGTGATGTATCTGGCCCTAGCGCTGGGTTCGGCCGCCCTGGTGACGTTGATCGCGACCGCTCCGGCGGGAACGCTGGAAACCGTCGCCGGCCTGGCCCTGCTGGCGACCCTGGCGGCGGCGCTCGGCGCGGCACTGCGCTCCGAGCACCGCGAGGCAGGCGTCGTGACCTTCGTGATCGCCGCCTCCGGGGTCGGGTTCGCCGGCATCGGCGCCGCTTTCTGGGCGCTGCTCGCCGGGCTCGTGGTGCGCAAAGTGCTGCCTCGGTCGCAATGAGCCCGGCCGAGGAAGTGCGTCCACGGCTCACCGGGTCGAGCGAAGGCTCGGCAGCCGCCTACGCCTGCAGTGCGGCCTGGAAGCGGCGCATTCCGTCGAGCCAGCGATCGTAGTCGGAGCCCTTGTGGCGGTACATCTTCAGCACCTCGGGGTGCGGAAGGATCAAGAAGCGCTCGTCGGCCACCCCGGTCAGCACGACCTCGGCGACCTCCTCCGGGGACAGCACCGCACCCGCGCTGGTGACGGCCTTCACCGCGAGTTCCGCCTCGGCGGCGTGCTCCGGCGGAACCAGGCCGCCCTGCAGCAACCGCGTGTCCACGCCCATCGGGCACACGCAGCTCACCCGGACCCCACGGTCGCCGTAGGTGACCGACAGCCATTCCGCGAACCCGACGGCCGCGTGCTTGGACACCGCGTAGGGCGCCGAACCGAGCTGGGTGAGCAGCCCCGCCGCCGACGCCGTGCCGACGAAGTAGCCGCCGCCGCGCGCCAGCCATCCGGGCACCAGCATCCGCGCGGCGCGGACGTGCGCCATCACGTTGACCTCGAGCGCGGCTGCCCACTGCTGGTCGGTGCTGTCCAGGCCCGCGCCGCCGCCGATGCCCGCGTTGGCGAAATACAGGTCCACCGGCCCGAATTCGGCCTCGGCGCGGTCGATCGACTCGCGGATGACCGCCTCGTCGGCCACATCACCACCCACCGCGACCGCACCCGGCCCCAGAGACTCCGCCACCCTGGCCGCACTCGCACCGTCCAGATCGGCCAGCACCACGCGCGCGCCTGCCGCGACGAGCCGGGCGGCCAACGCCGCCCCGATCCCCGCGCCCGCCCCCGTCACAATGGCCACTTTGCCCGAAATCTCCATTCCCGCACCCTAGCGGGACATCGCGCTGTCCCGGAGCCATCGCGGCCGCCGCGAGCCGCGTCGGGGAATCGGTCGCGCGGTGTAACCGGGCGGCCCGGAAGTTCGAGCCGACGCGCACAACCCCCGCTATCCCACTCGTCTACTTGGCGAACGGCGACGACTCGAACCTCAGCACAGTCGAGGTCAGGGGCGTTCACCCCGAGTTCGCCAGGCGATCGAGCAGCGGTGCGGTGCGCGGACCGACCAGCTCGCGCATCACCAGCGCCATGTTGGTGCGCTCGACGCCGGGGATCTTGAGGATCTGCCCGGCGATGCGATACAGGTCGTCGGCGTCGCGCGCGACCACTCGCACCGTCAGATCGGTGAGTCCGGTCATGCCGCACACCTCGGTCACCTCGGGCACCTCGGCGAGTTCGTCGACCACCGAATCCAGCCGGTGCTGGTCGACGACGACTGCCACGAACGCGGCGAGCGGATAACCGAGCGCGCGCGGCTCGACTCGACGCTCGAAGCTGCCGAGCACGCCACCGGCCTCCCAGCGGGACAACCGAGCCTGCACGGTATTGCGGGACAGGCCGAGCCGCGCGGCCAGCTCGACACCCGTTGCCCTGGGATTGGCGACCAGCTCCAGGAGCAGCCTGGCGTCGGTGGCATCCAGGCTCACGGCGACGTTTTCTCTGGTCATACCACGCAGTATGACATCAGCCCGCCAGTCGCAATTGAGCATTCTGCCCATCCATCGGCCGACCGCTTGCGCAGTTCGCATTGAGGTGGATGCTGTGAAGTAGGGCACATTCCGGTGTGTCGCTACGGCCTGGTGAGGAGGCGATCGTCCATGCCCGGCAAGTCCGAGTATCCGGTTCAGTTGGTGCAGCCGGATGGTCGCCGTGTCCTCGATCCAGCGCATGCCGCGCTGGTCACCGACATCGGGCCGCAGCAGCTGCGGGCGTTGTACGCGGACATGGTGGTCACCCGGCGGATCGACGTCGAGGCCACCGCGCTGCAGCGGCAAGGCCAGCTCGGCCTGTGGGCGCCCCTACTCGGACAGGAGGCCGCCCAGGTCGGCTCGGCGCACGCGTTGCGTCCCGACGACTACGTGTTCTGCAGCTACCGCGAAACGGCGGTCGCCTACTGCCGCGGGGTGCCGCCCACCGATCTCACCCGGCTCTGGCGCGGAGCCGCCCACCATTGCTGGGACCCGCGTCCGGTGAACATGACCAACCCGAACATCGTCGTCGGTTCCCAGGGCCTGCACGCGACCGGTTACGCGTTCGCCGCGCACTTGGACGGCGCCGAGATCGCCACCATCGCCTATTTCGGCGACGGCGCCAGCAGTCAGGGCGATCTGGCCGAGGCGCTCGGATTCGCCGCGAGCTGGAGCGCGCCCGTGGTGTTCTTCTGCCAGAACAACCATTGGGCGATCAGCGAACCGGTGCGGGTCCAGAGCGCGACACCGATCGCCCACCGCGCGTACGGATACGGCATGCCGGGCACGCAGGTCGACGGCAACGATGTGCTCGCCGTGCTCGCCGTGACCAGACAGGCGGCGGCCAGGGCGCGCTCCGGCGGCGGCCCGTCGTTCATCGAAGCGCTCACCTACCGGATGGGTCCGCACACCACCGCGGACGATCCCACCCGCTACCGCTCGGCCGCCGAGACCGAGCAGTGGGCGCGGCGCGATCCGATCGACCGTGTCCGCAGGCTGCTCGAGCACGAAGGGCACTGGGACGACGCGTTCGCCGCCCAGGTCGCCGAGCGTTCGGACGCGGTCGCCCGAGCGGTGCGCGGCGCGACCATCGGCATGCCCGATCCGGCGCCGAGCGAGCTGTTCGACCACGTCTACACCGCTCCGCACCCGCTGATCACCGAACAGCGGAGGGCATACGCGCAATACCTGGCCGGTGATCCCGGCGGGCACCGCGCACCAGCAGAAGGAGTCCCGCGATGATCACCACCTTCGCCGCCGCGCTCAACACCGGCTTACGCCGCGCGCTGGAGGACGATCCGAAGGTCTTGCTGATGGGCGAGGACATCGGCCGCCTCGGCGGCGTATTCCGGGTGACCGACACGTTGCAGAAGGACTTCGGCGACAACCGCGTCATCGATACGCCGCTGGCCGAATCCGGCATCATCGGAACGGCTTTCGGCATGGCGCTGCGGGGCTACCGGCCGGTGTGCGAGATCCAGTTCGACGGCTTCGTCTATCCCGCCTTCGATCAGATCGTCTCGCACGTCGCCAAGATCAACTATCGCACGCAGGGAAAGGTCAACGCGCCGTTGACCATTCGCATCCCTTTCGGTGGCGGAATCGGTTCGGTCGAGCACCACTCCGAATCACCCGAAGTCTATTTCGCGCACACCGCCGGGCTGCGCGTCGTGACACCGAGCAACCCCTCGGACGCGTACTCGATGATCCGCCGGGCGATCGCGTTGAACGACCCGGTGATCTTCTTCGAGCCCAAGCGCAGGTACTGGGACAAAGCCGACGTCGACTTCGTCGCGCTCGACCGCGACGGCGGCCTGGCACTGGACCGCGCGCGCGTGTGCACCACGGGTTCGGACGCGACCGTCGTCGCCTACGGCGGCACCGTGGCGACCGCGCTGTCGGCCGCGCGGATCGCCGCGCGGGAGGGACGCGCACTCGAGGTGATCGACCTGCGCAGCCTGTCTCCGATCGATTTCGACACCATCGAGGAGTCGGTCGCGAAGACCGGACGGCTGGTCGTCACGCACGAGGCGCCGGTATTCGCCGGGCTCGGCGCCGAGATCGCCGCGCGAATCACCGAGCGCTGCTTCTACCACTTGGAGGCGCCGGTGCTGCGCGTCGGCGGATTCGACATCCCCTACCCCCCGGCTAAGCTCGAGAAACACCACCTGCCCGACCCCGACCGCATTCTCGACGCGGTCGACCGTTCCCTCGCCGCGTGAGGCGGGCTCGCCGTAGTGAGAGGTGCTCCCGTGGACAACTCGGCCCGTCAAGACTTTTCGGCGTCCGTGTTGGAATTCCGGTTGCCGGACCTCGGGGAGGGCCTCGCCGACGCCGAACTGGTGGCGTGGGAGGTGGCCGTCGGCGACACGGTCGAGTTGAATCAGGCCATCGCCGAAGTGGAGACCGCCAAAGCGGTCGTGTCGTTGCCGTCGCCGTTCGCGGGCCGGGTGGTGGAATTGCTCGCGCGGCCGGGCGACACCGTCGCGGTGGGGGCGCCGCTCATCCGCGTGGAGCAGGCGGCCCGGCCGGAAGAGACCACGAGGGAAACGGGCCGTGCGTCGGTCTTGGTGGGTTATGGCCCCGAAGAAGAGGCCACATCCCGGCGGCGGCCTCCCTCGGAACAACACCGCGTCTCGCCGCCCGCCGAGGCGGATACCGAACTGCGGGAACCGGAACGGCCGGGCAAAGCGCTCGGCGAAACCCGCCCGGCGGCTACACCCGCCGCACGAAAACTCGCTCGTGAACTCGGCATTGACCTGTGGTTCATCGCGGGCTCAGGTCCGGGTGGCGCGGTTACCCTCGATGACGTCCGCGGCGCGGTGCCCGTCTCCCAGCCGCGTCCGGTCGGACCGGCCGACGCGCCCGCCGGGACGGCCCTCCCGTCAGCGCGCGAGGAACGCACTCCGATCAGTGGCATCCGCAAGCGCACCGCGGCGGCGATGACGAACAGCGCGCGCACCATCCCGCAGGCCGGGGCTTTCGTCACCGTCGACTGCACCGCCTCGATGGAACTCCTCGACCACCTGCGCAGCACCAAACCGTTCGCGGGCCTGACCCTGACGCCGCTACCGCTGGTCGCCAAGGCCACGCTCGCCGCGCTGGCCGACCCTCCCGGCATGAACGTCTTCTGGGACGAAGCCTCCGGAGAAATCGTCACCAAGCACTACGTGAACCTGGGCATCGCGGTGGCCACCGAGCGTGGGCTGCTGGTACCGAACATCAAAGAAGCGCAGACCTCGAGCCTGCGCGACCTGACCCGCGAGATCGGCTGGCTGGCCGAGACCGCCCGCGCGGGCCGCGCGACGCCCGCCGACCTGCGCGGCGGCACCTTCACCATCACCAACGTCGGCGTCTTCGGCGTGGACGCCGGCTTCCCGCTGGTCAATCCGGGCGAGTCCGCCATCCTGTGTCTCGGCTCGATCAGCAAGCGGCCGTGGGTCGTCCGGGACGAGATCGCCGTCCGGTGGGTGACAACCCTCGGCGTCAGCTTCGACCATCGCGTGATCGACGGCGAGCTCGCGGCCCGCTTCCTCACCACCACCGCGGGATTCCTGGAAGACCCGCTCACCCTGCTCAGCCGCGTGTGACGCCGTCCACCCTCGGCGCTCAGTCCGTGACGAGCGCCGCCGCCGCAGTGCGGATGACCCCCGGGATCTCGACCGGCTTGCGGGTCTCGGCGTCCACGTAGACGTGCACGAAGACGCCGGTGGCGGACAATTCCAGCGCGCCGTCGGCCTCCCGGAAGATGGCCAGGTCGTAGGTGATGCTGGAGCGGCCGAGCCGGGAGATGCGCAAGCCGACCTGCAACTGGTCCGGGAAACTGATCGAGCCGAGGTACTGGCAGGAGGTCTGCGCCACCACTCCGAGCGCGGGCAACTCGCGGATGTCGGTTCCGGTGGCGTGCATCAACCACGCGTTGACCGCGGTGTCGAAGTACGAGTAGTAGGTCACGTTGTTCACGTGCCCGTAGTGGTCGTTGTCGGCCCACCGGGTCGGCACTGGCCAGAGCACCGGATACTGCTGCGTCACCCGGCCGACGATAGCTCAGTGGGAATGCGGCTGTATCCATCGAGCCGCGTGCGGGGCCCTACGTGGCTACGCAAGCTCCCTCCTCCGGGCCTGACCGCACGCGGCTGTATCCATCGAGCCGCGTGCGGGGCCCTACGTGGCTACGCGAGCTCCCTCCTCCGGGCCTGACCGCACGCGGCTGTGCCGGTGGTCGCGCGGGGAGACGCCGAAGTGCCGCTTGAACGCGGTGCTCAGCGCGAAGGCACTGCCGTACCCGACCTGACGGGCGATGGCCTCGATCGTGGCGTCGGACTCCTGCAGCAGGTCGGCGGCCAGTGCCAGCCGCCATTCGGTGAGGAAGGCCATCGGCGGCTCACCCACCAGGTCGGTGAACCGGCGCGCCAGGGCGGCCCGCGACACCCCCACCGCCTCGGCCAAGCCCGCGACCGTCCACCCGTGCGCCGGATTGTGCTGGAGCAGGCGCAGGGCTCTGCCGACCAGCGGGTCACCGTAGGCGTGGTACCAGGCGGGCGCGTCGTTGCGGGCGAACCAGGCGCGCAGCGCGGCGATCAGCACCAGATCCAGCAGGCGATCCAGCACGGCGCTCTGGGCGGGCTCGTCCTTGGTCACCTCGTCGACCAGGATGTCGAGCACCCGGCTGTCGAAGTCGTCGCGCTGCAACACCAGCGCGGGTGGGAGCGCGCGCAGCAGGCGCTGGCTGGCCGCGCCCGCGGACTCATAGGTGCCGGTGACCATCAGGGTCGCTCCGTGCGGATCGGTCCCCCACTGCCGGACACCCAAACTGAGTGTTTCGCAAAGAATTTCGCCGTCCGGCGTCTTCGTCACCTGGCCGGGATGGATGACGATCTGCGGTTCGGTGGTCGGGTCGTCGGCCACCGTGTACGGCGCGGGCCCGCGAAAGATCGCGACATCGCCCGCGCCCAACTGCCGCGGCGCGCCCTGATCGGTGACGATCCACCCGCCGCCGCGGATCATCGACAGCACGGTCAGCGGCGCCTCGTCCTCGATGCGCAGCGACCACGGCGGATTCAGCAGCGAGCACATCAGGAACGCGCCGCGAGCGCGAGGGCCTTCGAGCAGACTGGCGAGCGCATCCACGCCTCCAGAGTAGACGATCACGCATGATCATGAGCCGCTGAACCATGTTCCGTCTCAGCTGCGGCGGATGTACTTGGATCCATGACAAACACCACCACTGACCACCACCTCATCCTCGTGACCGGCGGCACCGGCAAGACCGGCAGCCGTGTCCTCACCCGGCTCCGCGCGGCCGGGCATCCGGTCCGCGTCGGCTCGCGAGCCGCGGACATCCCGTTCGACTGGGCCAACCGCGGCACCTGGCCCGCCGCGCTGACCGGCGTGCGCGCCGTCTACGTCGCGTTCCAGCCGGACCTCGCGGTCCCCGGCGCGCCCGAGGTAATCCGCGCGTTCGCCGGGGCCGCCGCGCAAGCAGGCGTGCGCAAGCTGGTGCTGCTGTCCGGGCGGGGCGAGCCGGAGGCCGTGCAGTGCGAGCAGGCCGTGCGGGACTCGGGCCTGCACTGGACGATCATGCGCAGCAGTTTCTTCGCGCAGAACTTCAGTGAGGGCGCGTTCACCGATTACATCCTGGCCGGGGAACTCGCACTGCCCAATGGCAGCGTGCCCGAGCCGTTCGTGCACGCCGACGACATCGCCGACGTAGCCGTCGCCGCGCTCACCTCGGACCGGCACGACGGCGAGATCTACGAACTGACCGGGCCGCGGGCGATCACCTTCGGCGAGGCGGTCGCGGAGATCGCCGCGGCCACCGGGAGGCCGATCGCCTTCGTGCCCGTCTCCCGAACGGATTTCGTCGCCGGACTGACCGAATCCGGAGTTCCCGCCGACGTGGTGAGCCTGCTCGACTACTTGTTCGGCACGGTGCTCGACGGGCGCAACGCCGAGCCGGGCGAGGGCGTACGCCGTGCGATCGGCCGCAGTCCGAAGGATTTCGCCGACTACGTCACGCAGACGGCGGCCACCGGAATCTGGAATGTCCCGGCCGCATGAGGCGTTGAGAAGATAAGCGGGCTCGCTCGCGGACGCGACGCGCAATGCCGAGCGTCACGCACGGTCGCACGACCAGGTCGACGACGCCCTGGACCGGTTCCGCGGGCGAGGCCGGCCGAAACGGACCATTTATCGGTACCGTCGAAGTGGTGTTGAGCCCGACGGTCGATCGTCCGATCCGCGTCGCGCGCGCCGCGGTGTTCACCGTTTTCGCGTTGAACGGCTTCCTACTCGCCATGTGGGTGGTGCACATCCCGGTGGTCATCGACCGCACCGGGATCTCGAAATCGACACTGGGGATGTTCATCCTGCTGATGTCCGGTGCGGGCATCGTCGGGATGCGGCTGGCGGGTCCGCTCGCCGATCGGTTCGGCAGCAGGACGCTGGTCGGCGCGGCCGCGTGCATCGGGTCGGTGGCGATGATCGGGCCCGGCCTGGCCACCGGCCCGTTCACTTTGGCGCTCGCTCTGATGTTCTTCGGCTTCGGCAACGGAGCGCTGGACGTGTCGATGAATACCCAAGCGGTACTGGTCGAGCGGGCCTACCGGCGTCCGATCATGGCCGCCTTCCACGCGCTGTTCTCCGGCGGTGGCTTGCTCGGTTCACTGCTCGGAGCCGCCGCGCTCCGGGCGGGCTGGGATGTGCGGGCGACCCTGACGCTCGCGGCGCTCGCCTGTGTCGCGCTGACGCTCGCGCTGGTGCCGCGGCTGCTGCGGGAAGTCTCCCCCTCCGCGCACACGGCCACCCACGGTGTCGCGTCAGTGCACGCGACCGAGCTCGACGCCACGCCGCTCGGCCACGACGCGATGACACCCCGGCACGAGGCCGCCGGGTCCGGGCACGACGTCACGCCGACCGCGTACGACGGGACGGCGACGGCACAGCCGCTGGACCGACCTCGCGATGACAAGGCAGGCGGGCAGGTGAACGCCCGCGATCGCGCCCGAAAAGTTCTCGCTCTGGCGGCGATCGCCTTCGCACTGCTCCTGGCCGAGGGCGTGGCCGCGGACTGGAGCGCGTTGCAGATGCGCGAGCATCTGGGCGCCGACGCGGCGACCGCCGCGCTGGCCTTCGGCGCCTTCTCCACCACGATGACGATCGGGCGTTTCGGCATCGACCGGGTCAGCCACGTCTTCGGCCGGGTCGCGGTGGTGCGCTACGGCTCGCTGATCGCCGCCCTCGGCTTCGCGGTGATCATCGTCTCGCCCTGGATTCCGCTGACGCTGCTGGGCTGGGCAATGACCGGGATCGGACTGGCCGGTGGCGTACCGCAGATCTTCACCGCGGCAGGCAATCTGGGCTCCGGCACAGCCGCGACCGACATGTCCCGGGTGTTCAGCGTCGGCTACGTCGGATTGCTCGCCGGTCCCACGGTCATCGGCTGGCTCACCGCCGTGGTGTCGCTGACCACGGCCATGGTCGTACCGATGGTCGCCATACTGCTCTGCTGCTGGTTCGCGAGCGTCGTCGCCGAGCCCGGTAGGCAGGCGGCCTGACCGCCTCGGTGCCTCGCGGCTCGACCATCGGCACTCACTCGATGGCCGAGCCCCGACTTCCTCGACTATCCACGAACCGCTACTTGGGCGGCGCCAGGCACAGGGTTATCGGCTCGGGCTTGGGGTAGACGATCGTGTCGTTCTCGGTCGCCTTCGCTCCGCAC
The DNA here is from genome assembly GCF_023501985.1 of Nocardia sputi. Taxonomy (NCBI): domain Bacteria; kingdom Bacillati; phylum Actinomycetota; class Actinomycetes; order Mycobacteriales; family Nocardiaceae; genus Nocardia; species Nocardia sputi. The sequence goes on along the minus strand of NZ_JAMFLC010000005.1, from coordinate 330,244 downwards.
GCGGATTTGTCCGCGGTGCCGCGCACGATCCGGCCGATCTTGAAGTCCGCCGCCGAACCACACGCGACCTTCGTGCTGGCGCCGAGGAAGCCGCCGTCGATACAGTCGCCCTCCTTGACGTTCAGCCGCAGGCACAGCGTGTAATCGTTGCTGCCGGTCTGGTAGTAGCTGGCGTAATCCTTGGTCGGGCAGTCCGCGTTCGAGCCGTCGAGCCGTTGCGCCACGACGTAGTTGGCTTCCGGATCGGAGCATTCCTTGGTGGCGAACTCGGCTTTGATCGTGGTGCCCGACAACTTCGCGCACTGACCGATCTCGATCTTCTCCCCGTCCGAGCGGAACACGGTGCGGGCCCCCACGACCAGCAAGCCGAGCACCACGACGACACCGAGTACGGCCAGGATCTTGCCGACGCCACCGCCGCCCCTGTTCTGCCGCGGTGGTGGCCCCGGCGGCGGGAACCCGCCACCCGGGTAGCCCGGCTGCTGCGGGAAGCCACCCTGCGGCGGATAGCCCGGCTGGCCAGGGTATCCGGGCTGGGGGTAGCCCTGAGGCTGCCCCGGGTAACCCTGTTGCCCCGGAAAGCCTTGCGGAGCGGGACCGGGCGGCTGCTGTGGGTGGCCGGGCGGGCCTGGATTCGGATAGTTCGGTGGTGTGGTCATGGATCCCCTCCCCGGGTCTCGCGTGGTTCCGTGCGCACAGCGCGACGGGCGAACCCATGGAATCTAGCCGATCGGTATGAACACCGCCGTGCGAGATACCGCGTGGTTCTTTTCACTCACTCGTAATGACGCGCGCTGCAAAGGTTCCGCTCAGCCGAGCCCTTCCGGCCGGTTCACAGATACAGTCCCGGACTAACCGTTTTCTCGGTGACGGAGTCGATGCGGGCCTCGCCGTCGCGCACCGCGACGAGTTCGGCCAACGTCGCTCCGTCCGGATACGCGCCGGCCTCGGAGCGCTGCTCCCGGTCCAGCCAGGCCGTCGCCTCCGTGCCCGACAGCCGCCCGATCTCGATTCGCGCCAGGCACCGGCCCGGCCGCGTCACCGCTGGGTGCAGGCGGGACAGGTCCTCGTTGGTGGTGATGGCGACGAGCACGTCCCTGCCCTGGCCGAGCATTCCGTCGGTCAGGTTCAGCAGCCGCGAGAGTCCCTGCCCCGCAGCCTCCTTCGCCTCACCGCGGATCAGCTCGTCGCAGTCCTCCAGAACCAGCATCCGCCAGCGGGGCGCGCCTTCGTCGGGGTTGTCGACACCCGCGGCCACCTCCATCAGATAGCCCGGCTTGCCGAACATCACCTCGGGGTCGAGCACACAGTCGAACTGGCACCACGCGCCCCAGGCCCGTGCCAGTGCGCGCAGTGCGGTGGTCTTCCCGGTGCCGGGAGGCCCGTGCAGCAGTACCAGCCGGCCGCGCACGTCGTCGGCGGTGATCGCCATCAGGCGATCCATCGTGGCGGCCACCTCGCCGGCGTAATTGCCGCGGATCGAGGACCACTCGGGCGCGGAGATGGAACGCGAACGCCGTTGCGGGCCATGGGTGTGCATGTGCCAGAAGCCCATCTCCACGGTGTCGCCCGTCTCCGGCGGCGCTGCCGCGTCGCGCACGGCCTCGGCGAGCAACTCGTCCGCGAGCGCGTCGGTGACGGCGGTGACCTCGACCATCGCCGAACCACCCGACCAGCGCACCGACCGCAGCGACCAGCCGTGCCCGACCACGAGCGTGGCCCCGCTGTCGTTGTCGCGCACCGTGCGCACCACGCGGCCGCGTGCGGGACGCAGCGGCGCGTCCGGCCGCACCCGCTCCAGATGCGCCGTGCGCGCGCACGGCTGATCGCCGCGCAGGAACGGATTGAGCGCGAGGGCATCGATCGCGTCGCGAATCGAGTAGGTGGAATCGACCGTGACGGTCCACGGCAGCCGCTCGGCGGGATCGACCGAGGGCTCCCCGGGACCGATCAACCGAAGGGGCTCATGACGTGCGGACACTCCGAGAATGATCCGGGGCGGCCGACCGCGCTGTCCATCGAATTACGAAAGCGCCCCTCCACCGGAAGTGGAGAGGCGCTTCGCGCGAAACCTCTGGCCTACAACGCCTTCAGTTCCTCGGTGACCGCTCCGACGGACTTCTTGGCGTCGCCGAACAGCATGGAGGTGTGGTCGGCGTAGAACAGCGGGTTGTCGATGCCCGCGAAGCCGGAGTTCATCGAGCGCTTGAGCACGATCACCGACTTGGCCTGGTCGACGTTGAGCACGGGCATGCCGTAGATCGGGCTGGAGGCGTCCTCGCGGGCGGCGGGGTTGGTGACGTCGTTGGCGCCGATCACCAGGGCGACATCGGTGCGATTGAATTCGCCGTTGATGTCGTCCATTTCCTTGAGCGCGTCGTAGGAGACCTCGGCCTCGGCCAAAAGCACGTTCATGTGGCCGGGCATCCGACCGGCGACCGGATGGATGGCGTATTTGACCTCCACGCCCTTGGCCTCCAGCAACGACGCCATCTCCTTGACCGCGTGCTGCGCCTGGGCGACGGCCATGCCGTAGCCCGGGACGACGATCACCTGGTTGGCGTACGCCATCTGGATCGCGGCGTCCGCGGCGGAGGTGGCCTTGGCCTGCTTCTGCTCACCACCGGAGGCGCCCGGCGCGGTCCCGCCGCCACCGAAACCGCCCGCGACGATGGCCGGGATGGACCGGTTCATCGCCTTGGCCATCAGGTTGGTCAGGATGGTGCCGGACGCGCCGACGATCATGCCCGCGACGATCATGGCGGTGTTGTTCAACGCCAGACCCGCGGCCGCGGCCGACAAACCGGTCAGGGCGTTGAGCAGCGAGATGACCACCGGCATGTCCGCCCCGCCGATCGGCAGCACGACCATCAATCCGAGCACACCGGCGGCGAGCAGCAACAGCACCATCCACCACCACGGCGCGCCACCATCGGCGGCGCCGATGCCGATCACCACGGCGGCGACCACGGCGACGACGAGCAGCAGCAGGTTGAGCGGCTGCTGCAGCTTGCCGACCCCGATCGGTTTGCCGGGCAGGATCTCCTGCAGCTTGCCGAAGGCGATCAGCGAGCCCCAGAACGACACCGAACCGATGATCGCGGCGAACAACGATCCGACGATGATGTGCACGGTCGGTTCCTCACCGTGCTTGAACGCGGAGAAGCCGGTGGTGTCGAGGAATTCCGCCCACGCGATCAACGCGACCGTGCCGCCGCCGACGCCGTTGAACGCGGCCACCAGCTGCGGCATCGCGGTCATCTTGGTGTAGCGCGCGGGCGGCACGCCGAGCACGACACCGAGCACGAGCCCGGCGACGATCAGGATCCAGTTGCCGGTGTCGCGGACCGCGATCAGCGTCGCGACCACCGCGAGGCCCATACCGATCGCGGCGATCCAGTTGCCGCGCACCGCGGTCTTCGGTCCGGTCAGGCCCATCAGGCCGTAGATGAACAGCGAGAACGCGATGATGTAGAGGATGTTGACGAGGTTGTCCATGGCTTACTTCCCCGCCTTCGCAGAACTTTCGGCGGCGACCGGCTTCTTGCCCTTGAACATGCCGAGCATGCGGTCGGTGACCACGAAACCACCGACCACGTTCAAGGTTCCGAAGACCAGCGCCACGAACAGGATGATCTGGATGCCGATCGACGGGTCGTCCATCTTGCCGAGGGTGACCAGCGCACCCAGCACGACGATGCCGTGGATGGCGTTGGTGCCCGACATCAGCGGCGTGTGCAGCGTGTTCGGGACTTTGGAGATCACGGCGAAACCGACGAACCCCGACAGCACGAGGATCGCGATATTCGCCAGCAGTTCGGTATACATCAGTTCTCCACCTTCGCCTCGGTCGTCTCCGCCACCTCAGCCGTATTCGTTCCCTCGGTCGACTCCGCGACCTCAGCGACAGTCGACTCCGCCGCCGCAGCGGCCGCGGGCGACTCCACCGTCTCGGTCGCGGCGGCCGATTCGGTCGCATCACGAGTGACGCAGGAATCAGCGAGCACCTGATCGCTGAAATCCGGTGCGAGCTCGCCGTCGACCAGCATCAGTTCCAGCAGCGCCGCGATGTTCTTGGAGTACAACTCGCTCGCGTGCTCGGGCATGGTGGCGGGCAGGTTCAACGGCGAGGCGATGGTCACCTCGTGCTTCACCACGGTCCGGCCGGGTTCGGTCAGCTCACAGTTACCGCCGGTCTCACCGGCCAGGTCCACGATCACGCTGCCCGGTTTCATTCCCGCGACCGCTTCGGCGGTCACCAACCTGGGCGCGGGACGCCCCGGCACCAACGCGGTCGTGATCACCACGTCGAAGCCCTTGATCGCGTCCTCCAGAGCCTGCTGCTGAGCGGCCTTCTCCTCGTCGGTGAGCTCACGGGCGTACCCGCCCTCACCCGCGGCATCGATACCCAGGTCCAGCCACTGCGCACCCACCGACCGCACCTGATCGGCCACCTCCGGCCGCACGTCGTAACCGGTGGTCCGCCCGCCCAGACGCTTCGCGGTCGCGAGAGCCTGCAGGCCGGCGACGCCCACACCGAGCACCAGCACCGTCGCGGGCTTCACCGTGCCCGCCGCGGTGGTCAGCATCGGGAAGAACCGCGTCGACTCCGACGCGGCCAGCAACACCGCCTTGTAACCGGCGACGTTCGCCTGCGAGGACAACGCGTCCATTACCTGCGCACGGGAGATCCGCGGAATCGCCTCCACGGCGAACGCCTGCACCCCCGCCGACTTCAACGCGGCGATCTGATTGTCGGCGTTGCGCGGCGCGAGGAATCCGATCAGCGTCTGCCCCGACGACAGCTTCGCGACCTCGGCGTCACTGGGCGGGGCCACCTTCACCACCACGTCCGCCGACCACGGATCACCGATCGACGCGCCCACCTCCACGTAGGCTTCGTCGGGGATCAGCGCACCCTGCCCGGCCCCGGACTCGATGACGACCTCCACGCCCTGCTTCAACAGCGACGGAATGATCTTCGGCACCAAAGCGACACGTCGCTCGCCCGCGTTGGATTCGCGGACGACACCGACACGCGCGCCGCGCGGCGATGGATCGCCTACGCTCTGCGTTGTCTCCACTTGTCAGACTTCCTTCTCTTACTGAGCTTCAGGCAACGGGTAGACGTCCGGACGATGTTACCGCTGAGTAAGTTCGTCCAAATCCTCGCCACTGTACCTGGCCCGCGGTGAGCCTAGCTGAGATGCCCGTCACACACGCCGGACGAATCGCGCCGGTAAGCCGGATGTCCCGGTCGCCTCGGAGCGCGCCGCCCGCCGCCGAGCAACGAGTTGCTCGTTTTCCTTCTCGATGTGTGATCGTTGTCGCCGCCGGTGAACACAGCAAGACCGTACGAAGAAGTTCGTTACCAACCTCGAGGTTCGATACCTGGTCTCGGCCTCGCCGGGACGGGCGCGGTGACCCGCGTCATGCCGATCGCCCGTCCGGGCTGTTCCGGTCGGCTCGTACGCCGTATGGTCCAGCGTGTGAACGACTGCGTCTTCTGCCGCATCGTGGCGGGCGAGGCACCGGCGGCGAAAGTGTACGAGGACGACACGCTGTGCGCGTTCCTCGACATCCGGCCGGTCGCCCGCGGGCACACGCTGGTCATACCGAAACGGCACGCCGCCGAACTGGAGGACCTCGACGCCGAACTCGGCGCGCAGATCTTCCGGGCCGGGCATCGGCTCGCACTGGCCATCCGGCGCAGCAGCCTCGCCGCCGATGGGGCCAATCTGGTGCTCAACGACGGCACCGCCGCCTTCCAGACCGTCCCGCACGTCCACCTGCACGTGATCCCCCGCCGGCATGGCGACACGCTGAAGTTCGCCAAGGGGTTTCTGCTGCGTCGCCCGCACGACCCCGTCGCCACCGCCGCGGCCATCCGGGGCGGCATCGCGGCATTGGACAACGAGGGCGAAGGCCCGGAAAAGGAAACCGACGGATGACCGAGACGCTGGACCGCACCGTGCTGATCGACCTGTTGTCCCGGCAATGGGGCGCGATCGACGCGCTGGTCGCTCCGCTGGACGAGGACCGTTGGCGTACTCCGTCGTCGCTGCCCGGCTGGACGGTGTTCGACCTCGTCGCCCACGTCATCGGCACCGAGTCGTGGCTGCTGGGTGATCGCCCGCCCGCGCACGACCCGACCAGGGCCAAGACCGACGTGCGCACCCTCCCCTACGTGCGCAACGAGACCGCGGTGCTCAACGAGATCTGGGTGGACCGGCTGCGCCCACTGCCCGGCGCCCGGCTGCTCGAGCTCTATCGCGACGTCGTGGACCGCAGGCGTGCGGCGCTCGCCGCGCTGGGCGATGCCGAGTGGCAGAAGGAAACGGTGTCGCCGATCGGGCAGATCACCTATGGCCGCTTCATGCGAGTGCGGTTGTTCGATTGTTGGATGCACGAACTCGACATCGCCGACGCGCTCGGGGTCACGGTCGAGGAGGGCGGCCTACGCGGCGAACTGGCATTCCTCGAGTTCGGGCGCAGCATCCCGCGCGTGGTGGTCAAGAAAGGCGGTGCGCCCGACGGCGCCCGGATCACCTTCGCGCTGAGCGGTCCGCTGGCCAGGACGTTGCACATCCAGGTGGCGGGCCGGGCGAGCTACGTGGACGCCTTCGACGAACCGGCTACGGTCGAGATCGGTCTGGACTCGCGGCTTTTCGTGCGTCTCGGTGGCGGCCGGACGACCGCCGAGGAGCACTGGGACGAGATCACCATCGACGGTGACGCCGAACTGGGGCAGCGCGTCATCCGCCACCTGGCCTTCACCATCTGACGCGATGCGACTCTTCCTCTCCAGCTACCGATTCGGGGCGCACTACGACCGGCTCGTCGCACTCGCGGGCCCGCCGGGCCGGGTCGCGGTGATACCGAATGCCTGCGACGCCTGGCCGGAGGCGTGGGCGGGCGCGGTGACCAGCGACGTGACGCCACTGCGCCAGCTCGGCTACACGCCGGAGGTGCTCGACCTGCGCGAGTACGCCGGGCGGGAAGCCGAGCTGGAGCGGAAGCTGGCCGAGTTCCCGCTGGTGTGGGTGCGCGGCGGCAACACGTTCGTTCTGCGCGCCCAGTTCGCCCGCAGCGGAGCGGACCGAGCTCTTCCCCGGCTGCTCGCCGCCGACGCGCTGGTCTACGCCGGTTACAGCGCCGGGGCCTGCGTACTGACCCCGGACCTGCACGGCCTGGAGTCGGTGGACGACCCCGGCGAGGTCGCCCCGGCGTGCGGAGTGCAACCGCGGTGGGATGGCCTCGGATTGGTCGACCGCCGGATCGTGCCGCACATCGATTCGGCCACCGACCCCGAGGGTGACTGCACTCGGCTCGCCGCCCGTTACCGCGCCGAAGGCGTCGCGCACTGGGCGCTCACCGACGAGGACGCGATCGTCGTCGACGGCGCGCGCACCGAAGTGCTGATCAATCCAGCGAGGTCATGAACGGAGGGGTGGCACGCAGCGCTTCGACTCACGTCGCGTCAGGTGCGAGCGCCGGTTCCGGCTCGGCGGCCCGGCGGAAGACCACCCAGCGCATCGCGCTGTACATGTAGACGGCTTCGCACGCGCCCGCCAGCAACCGGGACAGGTGGTACTGCAGGCCCAGCGCGGTCAGTCCGCTGCCGACGCCGAGGATGAACGCGAGGTAGTTGACCACGACCACCACCACATACACCGCAGCCTGCCTGCCCACCGGCGCGTGCGAATGGAAGTTGAACGTGCGGTTGAGCACGAAGCCGAGCCCGAACGCGCACACATAGGCCACGGTCACCGACAGCCACACCGGCAGATCGAACCACCCGTGCAAGATCGTCAGCAGGGCCAGGTCGACACCGAAGGTGCCGCTGTTGATCAGCCCGAAACCCAGGAAGGTGGGCGGCACAAGACGGTTCAGCCCGAACGGAAGCCGGTCCACGACGGCCTCGCACCAGTGGGTGAACCGGTCGGCGATCGTGTCGGCGGTCTCGGACAGCTCATGCACGCGACCAGGGTGACAGCGGCAGGTGTCCGTCAGATGAGCGGACGGCGACCGGCCGGTGGCTCAGCCGGTCTCCCTCGGTCGCACACGCGCAGCAGTCGGCCGGTCGGCGGAAATCGGGCGCGGGGCGCTAGCGTGAAGGTTGTGGACCTGGATGATCTGATGGCGGCTCTCCCCGACGGCACGGTGCTCACCGACGCCGACCTGCTGGCGGGCTACCGGCAGGACTGGGCGCGCGATCCCGAGGCGGGAACCGCCCTGGCCGTGGTACGCGCCACCAGCACCGACGACGTGGCCGCGACGCTGCGGTGGGCCACCGCGCAGCGCGTCCCGGTGATCCCGCGCGGGGCCGGATCCGGTCTCTCCGGCGGTGCGACGGCCGTCGACGGAGCGATCGTGCTGACCACCGAACGGATGCGCGCGATCACCGTCGACCCGGTGACGCGCACCGCCGTGGTGCAACCCGGCCTGCTCAACGCCGAGGTCAAGCGCGCGGTCGCGGAGTACGGCCTGTGGTACCCGCCCGACCCGTCGTCGTTCGAGATCTGCTCGATCGGCGGCAACGCCGCGACCAACGCGGGCGGGCTCTGCTGTGTCAAATACGGCGTGACCACCGATTACGTGCTCGGCATGCAGGTCGTGCTCGCCGACGGCACCGCCGTGCGACTCGGCGGTCCCCGATTGAAGGACTCGGCCGGCCTGTCGCTGACCAAGCTGTTCGTCGGCAGCGAGGGCACACTGGGCGTGATCACCGAGCTGACCTTGCGGCTGCTGCCCGCGCAACCGCCGCAGAGCACGGTCGTCGCCAGCTTCGCCACGCTCACCGCGGCCACCGAGGCGATCCTGACCATCACCGGCGAACTGCGGCCGTCGATGCTCGAGTTCATGGACTCGGTGTCGATCAACGCCGTGGAGGACGAGTTGCGGATGGGATTGGACCGGCAGGCGGCCGCGCTGCTGGTCGCGCGCTCCGACGCACCAGGCGAATTCGCCCGGCGCGAAGCCGAGATCATGGCCGCGGCCTGTGAGAAGGCGGGCGCGACAGAGGTTTTCCACACCGAGGATCCCGACGAAGGAGAGGCGTTCACGGCTGCCCGGCGTCTGGCGATTCCCGCCGTCGAAAAGCTCGGACCGCTATTGCTGGAGGACGTCGGCGTGCCCCTGCCCCGGCTCGGTGATCTGGTGAGCGGCGTCGCCGAGATCGCCGAGCGCAACGCGGTGACGGTGTCGGTGATCGCCCACGCGGGCGACGGCAACACCCACCCGCTGATCGTGCACGACCCGTCGGATGCCGACCTCACCGCGCGGGCGCACCGCGCCTTCGGCGAGATCATGGATCTGGCCATCGCCCTCGGGGGCACCATCACCGGCGAGCACGGCGTCGGACGTTTGAAGAAGGCATGGCTGCCCGAGCAGGTCGGCCCCGACGTGATGGCTCTGACCCGGCGCATCAAAGACGCGCTCGACCCGGACGGCATCCTCAACCCCGGCGCGATCCTGTAGCGCCACGCCGGAACATTCCCCACCGCCAAGGAGTTCTACCCGATCATGACGACCAGGCTCGAGCACAACGTCGCCGACACCCGTTTCGAGATCTACATCGACGACACCCTCGCCGGGTACGCCGACTACGCCGAACGCGCGGACCTGAAGGTCCGCGACTTCCACCACACCATGACCTTCCCCGAATTCCGGGGCCGAGGAGTAGCCGCCCAAGTCGTCGAATACGCCCTCGACGACTCCCGCAACGCGGGCTTCTCGGTCATCCCCACTTGCTGGTATGTGGAGAAGTACATCGCCGAACACCGGGAGTACGCGGACCTGGTCTCCTGAGCGACGCGCCGCGAGTTGGCCGCTCACCGAGAGGTCCACTCGCGGTCGCGACAGCCATGGGCCGCCCGCGGACGCCCCGTGTAGCGGGGCAAAAGCGAGGTGCCGGATGGGTTCAGGGACGATCGTCGGCAATACCAGTGGTGAAGGCGTCCCACTCGCCGGGCGCGAACACCAGCGCCGGGCCGGTCGGGTTCTTGGAATCCCGCACGCCGACCTGCCCTCCCTCGAGGAAGGCGACCTCGACACATGCTTTGTCAGCCCCACTGTGGCTGCTTTTGAACCATCTCGCCTCGCAGCACTCGATGTTCACGGTGCGTACTCCCTTGCTATCTGCCGGATCAGCTTCTTACTCTGGTCCGGGTCCAGCGCCGCGCGCTCGAACTTCTGGTAGGCATCGACATACCGGCGCACAGCGCCGAGCTTCTCGAGGTACAAATCGCCCGTGAAGCTTTCGACGTAGACAACTGTAGGCTCCTTCGGCTGTCGCTTACCGTCGCCCCCGGACTTCAAAATCACGAACGGCCCGACGGCCACACCCATCGGGAATCCAGCTGAGAACGGGAGCACTCGGATCGTGACGTTGGGCAGGCCCATGAGGTCCACCAGATGTCGGAGTTGGGCGGACATGATGCGATCGTCGCCCACAATTCCCCGAAGCACGGACTCTCGAAGGATGGCGTTCACGGTCACGGGTTTCGTTTTCCGGGTGATCAGCGCTTGACGCTTGCGTCGGAGGTGGACCCGACGCTCATGTTCCAGCGGAGTCTCGTCGGGGTAGCCAGCGCGGATCAGCCCACTCGCGTACGCGGGGGTCTGAAAAATCCCAGGAACAAGTTCGGGCTCGTACCAAGTCAAAGCCCGCGCAGTGGCTTCCAGATCCACGAACACATCGAAGTTCTCAGGGATCAGATCGCCGAACTCATGCCACCACGACTTCACACTGGCCTGCTTCGCGAGTCCGACGAGTGCGGTCGTGTACTCCTCGGTGAAGTCGTAGATCTTGCACAGCGCCTCGATATCGACGGTGCGGATACGCTCGGTCTTGCCGACCTCCATGCGCTGAACGGTGCTGACGCTCCACTGCATCCGTTCCCCCACATCGGCCAACGTCAATCCCGCCGCTTCGCGTCCGTTCCGCAGGTGCCTGCCGAGCTGACGACGAGGGAGGGTCGAGCCACCACTTTCGGCCATGCCGGATTCCTGTCCACTCGGGCGGCCCGGGCTTCTCATCTCCGGGCCAATTCTCATTGCAGGATGAAAAACATGCTGGTGGAGCTGATGAGATCTCATCTTCACGTAGTTCATCGAGCACGTCCAGTGATTCGCTGAAGTTGCGCCCGGGAGGGCACGCGGAAACGCGTCCCCCACAACGTTGTTCGCTCCCACCCGTCCCGGTATCGATCAGGGCTGGTCGCGGACCGGGCGCACCTGAACCCCTCCGACGAAGCAGAGGTCTCGATGCGCCACATAGCGTTTGGGAACACACCGTTGTCTCGCTGCCACTACTACCGCCAGGTGTGCGGCCTCCCCGCGACCGTCGACCCTCCCCAGATCGGGCGCATCGTCGTCCGCACCGGGATGGTCTGGGCGATCACCATGCCCGCCGTGCTGGGACAGCACGTGAAGGTGTGGATGCAGAACCACGGCCAAGAGCTGGGGCCGATCCTGTCGCATCCACGGTCGAAACGGTGGACGTACATCATCCGGCCGGATCTGCCGGACGACGTACCACTGTTCGCCGAGATGTTCCGCTTGAACGTGTCCATCATCCGCTACGGCGGGCTGATCGCGATGCCGAGCCCCGCAGATCGAGGAACCAAGTTCCGCGCGTGGATAACGTGGCCCGACACGACTTTTCGGCCCTCCGGTCGTCTCGTCGTCACGGCGATCCGTAGCTGCGTGGCCGAAAAGGCCGCGCGCCGTCGGCGATGGGCGGCATATGCCTGACCGTGCGCCATCCCCCCTCCCCTCCGAGCCGGACGTCCACCTGTCGGTGTTCTGGCACGGAGCCCGCCTCGACTTCGTCGCCTGCGTCACGGCCGCATGCCTCTTCGTCCAGGAATGGCGCGCACACCACTGGCACGACGCCGTGCAGGTATCCACAGACGACACCGACGGCTACCCGCGATTGCCGTGCGAACGCCTGTACTTGGAACCTTGATATCGACCTGCCCGGCTCAACGGTGGTCCGCAGCGACAGGCCCGCCCTAGGGGCGAAGCGAATTAAACCTACCGGCAGTAACATTCGCCGGTCTCGGCCGAAGATCGAACTGAAACAGGAGGAGCTTTCATGAAGAAGACGATTGTCGCCGCCGCACGGGTCGCGGCCGCTGGTGTTTCGGGTCTCGCCTTCGTCGCGATCGTCGGTTCCGGCACCGCCCAAGCCGCGCCGCAGGATTGCGCCGTCCAGCGGGATCTTTCCGGCGCGTCGGCGACTTGCCAACCCGACGGAGGAAGTAACTACGTCCTGCATGTCGATTGCGTCGGCCCCTACGCCAGCGGCCCGTTTCCGCTCTACGGCATCGGGCCCTACCAGGCACTCAGCTATCCCTTCACGCCGAACGGCCAGCGCATCACCACGGGCTGCACGGGAATGGGTCCCGGTGTGTTCGCAGTAGCCACCAACGCTTACGTCGAGATCTACCGCGGCTAGGCGTAGCCGCCAGCCGTTCTGGCATGCTCTCCATAAAACCGTTCGAGCGGCCCGCGGTCTGTGCGGGCGACCGGTAGAGCTGTCCGCCGATTTACCCACCCTCTCCTGTACAGGATCCTGTACAGTGAAGGCATGAAGCCGATGACTTATACCGAGGCGCGAGCCAACTTCGCATCGGTTCTCGACAGCGCCACCGAAGACCTGGAAGAGGTGGTGATCACTCGGGCGGGCCACGAACCTGCCGTCGTTGTCGCGCTCAGCGAGTATCAAGCGCTACAAGAGACCGCGTATCTGCTCGGCAGTCCGGCTAATGCGCGGCACCTCGAACGGTCCATAGCCGAACATCGCGGCGGCGGCGCAACGCCTCGCGAGCTAGTAGACGTTGACGAGGGGTCCGAAGGCAACGTAACGCCCGGCAAGGCGAGCGCGTGAAACTGACGTTTACAGATCCCGCCTGGGACGACTACCAGTGGTGGCTGGCCAACGACAAGAAGATCTTGCGCCGGATCAACACACTGATTGCGGACATCAAGCGCAACGGCTACGAAGGGATCGGGAAGCCGGAAGCTTTGAAACATCATCTGGCCGGTTATTGGTCGCGACGAATCACGACTGAACATCGGATCGTGTACGCCATCGAGGATGACTCAGTCGTGATCATCGCATGCCGCTACCACTCCGAGTGATCGAAGCAGCCGGGACCGCTGATCGGTGTCGTTGAGCTGAGAGCGAGCGCGGACTCTATCGACAGAATGTTCGAGCGGCCCGCGCTCCTCCACGGCCTGGAGACGGCCGCAGAGCGTGCGCAGGCACGCCCGAACCTCCGGTGATCCAGGAAAAGCTCACTTGAGCAGGGCACGACTCATCACCAGGCGCTGGATCTGGTTGGTGCCCTCGTAGATCTGGGTGATCTTGGCGTCGCGCATCATGCGCTCCACCGGGAAGTCGGTGGTGTAGCCCGCGCCGCCGAACAGTTGGACGGCGTTGGTGGTGACTTCCATGGCGACGTCGGAGGCGAAGCACTTGGCGGCGGCGGAGATGAAGCCGAGGTTCTGCTCGCCGCGCTCGGCGCGGGCGGCCGAGGTGTACACCATGAGGCGGGCGGCCTCGATCTTCATCGCCATGTCGGCGAGCATGAACTGGGTGTTCTGGAAGTCGGCGATCGACTTGCCGAACTGCTTGCGGTCCTTGGTGTAGGCGATGGCCGCGTCCAGCGCGCCCTGGGCGAGGCCGACGGCCTGCGCGCCGATGGTGGGGCGGGTGTGGTCGAGGGTCTGCAGCGCGGTCTTGAAACCGGTGCCCGGCTCGCCGACGATGCGGTCACCCGGCACCCGGCAGTTCTCGAAGTACAGCTCGGCGGTGGGCGAACCCTTGATGCCGAGCTTGTGCTCCAGCGGGCCGACCACGAAACCCTTGTCGTCCTTGTGCACCAGGAAGGCGGAGATGCCGTTGGCGCCCTTCTCCGCGTCGGTCACCGCCATCACGGTGTACCAGGATGATTTGCCGCCGTTGGTGATCCAGCACTTGGAGCCGTTGATGATCCAGTCGTCACCCTCTTGCTTGGCGCGGGTGCGCATGCTCGCCGCGTCGGAGCCCGCTTCGCGTTCCGACAGCGCGTAGGAGGCCATCTCGCCGTTGACGATGTCGGCCAGCACCTTCTGCTTCAGCTCCTCGGAGCCGTTCAGGATCAGGCCCATCGTGCCGAGCTTGTTGACGGCGGGAATCAGCGAGGACGAGCCGCACACGCGGGCGACCTCTTCGATGACGATGCAGGTGGCCACCGAGTCCGCGCCCTGGCCGCCGTAGGCCTCGGGCACGTGCACGGCGTTGAAGCCGGAGGCGTTCAGCGCGGCCAGCGCCTCCTCCGGGAAGCGGGAGTTGCCGTCGACGTCCTTGGCGTGCGGGGCGATCTCCTTCTCCGCCAGAGCGCGGATCGCGGCGCGCAGCTCATCGTGGAAGTCCTCGAGCTTGAACAGGTCGAAATCGGGGTTTCCCGCCATCGGGTTCACTCCTGGTCGTCGGTGGTGATCGCTGATTCCCGCCAAGTGGAGTCAGCGCATCGGCACTCAGTGCCACATCCCGGTCGAGTATACGCGCAAGAACGCTGACCACGTGCAGATATTACGTGGCACTCAGTGTCAGATCGGTCGCAATCCGATCCGCCTCAGAGAGTACCGAGCTTCCGGACCAGCAGGTCCGCGATCTGCCTGGGTGGGACATCGCGCGGGAAGACTGCGACGACCAGATCCTCGGCATTCGCGGCACGCCCGGCACCGCGCGGGATCGCGGCCAGCTCCACCCGCAGGTCGGCGGCGCCCGCGTCCGACTCGCCCCGCACCATCCGGCGCAACAGATAGTTGTGCGTCGCCGTGACGGCCGCGGTGAACTGCACTCGCGCCAGATCCGGGGCCTCCGGCAGCCGCTCCCGCAAGAAGTCGGTGAACAACCGTTCGTAGCGGAACACCGTGACGATCTCCCGCTCACGCAGCGCGGGCACCCGGCGCACCACCTGATACCGCCGCGCCGCGATCTCCCGCCACTGCGTGAACCGCTCGAATACCAGCACCACCGCCGCGCACACCGCCTCCCAGGGGTCCTCGCGCGACGCGGATAGGAATTCCGCCGCCTGCGCGAGCTGCGACTCGTGATCGGCGAAGATCACGTCCTCCTTCGACCGGAACTGCCGGAAGAACGTCCGCCGCGAGATCCCCGCCGCCTCCGCGATCTCGTCCACCGTCGTCGCCTCGTACCCCTTCTCGGCGAACAACCGCAGCGCCTGATCCACCACCGTCAGCCGAAAATGCGCGGTGTCGTCGTCTCCCCGCATCCGAGCGATATCCCCTGTAGTCACGCACCAACCGTAGCCAGCGGCCGAAGGTAGGAATCCTCCTGCCGGTCACCTCAGTGGCGGGAAGTCGCCGACGCTCCGGGCATCGGATGCCACCGCCGGCCGGCTTACCGCTCGATGCGGGTCAGCTGGCGAGGGTGGCGTGCTGTGGGCCGGTGGGTGCGTCGCGCACCGCGCCGTGGCGGCACGACGCGCGCGCGACCCGCCGAACAGGCAGAGTGCGACACCGAGCGCGAGCCAGGCCAGCAGGACGATGACGGCTTGGGTGGCGCCGCGTCCGTCGAAGAAGGCGGTGGAGCGCAGCAACCTGCCGCCCGCGCCGGGCGGCAGCAGCTGGCCGAACGCGCCGGACCAGCCGGGCAGCATCTCCGGCGCGGTCGCGGCACCCGACAGGGGGTTGCCGATGAGCATCATGACCACGGCGCCGATTCCGATTCCGACGTATCCCGACAGGGATTCCAGCCCGAGGACGATCAAGGAGGTGGCCGCGATGCTGAGGGCGACCGCGCCGGAGTTGGCGAGGTAGGAGCCGCTCAGCGAGCCGAACCAGAACTGCAGGATCGCTGCCACGGCCAGGCCGCCGGTGACCGCGAAGGCGAGTGCCCCGGTGACCCGGCGGACGGCGCCACGAACGAGCCTGGTCAGCAGCACGGCGGCCAGCAGACCGCCCATGACAAGGGGCAGGGCGCCTGCGGCCAAGCCCGCGCCGCGTGGGTCGTCGGCGGGCAGGGCGGCGAGATCGCGGACTGCGGGCGGTGTGCCGGTGCTGCCCGCCTGGCCGAGGCCGGTCGCCATTGTCTGCAAGGTCTGGGCGACCGCGGTGCTGGCTGCGGAGGCGAGGAGGACCTGCGGGGCGCCGGAACTCAGGTCGATCGCCCCGTAGACCTGCCGGTCACGGATGAGTTGTTCGGCGGCCGCGGTGTCGGCGACTTCGGTGAACTCGAAGCCGTGCGGGAGACGGTGATCGAGGGCGGCGCGAACCTGCCCGACCACCGTGGCCGGCCCCGCGACGGCGATCGGCACATCGTGTACCGAGGATCGTACCGATGGCCAGGCGAAAGCGATCAGCAGCAGGCTGACGATCGCTGTCAGCAGGGCTACAGCTGCGGCCACTGTCGTCCATCGGGACGGAAGCGGGTCGGTGGCGAGCGGTGCCCGCGTGGTCATGTCTTCTCCTCGAACAGTGGGCCGTGGCTGGTGTTCATCGCAGGGTGAGTGGGGTCTCGGATTCGATGTGGGTCAGTTTCTGCGGGTTGCGCACGTAGTAGAGGCCGGTGATGCGGGCGTCCTCGACGCGCATCGCGATGACGCCGTCGAGCGCTCCCTCGACGTGCAGCGCCAACGCGGGACTGCCGTTGATCGAGGTCGGCTCGACGGTGAGCGTGACCTTGTTCTTGGTGAGGCCGCCGACGATGAAGCGCGCGACCTTGTCGGCGCCGATGACCGGCCGTGGCGTGGCCTGTTTGATGCCACCTCCGTCACTGATCGCCACGACGTCGGGGGCGAGTACGTCGAGCAGGCCTTGCAGGTCCCGTGTTTCCAACGCCCGGCGGAAAGCCTCGGCAGCCGCCTCGGCCTGGCGCGCGGTGACCGAGCGACGTGGTCGGCGGGCTTCGACGTGGCGGCGGGCGCGGTGGGCGATCTGGTGCACGGCCGCCGGGGTTTTGTCGACCGCCGCGGCGATCTCGTCGTAATCGATCCCGAATGCCTCACGCAGCACGAACACCGCGCGCTCGGTCGGGCTCAATGTCTCGAGGACGAGCATCAGAGCCATCGACACGCTTTCGGAGAGCTCGACATCGACGGCCACGTCCGGAGTGGTGAGCAGCGGCTCCGGCAGCCAGGAGCCGACGTACGACTCTCTGCGGCGCTTCATCGACCGCAGCCGGTTGAGCGCTTGGCGAGTGGTGATGCGAACCAGGTAGGCGCGTGGGTCGTCGACGTTCGTCGCGTCGACCGCGATCCAGCGCAGCCAGGCTTCCTGCATGACGTCTTCGGCGTCGGCCGCTGACCCGAGCATCTCGTAGGCGACGGTGAACAGCAGCCTGCGGTGGGCGACGAACGTCTCGGTCGCTTCGATGGTGGCGTGGTCGCCGCTGTCGCGACCCGCTGCCGTGTCACCGGCCCGCCGATGCCCACGGGGTTCACTTGTTGTGTCCATGGGGTCCTCCCCAGTCGGCCATTGTCAGGTCCGGCTCCCGGTAGCCCGGTGGCGCCCAGGGCGGCAGCGTCCGTACTTCAGGCGCTGCCGCACCCGTGCAGCCGAGATCACCGGCCCGACCACGATGGCGGTGTCCTACGCGACCCGTGCCGCCGCGTCGTCGCGCTGAGCCTGCAGCAGCGCCGGCCTGTGCTTGCCGTCCTTGGGCCAGGAGTGCGAGCCGGGTTTGTGCGCTTCCTCCACCAAATGTTCGACGCTGGCGGCGCAGGAGAATTCCTTGAGCTTCTTGCCCACGGGTCCGGTGAAGTAGAGCCGGATCGCGGTGTCGTCCTTGTGGGCGAGCTGGAAGATCCCGGCGCGGCGGCCGAAGCTGATGCACATGGCGGGAAACGACAGATCGACCGGCTCCGGCTGCTCACCGGCGATCCGGTGCAGCACCGTGTCGGCGGCGTGGGCGCCCAGGCATCCCGCGGCGTAGGCGCTCATCCGGAACGGCAGATCCGACGGTGCCGCCGAATCGCCCGCCGCGACGATGCGCTCGTCATCGACGCTGGTCAGCGTCTCATCGGTGAGCAGCCGCCCGGCGGTGTCGGTGCTCAACCCGCTGCGGGCGGCCAGATCGGGCACGCCGAAGCCAGCCGTCCATATGGTGACCTGACTGTTCAGCGTGCGGCCACCGCTGAGTCGTACGGACTCCGGGGTCACCTCCGTGACCGACGCGTCGGGGCCTTCCAGCACGCTGACGCCCAGCTTGGCGAGGTACTTGTGGGCGGTGCGCCGGGCCTTCGGATGCAGGTACGGACCGAGCACCCCGCCACAGACCAACGTGACCCCGCGGCCCTGCTCCGCCAGCTCCGCGGCGGTCTCGATACCGGTCGGACCACCCCCTACGACCGTCACCGCGGCCGTGATCGGCGTGTCGAACAGCACCGATCGCAACCGCTGCGCCGCCTCCAAGGTGGCGATCGGGTAGGCGAACTGCGCCGCGCCGGGCACCCGCGGGCCCGCGCTGCCGCTGCCCACCGCGTAGATCAGGTAGTCGTAGCCGAGCTCGCCACCCTCGGCCAGCGTCACCCTCCGCCCGGCCGCGTCGATCCCGGTCACATTGTCCACGACCAGCCGGATGCCCTCGGCCAGCACTTCTCGAAAGTCGACGACCGCGTCGTGGGTTCCGCCCACCAACTGGTGCAGCCGCAACCGCGGAACGAACGCCTGGCGCGGATTGACCACCGTCACCGCCACGTCCGCACGCTGGGTCAAGCGGTTGGCCGCCATCACACCGGCATATCCCCCGCCGACCACGACCACTTCGGTCTTCTCGCTCATGGTGTCTCCTTCGCTCCGAGAGGCTCGAGCACAAGACACCGCGGGGACGAACATCCTGACACGATGTGATGCAGATCACCATTCGATCCGTCCGGCCGGCCCGCTCGAACCGGGCGAGCGGTTCGCGCGCGAACTCGGCACGCGCGACCGGACGGCGGCGAACGGTGTCGCCTACGCGGACGACCACGTTGACGGAGCCCCGCCCAAGCGGGTCTCCCGCATCCTGGACCGCTCAGCCCAGCAGCTTGGTGCGCAGGGCGTCGTCCTTTTCCAGGACCATCTGTTCGAGCCCGGCCTGGAACTGTTCCATGCGGGTGCGCAGGGCGGGGTCGTGGGCGGCGAGGATGCGGGCGGCGAGCAGGCCCGCGTTGCGGGCGCCGCCGATGGAGACGGTGGCGACGGGCACGCCCGCGGGCATCTGGACGATGGACAGCAGCGAGTCCATGCCGTCGAGGTACTTGAGCGGGACCGGCACGCCGATCACCGGGAGCGGGGTGGCGGAGGCGACCATGCCGGGGAGGTGGGCGGCGCCGCCCGCACCGGCGATGATGACCTTCAACCCGCGGCCGGCGGCATCACGCGCGTAGTCGAGCATGCGCTGCGGGGTGCGATGCGCCGAGACGACGCCCACTTCGAAGCGAATCCCGAACTCCGCCAGCGCTTCCGCGGCGGCCTCCATGGTCGGCCAGTCCGAGTCGCTGCCCATGATCAGGCCGACCGCCGGGGTCATGGCCACTGCTTCACTCATGCGGATCCCATCCGTCGGTCCAAACCGCGTGCGACATCCAGTGCGCCGCCCGCTCCGCCTTCTCCCGGACCTCGGCCACGTCGTCGCCGAGGATGTTGATGTGCCCGATCTTGCGGTCGGGGCGCTCGCCCTTGCCGTACAGGTGCACTTTCGCCTCGGGGAGCCTGGCGAACAGGTGGTGCAGCCGCTCGTCCATCGACATCGCGGGAGCCTGCGGCGCGCCGAGGATGTTCGCCATCACGGTCACCGGGGCCAGCGGCGAGGTGTCGCCGAGCGGGTAATCGAGCACGGCCCGCAGATGCTGCTCGAACTGCCCGGTGCGAGCGCCGTCCATCCCCCAGTGTCCGGAGTTGTGCGGGCGCATCGCCAGCTCGTTCACCAGCAACTTCCCGTCCGTGGTCTCGAACAGCTCCACCGCCATGACGCCGACGACGCCGAGTTCACCGGCGAGGTTCAACGCCATGGTCTCCGCCGCGGCGGCCGTATCCTCCGGCAGGCCGGGGGCCGGCGCGATGACGACCGCGCACTGGCCCTTGCGCTGCACGGTCTCCACCACCGGCCAGGTCGCGGCCTGCCCGAACGGCGAGCGGGCCACCATCGCCGACAGCTCGCGTGCCAGGTCGATCTTCGCCTCGGCGAGCAACTGGACGCCGTGCGCCAGCTGATCGGTGACGATCTGTTCGGCCGCGCCGGCGGATTCCGGCATCCAGACGCCGCGGCCGTCGTAACCACCGCGCACCGCCTTCAGCACGATCCGCCAGCCGTGCTCGTCACCGAACCGCACGGCGTCGTCCACCGAGGTCACCGGCGTGAACGCAGGCACGGGCAGCCCGAGTCCGCTCAGTTTGGTGCGCATGGCCAGCTTGTCCTGCGCGTAGACCAGCGCCTGTGGGGGCGGCTGCACGTTGACGCCTTCGGCGACCAGCGCCTCCAGGTGCTCGGTCGGCACGTGCTCGTGGTCGAAGGTCAGCGCGTGCGAGCCGACCGCCGCCTTGCGCAGGGCGGTCAGGTCGGTGTGGCTGCCGAGCACCACCTCCGGGCTCACCTGCGCGGCCGGGTCCTCGGGGTTCTCCGCGAGCACGCGCAGCCGCTGGCCCAGCGCGATCGCCGCCTGGTGGGTCATGCGCGCCAACTGGCCGCCACCGATCATGGTGACGGTGGGCATTGCCGATGGATCGAAGGAACGTGCGCTCACGTCGGACAATATTGTCATGTCCGGCGCAAATGATGGGTACCGGTACACTCCGGTCTTGTGTCATTCGTCGACGACGTGGTCAGCGTCCTCCCCAAGCCGCTGCAAGATATCGCGTACCGGCATCGGGAACTGATCAAGTTCGCGATCGTCGGCGCCACCACGTTCGTGATCGACAGCGGCATCTTCTACGCGCTGAAGTGGACGGTGCTCGCGGAGAAACCGGTGACGGCCAAGATCATCTCCGGCGTCATCGCCGTGATCGCGTCCTACATCCTGAATCGGGAATGGTCGTTCAAGCACCGCGGCGGGCGGGAACGTCATCACGAAGCGCTGCTGTTCTTCGGCGTCAGCGGCGTCGGCGTCGTCCTGGCCTTCACGCCGTTGTGGATCTCCAGCTACATCTTCGACCTACGCCAGCCCAACGTGAGCTTCACGGTCGAGAACATCGCCGACTTCATCAGCGCGTTCATCATCGGCAATCTGCTGCAGATGGCGTTCCGTTTCTGGGCGATGCGCCGCTGGGTCTTCCCGGACGAAATGCGCGAATTGGAAGCGGAATTCGTGGACTTGGTGGAAGAGGAACTCGGCCGCAGCTGAGTCACCGCGGTTCGGGCACCGCCGCGTTCGGCGAACGCCCCTTCGAGGACCCGAGGAACACCGCGAACAGCGCGGGCCTGCGCCGCTGCAATTCCAGCCGCCCGCCGTCCGCCTCGACCAACGCCCGCGCCAGAGCGAGCCCCACGCCGGTGGAACCGCCCGCGGAGAAGCCTCGATCGAAGATGTGCGGCGCGAGTTCGTCACGCACCCCCTGCCCCTCGTCGGCGACCTCGACGCACACCAGCGGCTCCCGGTCGGCGCCCGGCCGCACCTCGCGCACCGACACCGTGCAGGTGCCGCCGCCGTGCATGAGCGCGTTGTCCACCAGCACCGCGACCGCCTCGCGCAGCCGCGAACCCGTGAGCGGCGCGCGCAGCGACTCGTCGCCGGTCAGCGTCAGGGTGCGGCCCGCCTCGGTGAACGGGTGGGTCCACTCGGCGACCACGCCGCGCAACTCGTCCATCACCGGTACCGGATCGCGATCGGCCGCGTCCTCGTCGCGAGACGCGCGCACCAGGTCGTCGATCGCGTCGGTGAGCCGGTCGACCTGGGCCATCGCCTCCTCGGCTTCGTGCACCACCTCCGGATCGGCATGCGCCGACAGCTCGTCGAGGCGCAACCGCACGGCGGTCAACCTGCTGCGCAACTGATGGGAGACGTCCGCCACCAGTGCGTGTTCGCGCTGCAGCCGTCCGGCGATCTCCACGGTCGCGGAGTCGAGCACGTCGGAGACCCGATCCAGTTCCGCGATGCCGTGCCTGCGCGAATCGGGCCGGAAATCGCCCATCGCCAGCCGCGCCGCCCGTGCCGCGACATCGCGCAGCGGATCGGCCACCCGCCGGGCGGTGACCACCGCGACCGAGACCGCCGCGCCGAGCGAGGCGAGCACCGCCAGCGCGACCACCGCGACCGCTTGGCGCTGCATGGCGTGCATCGGCGCCGAGGGCACCTCCAGGCGCAGCGAACCGGACGTGCCCATCGACAGCGATTCGACGAGCGGATCGTGCACCTGCGCCACCCCGATGTCGCGGCGGAGGGCGTTGTCCTTCTGCGAGGGATAGACGATGGTAAGCCTGCCGTTCTCGGGCACCAGCGGCGCCACCGACCGGATGTCCAGCTCGCCGAGCACCATGCCGTCGCGCTCCTGCGCGATGATCTCCGCGGCGATCCGGTCCAGCCGGTTCTGCAGGTCGTTGCGGGTGATGTCCTCCACCCACAACCACGCCGTGTAGATGAGCGGCACACCGAGCACCACCGTGGTGAGGGTCAGCACGGTGAGCATGGAACGCAGGATCCGGCGGCGCACGTCAGTCCGTGTTCAGCCGGAAGCCGACACCGCGGACGGTGACGATGCGCCGTTCGGCCATGGGCCCCTCGTCGCCGATCTTGCGGCGCAGCCAGGACATGTGCATGTCCAAGGTCTTGGAACCGCGCAATTCCGCGTCGCCCCACACTTCGCGCAGGATGGTCTCGCGCGGCACCACTTGGCCCGCCCGGTCGATCAGCACCTTGAGCAGCTCGTATTCCTTGTTGGCCAAACCGATTTCGACGCCGTTGACCAGCACCCGCCGCGCGGCGGGCTCCAGGCGGATGCCGCCGACCTCCACCGTGTCGTCACCGATTCCGCTGCGCCGCAACAGCGCTCGCACCCGGGCGAGCAGCTCGGCCAGGCGGAACGGTTTGCCGACGTAGTCGTCGGCGCCGGCGTCCAGCCCCACCACGAAATCCACCTCGTCGGTGCGAGCGGTGAGCATCAAGACCGCCAGATCCGCTCCGCGGGCACGCACCTGGCGGCAAACCTCCAGCCCGTCCATGCCCGGCAGGCCGAGGTCGAGGATGAGCAGGTCATGACCGCCTTCCAGGGCCCGCTGCAACACGGCCGGGCCGAAACTCTCGACGGTCACCGAGTAGCCCTCGCGCCCGAGCGCGCGCGACAGCGGGGCGGCGATGGCCTCGTCGTCCTCGGCCAGCAGTACAGCGGTCATACGCCCAGGTTACGGGCTCAGCGGTAGCTGCGATGGTCGTCCCAGCGCTCGTCGCGCCCGTCGCGATGGCGTTCCACTTCGAAAACCTGGTGGTACAGCAGGGCGTGCACCTGCTGTACCGACGGGATGTCGTCGTACTCCAACGGCTCCGAGGAGGACGACTCGATGATCAGCGTTCCGGTGCCGAGCAACCGATCGAACAGCCCGTGCCGGAACTGCACACTGGAGATCCGGCTCATCGGGATGTCGATGCCGCTGTGGGTGATCACGCCCTGGCGCACGAGCACACGCCGGTCGGTGACGATGAAATGCGTCGACTTCCAGGTGACAATCGGTGCGACACAGCGCCATAGGAGAATCCCCAGGTAGACCACGAGCACCGTGACGAGCAGCGCCGACAGTGTCGTGCCCTCGGCCTTGCGTGAGACGAGTCCCCCTGCGAAACCGGCGAGCGCCGTGGCGGCGATGAGCGTCACGATCGGCCAGAAGAGCATCTTCCAATGCGGATGGCGATGGAGCAGCAAGTGTTCCTCCGGCGCCAGCACATCCTCCGGATAACCCATGTCAGGAACACTACCGCCTGAAGATGCCCGAACGGCTGACACCGCAGCGCGTCATGCTGCACAATCGGCAGCCTGCGTGTGACTATTCCGCGCAGGTGCTTCTCCGCTCGATCTGGCTCTGTCCCGCCCGAAGTGCACAGCACGACGCCCGGCTCAGCATCATCGCCGATTCCGACTGTGGAGGAACGCGTGACCGAAGACCTGACCCCGCTGCAAATACTGGCCGAGCTCGAGCCGGTCGCCGAAGAGAATCTCGATCGGCACCTGTCCATGGCGAAGGACTGGAATCCGCACGATTACGTCCCGTGGAGCCAGGGCCGCAATTTCGCCGCCCTGGGCGGCGCGGACTGGGAGCCGGATCAATCGAGACTCAGCGAGGTCGCCCGGGTCGCCATGATCACCAACCTGCTCACCGAGGACAACCTGCCCTCCTACCACCGGGAGATCGCGCAGAACTTCTCCGAGGACGGCCCGTGGGGCGTTTGGGTGGACCGCTGGACCGCCGAGGAGAACCGCCACGGCATCGCCATGCGGGACTATCTGGTGGTCACCCGCGGCGTCGATCCGGTCGCCCTGGAAGAGGCCCGGATGATCCACATGAGCACCGGTGTCCAGTCGCCGGACGGGTGGGGCGGATTCCTCGCGAGCATCGCCTACGTCACCTTCCAGGAACTGGCCACCCGCGTCTCGCACCGCAATACGGGCAAGGCGTGCAACGACGCGGTTGCCGATCGAATGCTCCAGCGCATCGCGGCCGACGAGAACCTGCACATGATCTTCTATCGCTCGGTGTGCGGTGCGGCACTGGACCTCGTGCCCGACCAGGCGATGCCCGCGATCACCAGGATTGTGACGAACTTCGTGATGCCCGGCGCCGGGATGCCCAATTTCCGCCGCTACGGCGTGCTCATGGCCAAACACGGCATCTACGACCTGCGCCAGCACTTGGAGGAGGTGCTCCAGCCGGTGTTCAAGCAGTGGAACGTCTTCGACCGCTCCGATTTCGGACCGCGCGGCGAGCAGGCGCGCGACGAACTCGGCGAGTACGTCGAGAAGCTGGGCAAGGACGTGGTCAAGTTCGAGGAGCAGCGCGACCGTGCTCTGGCCCGTGATGCCGCGCGCGGCGTCACCCAGCACGCCTGAGCGCCACTACGCGCGATCCGATCGACAACGGGCGATCCGGAGGAGGCGCGGTCGTGCCGCGCCGCCGAGCGAACCGGGTCAGTATTGGGCGCGCAGGTGCGTCACGTCGCCCGCGGACACCGCTTGGTCGCCGATGAGCAGGCGGCCGTAGTCGTCGACGCCTTCGGCGACGCCGGTCAGCGTCCGTCCCCCGGGCAGCTCGGCGCGCACTTCGGTGCCGATCGTCGCGCACCGTTCCCGGTAGGCGGCGGCCAGCTCGTCGGTCGCCCAGTCCGCGTCGCGCCACGAGGTGAAGCGGCGGGCGAACTCCGTCAGCACCGATCGCACGAGCACCGTGCGATCGGTCTCGCGCGCGCCCGCGATGGTCAGTGAAGTGGCGTGCGGCACCGGCAGTTCTTCTTCGGTGAGACTCACGTTGAGCCCGAGCCCGATCACGACGGCGGGCGCGCCACCCGCGTTCGACGCGACCTCGGCCAGGATGCCCGCCACCTTGCGGCCCTCGATCAGCACATCGTTGGGCCACTTCAGCTCCGCGGCCACGCTCGCCGTCGTCCGCAGCGCGTCCACCACGGCGACGCCGGTCAGCAGTGCCAGCCAGGCGAGCGAGGCCGGCCCGATCCCGGGCAACCGCACCAGCAGCGACATCGCCAGCTGCGCCCGGGGCGGGCTGACCCAGGTGCGCGCGTGCCTGCCGCGCCCCTGCACCTGGGTCTCGGCCAGCAGAACCACGTGGTCGGCGCCCGGATCGGCCGCCTGGGCGATCAGGTCCGCGTTCGTGGACCCGGTCGACTCCACCACGTCGATCCGTGCGAAGAACGACAGCTCGGGCAACTCGAGGGCACTGCGCCGCAACTGCTCTGCATCCAAAGGTGGCCTCTGCACACCGGCAGGCTACTCGCCGCCGGAGCGCTAACCGGCCAGGTCGTATTCGAATACGATCGGGTCGGACGACGCCATGCCCGCACGGTCGCCGCCCTCCCCCTCGGCTTCGGCAGTCTCGGCCCAGTACTCGGGCTCGCCGTATTTCGGCGCCGTCTCGGCGGTCCGCGTCCACGCCGCCGCGGCGGCGTACTCGGGGGCCGCCGCGGCGGCGTACTCGGGGGCCGCCGCGGCGGCGTACTCGGCGAAGGCCCTACCCCATTCCCACATGACGGGCTCCTCCCCTGAGCTCGAAAATCCGTCGCCTCGAGGCTATCCGGAACCCGCCCGTGAACGATACTTGTTTTCCGCCCCGTCAACCCGGCTACCGACCAGGAAGTTTGCGTCGGAAATATGATCTAGCTGCGGTTTTCTACTCATGGGTAGCCCGGACTTGGTTAGAAGGAAATGGCTGGTACTGGTTACACTCCGATGCCATGACGAGTGTCCAGCAGCAGCCCGCATCAGGTCCGGCGGGCGACCCCGATATCCACACCACTGCCGGGAAGCTGGCTGACCTGCGGAATCGGCTGGAAGAGGCCAAGCACCCGATGGGTGAGGCCGCGGTCGACAAGGTGCACGCGAAGGGCAAGATGACTGCCCGCGAGCGCATCCTCGCCCTGCTGGACGAAGGCTCCTTCGTGGAACTCGACGCCCTGGCCCGCCATCGCAGCGTGAACTTCGGGCTGGAGAACAACCGCCCGCTCGGCGACGGCGTGGTGACCGGGTACGGCACCATCGACGGCCGCGACGTCTGCATCTTCAGCCAGGACGTCACGGTGTTCGGTGGCAGTCTCGGCGAGGTCTACGGCGAGAAGATCGTCAAGGTGATGGACCTGGCTCTGAAGACCGGCCGCCCGTTGATCGGCATCAACGAGGGCGCGGGCGCGCGCATCCAGGAGGGCGTGGTCTCCCTCGGCCTCTACGGCGAGATCTTCCACCGCAACATCCAGGCCTCGGGCGTGATCCCGCAGATCTCGCTGATCATGGGCCCGGCCGCCGGTGGGCACGTGTACTCCCCCGCGCTGACCGACTTCGTCGTGATGGTCGACGGCACCAGCCAGATGTTCGTCACCGGCCCGGACGTCATCAAGACGGTCACCGGCGAGGACGTCACCATGGAGGACCTGGGCGGCGCGCACACGCACATGACCAAGTCCGGCGTCGCGCACTACGTCGCCTCCGGCGAGCAGGACGCGCTGGACTACGTCAAGGACCTGCTGTCCTACCTGCCGAGCAACAACCGCGCCGAGGCGCCGCGATTCCCGGCCACCGACCCGATCCCCGGCGCGATCGAGGACTCGCTCACCGAGGAGGATCTCGAGCTGGACTCGATCATCCCGGACTCGCCGAACCAGCCCTACGACATGCACGAGGTCATTCGTCGCCTGCTCGACGACGACGAGTTCCTCGAGGTGCAGGCCGAGCGCGCGATGAACGTCATCGTCGGCTTCGGCCGGATCGACGGCCGCAGCGTCGGCATCGTGGCCAACCAGCCCACCCAGTTCGCGGGCTGCCTGGATATCGACGCTTCGGAGAAGGCCGCGCGCTTCGTGCGCACCTGCGACGCGTTCAACGTCCCGATCATCACCCTGGTCGACGTGCCCGGGTTCCTGCCCGGCACCGGGCAGGAGTACAACGGCATCATCCGGCGCGGCGCGAAGCTGCTCTACGCCTACGGTGAGGCCACTGTGGGCAAAATCACGATCATCACCCGCAAGGCCTACGGCGGCGCCTACGACGTCATGGGTTCCAAGCACATGGGCGCCGATGTGAACCTCGCGTGGCCGACTGCTCAGATCGCTGTCATGGGCGCTTCGGGCGCTGTCGGATTCGTCTACCGCAAGCAGCTGCAGCAGGCCGCCAAAGACGGCCAAGACGTCGATGCGCTGCGGCTCGAGCTCCAGAACGAGTACGAGGACACGCTCGTGAACCCGTACGTCGCCGCCGAGCGCGGTTACGTGGACGCGGTGATCCCGCCGTCGCACACCCGCGGCCAGATCGTGTCCGCGCTGCGACTGCTCGAACGCAAGATGGTGACCCTTCCGCCGAAGAAACACGGCAACATCCCGCTGTGATCGAGCGATACGCTCGATAGGCCGCGCACAAAGGGTGGCGTCGGACTCGGTAGCACTTACCCTGGCGTGTACCGCCTTGTTGCAAAGACGCAACGAGTGAATCCGAGGATGATCGCTTCATCCATAGCTTGTCGGAAAACGGGAACAGCCTGATCAGTTCATCTGATTCGAGGCGAAGAGAGGACCTGGCACTGTGACGACCGTGGCAGAAGAAGATGTGTTGAGCGCCGTCGAACTGGATCTCACAGTCGACCCGATCACGGACGAGGTCGGTGCGCCCACCTCGAACGCGGCCGCGCTACCCGCCGAGGCCACCGCTGAACCGTTCTTCCGCGTCGTGAAGGGCTCGCCCACCGACGAGGAACTCGCCGCGCTGGTGTGCGTGCTGTCCGCGGCCGCGAACGGCACCGCGCAGACCGGCCCCGCGGGCCCGCCCGACATGTGGGGCCGTCCCACGCTGATGCATCGCGGCGCGTCGCCGTTCTCCCCGTACGCCTTCCCGCAGCTGTCCCACCTGCGCGGGTGACGCGGCTGATCCTGGCTTCCGCGTCCCCGGCCCGCCGGGAGGTGCTCCGTTCGGCGGGCATCGACCCGATCGTCCGGGTCTCCGCCGTGGACGAGGACGCGGTCGCCGCCGCCCTCCCGGAGGGCACGCCACCCCAGGTGGTCGTGGTGGAACTCGCGCGTGCCAAAGCGGCCGCCGTGGTCGCCGGCATCCCGGAGTCCGCCGCCGATTGCGTTGTGGTCGCCTGCGATTCCATGCTGCTCGTCGACGGCGAGTTGCAGGGCAAGCCGCACACACCGGAGGTCGCCCGCGCTCGGTGGGGTGACATGGCCGGGCGCAGCGCTGATCTCGTCACCGGTCACTGCGTGGTGCGGATGCGCGACGGGCAGATCACCGCCGAGGCGGTCGACTGCAGCAGCACCACCGTGCATTTCGCCAAGCCGGAGCCGGACGAACTGGACGCCTACATCGCGACCGGAGAGCCGCTCCAGGTGGCGGGCGCGTTCACCCTCGACGGGCTCGGCGGCTGGTTCGTCGACCGCATCGATGGTGACCCGTCCAGCGTCATCGGCATCGGGCTACCACTGCTGCGCCGACTGCTTGGCGATGTTGGGATCAGCGTTACGCAACTGTGGGGCCACACGGCCTGAGGGCGGCGCGGTGACGGTCTCGGCGTCGCCGCCCGCGGGCACCGTCCTTTCGTCGAGCCTGGCCGCCCCGGCGGTCGCCTCGCGCTGCGCGGCGATGAGTTCCAGTCGGGCCACGCACAATTCCGGCTCGACGAAAGGATGCATCCGCACGTCGATCGCGCCGCGCGCGCCGCCCCGGTCGAGCACCTCTTCGAGCAGACCCAGGTGCACACCGCACACCACCTCGGAGTGCGTCCGCGCGAGCTCGCGCAGCGGACACGCCGTCAACCGGATCAGCACCTTCCCCTCGGTCTCCGGGGACGGATCGCGCTCGGGCGCGAAACCCAGTTCCGACATCAACGTCATCGTGAGGTCTTTGGCGTCCTCCAGCGACTCGACCCGGTGGTCACCGACGTCGAGTCTCGTGCCCCAGGCACGGCCCGCCGCGATCGCGGCCTCGGATCTGCGCCGCGGATCAGGGCCGAGCTGATCGGCGAGCACCTGCGCCAGATCCTGGTAGCCGACCGATCGCTGCACCGCGCTGTACCCGATGCGCGGACGTCCGCGACCGCGCGGCGGCTGCTGGAACTGCCGGACGAGGGATTCCCTGGTGAGCACGTCGAGATGGAAACGAACCGTCGTGACGTGCTGTCCGGTGATTCTGGCCAGTTCCTGGGCGTCGAGAGGCTCGCTGGCGCCACGTAGGATCGCGAGCAGTCGCCGCCGCGGCCAAGAATCGGACATAGCTCACCCCTCCTCCCGGGAGACTTTATCGGATGTAGGTGCCCTTTATTCGGCCCTCATCCGATTTGTGATCTGAAACGACAGTCACTAACGCCTCACACCTACCATCGCTGTGAGACCTCGAACCGTGCCACCGCCGTCCACCCATGCGTGAAGGAACCGACACCGTGCCCGTCGCCCCGGACCCTCATCCCTCGCTCGGTCTCTACGCACATCCTCACCGACTAGTAACCACGGAGTGGCTGTCGGCAAACATAGGCGCGCGGGGACTCAAGATCATCGAGGCCAACGAGGACACGCTGCTCTACGACATCGGGCACGTTCCGGGCGCCACCAAACTGGATTGGCGAAGCGATCTGAACGATCCGGTCACGCGCGACTATATCGACGGAACCCGCTTCACCGAACTCATGCGCGCCAAGGGGATAGAACTCGACGACACGGTCGTGATCTACGGGGACCGGAGCAACGCGCAGGCGGCGCACGCGGCGTGGGTGTTCACCCTGTTCGGGCACGAGGACGTGCGGCTGCTCGACGGCGGGCGCGCGGCGTGGATCTCCGAGGGGCGCGACACGACTTTCGAACCGGACTATCCGGTGCGCAGCGCCTACCCGGCCGTACGCCGCGACGACGGCACCTACCGGGCCTTCCGGGAGGACGTGCTCGCCCACCTCGGCAAACCGGTGATCGACGTGCGCTCGCCCGAGGAGTACTCCGGCGCGCGCACCATGGAGCCGGCCGATCCCGAGGACGCGGCGCTGCGCGGCGGCCACATTCCCAGCGCGTCGAACGTCCCGTGGAACGAGGCGCTCACCGCCGACGGACGCTTCCGTGCGCGGGACGAACTCGACGCGGTCTATAGCGCGTTGACCGGCGCGGAGGCCGTGATGGTCTACAGTCGAGTCGGCGTGCGATCCAGTCACAGCTGGTTCGTCCTGACCTATTTGCTCGGGCGCCATGGCGTGCGCAACTACGACGGTTCCTGGACCGAGTGGGGCAACTCGGTGCGGATGCCCATCGCCAAGGGGTACGACCCCGGCGAGGTACCCGCGCGCGGTGGTACCCGGCGCACCCGGAGCAGGTAGTCGGGGTGCGGTCCCAAACACAGATCGCGTACGTTGTGATCTGCGACCTACTGTTGAGTAGGTCTAGCCGAGTTCGGCGTCTGTTGGCAGACTGCCTACACTCGCCCGAGACGTAAGTTTGTCGATTACGGGAGCGGAGCCCACGCAGCGACCATCCCCGGCGAAGCGACCAGAAGAATGCACACAGGAGGCTCAGTGCCCAGCCATGCCAGCGCGCGGATCACGAAGGTACTCGTAGCTAACCGAGGCGAGATCGCCGTGCGCGTTATCCGGGCGGCCAAGGACGCCGGTATCGGCAGCGTCGCGGTCTACGCCGAGCCGGACGCCGACGCTCCGTTCGTCAAGCTCGCCGACGAGGCCTTCGCCCTGGGTGGGCAGACCTCGGCCGAGTCGTACCTGGTGTTCGACAAGATCCTCGACGCCGCGGCCAAGTCCGGCGCCGACGCCATCCACCCCGGCTACGGCTTCCTGTCCGAGAACGCCGACTTCGCCCAGGCCGTCATCGACGCCGGGCTGATCTGGATCGGCCCCTCCCCCCAGTCCATCCGCGACCTCGGTGACAAGGTCACCGCGCGGCACATCGCCGAGCGCGCGAAAGCGCCGATGGCCGCGGGCACCAAGGACCCGGTCAAGGACGCGAACGAGGTCGTCGAGTTCGCGAAGACCTACGGCGTGCCGGTGGCCATCAAGGCGGCCTTCGGCGGCGGCGGACGCGGCATGAAGGTCGCGCACTCCATCGAGGAGATCCCGGAGCTGTACGACTCGGCCGTGCGTGAGGCGACCGCGGCGTTCGGTCGTGGCGAGTGCTTCGTCGAGCAGTACCTGGACAAGGCCCGCCACGTCGAGGCGCAGGTCATCGCCGACAAGCACGGCAACGTCATCGTCGCGGGCACCCGCGACTGCTCGCTGCAGCGGCGCTTCCAGAAGCTCGTCGAGGAGGCCCCCGCGCCGTTCCTGTCCGACGAGGTCCGCGCGAAGATTCACGCCTCCGCCAAGGCCATCTGCAAGGAAGCCGGCTACTACGGCGCGGGCACCGTCGAGTACCTGGTGCAGGGCGAAACGGTCTCCTTCCTCGAGGTGAACACCCGTCTGCAGGTGGAGCACCCGGTCACCGAGGAGACCGCGGGCATCGACCTGGTGCGCCAGCAGTTCCGCATCGCCAACGGCGAGAAGCTGGAAATCACCGAGGACCCGACGCCGCGCGGTCACTCCTTCGAGTTTCGCATCAACGGCGAGGACGCCGGCCGCGGCTTCCTGCCCGCCCCCGGCCCGGTCACCGTGTACAAGGAGCCCACCGGTCCCGGCGTGCGCGTGGACTCCGGCGTGGTGGCCGGCAGCGTGATCGGCGGACAGTTCGACTCGATGCTGGCCAAGCTCATCGTCACCGGCGAGAACCGCACCCAGGCGCTGGAGCGGGCGCGGCGCGCACTGGCCGAGTACGAGGTCGACGGCCTGGCCACGGTCATCCCGTTCCACCGGGCGATCGTCGAGGACCCGGCGTTCATCGGTGACGGCGAGAAGTTCGACGTCTACACCAAGTGGATCGAGAACGAGTGGGTCAACACCGTCGAGCCGTTCGCGGGCGCGGGCGCCCCGGACGACGAGGACGAGGACCTGCCGCGGCAGAAGGTCGTCGTCGAGGTCGGTGGACGCCGGGTCGAGGTGTCGCTGCCCGGTAACTTCACCGTCGGGGCCGGTGCGGCCGGCGCGGCGGGCAACGGCGCGGGTGTGATCCGCAAGAAGCCCAAGCCGCGCAAGCGTGGCGGCGCGGGCGGCGGCGCGGCCTCCGGTGACGCGGTCACCGCTCCCATGCAGGGCACCGTCGTCAAGGTCGCCGTCGAAGAGGGCCAGACGGTCGAGGCGGGCGATCTGATCGTGGTACTCGAGGCCATGAAGATGGAGAACCCGGTCAACGCCCACAAAGCCGGCGTCGTCACCGGCCTGTCCGTCGAGGCGGGCGCGGCGATCACCCAGGGAACGGTTCTCGCGGAGATCAAGTAGCACCTGGCGTAAAGCGTCGCGGAGCGGGCACAGGACGACGAGGTCCGTGCCCGCTCTCGCTGTTCACGCGGCGGTCCCTCCGTCGTCATGCGAGCTGCCTCCGCCGGACCGGATCCGCACACCAGGGTGTCGTATCGTGATCCGGTGACCAGCTCGACAAGCGTCTCCCCCGTCGCGGAGGTGATCCGCGCGCGCCGCGCCACCGGCGGCCGCGCCGACGGTCACCGCCTGGCGCTGGTGGTGGAGGGCGGCGGCAGCCGTGGGGTGTACTCCAGCGGCATGGTGTCCGCACTGGAGGAACTCGGCCTCGCAGGGGTGTTCGACGCGGTGTACGGCACGTCGGCGGGCGCGATCAACGGCGCCTGGCTGCTGTGCGGGCGCGCGATCCCCGGCATGCGTTCGTGGACCGATCCGACGATCATGCGCCGGGCCATCGACCCGGCCCGTCTCCTGCGCGGACGTCCCGCGTTCGATCTGCGGTATCTCGTGCACCAGGTGTACGACGGCATCGAACCGATGGATTTCGACGCGATCCTGGCCAACTCCACGACGTTCCATCCGATCGCCACCGACATCCGGACCGGGCAGGCGGTCGACCTGCATCCGCACATCACCGACAAGCGCACGCTCATGCGCGCGCTGCGGGCGTCGGCGGGCCTGCCCCTTCTGGCCGGGCCGCCGGTCGTTCTGGGGGCCTCGGCCTACTTCGACGGCGGTCTCTCCGAGACGGTGCCGATCCGCACCGCGGTCCAGGCGGGCGCAACGCACGCCTTGGTCCTGCGTACCCGGCGGGTGGACGAGCGGCGCCCGCCCGCTTCGCGGCTGCATCAGATCGTCGGCGGCGGCTATCTGCGCGCCGTGGCCCCGGGCGCGTACCGGGCCTGGATCGAGCGCCCCGGCCAGCAGGACATCGAGGACCGGGCGCTCGCCGCACTGGGCGAGTCCGTCCTCCAGATCCACCCGCCGCCCGGCTCTCCCGACATCGACAGCGCCGCCCGCGACACCACCCTGCTGGCCGCGGCTCTCCAGATCGGCCGTCGAGCCGTCCTAGACGCGCTCTCCGCGGTCCTCCCGGCCGTCTGACCTGACTTTGCGTTCGGCGACTCAGCCCAGGTGGACCCGGACGCCGTTCGACAGGACGAAGTCGTGGAGTTCGAGGTGGTCGGGCGTGGCGGACGGGGGCAGGTCGAAAACGAGTTTCGTGGTGGCGGACTGGCCCGGACGCAGCTCGAAAGAGTAGCCGAGGCGCTGCTGGGTGTTCTGCCACATGGTTGCGGTGGCGTTGTGGTCGAAGGGCGTGTTCTGCTCGTCCACGAGGCGCTGGCCCAGGGGCAGAAACCACTTCGTCTCGTCGGAGATATTGCGAACGTCCAGCGTGACGATCAGGAACGAGCCCGCGGCCGTTTGCAGTCCGATTCGGGAAACGCCCGTGTCGACCTTCGTCACGACGAACTCGAATTTGCCGTCGCGCACGGCACTGCCCACCGGCGCTACGGCCGCCGCGTCGGGCAGGGGCTCGTCCCGGCCCGGTCCCGGATGCTCCACCGCTACTGCCGAGGGCGGCGACGTGGGAGCGGGTGAGCCGGAGTCGCCGGTCCTGGTACCCGCCGCGATCAAGGCGACGCAGCCGGCCGCGAACGCGAACGGCGCGAGGAACACGACGATCAGCGCGCTGATCATCTTCGACAGGAGACTTCGGCGGCGTCGCGGCCGCCGACGCGGGACCGGGCTGCGGGGACGCCGTTGCGCGATCGAGGAATACCCCGGAGGTTGGACCGCTGGAAAGACCTTTCGCGCCGGCGCGCCGTTCTGCCGAGACGGCGGCGCTAGGGGTGACGGGACGCGTGACCGCAGTGCGAGCAACCGCCCCTGCCGACCCTGCTGTCCGCGCCAAGCGGTTCCAGCGGCGTACACCCCGTTCTGATACCAGCGCCGGACGGCTGGATACGGCTGCGGCACAAGGGGATAACCGCTGGCCGCGCGCACCTGCTGCTGAGGGGCAGGTCCGTGCACTGACGAAGCCGGATTCGGAACGCGCTGTCCGGGAACAGGGCTTGGTAGGGCCGCGGCTTGGGGCCAGTCGAGCCTCGTCGCCACGAGCGTCGGGGTCGGACCTGGCTCCGGCATCACTTCGGTCGGGGCGGGCGTCGGCTTCGGCTTCGAATCCGCGGGTTCCTGGGGAGCGACGGGCCGAGGACCCGACTGCTGCGAGTAATCGCTCCGCGCAGCCGGATTCGCCGGACCACGGTCCTCGGAACGATGCGCGTTTGCCCGTGGGGCCTCAGGCTCTGCGGACGCCCCGGCGGTCAGTGGCTTCGTGGACGGTCGGCCCGATCCGGAGGGCGGCGGCACGGCTCGGGACTCCGCGACGCCGATCGCGAGGCGGGCGGCCGCGGCGAATTCCCCTGCTGTGGGGAATCTTTCACTCGGCTCCTTGGCCAGACCGCGGGCGATGACGGCGTCGAGCGCGGCGGGCACCCCGGCGCGCACCGAACCGGCCCGTGGGGCAGGCGCCATCAAATGGGCGTGCATCTGCTGCGCGGGATCGGTGTCGCCGTAGAGCCGGGAGCCGGTGAGGCATTCGTAGAGCACGCAGGCCAGCGAGTAGACGTCGGCGCGCCCGTCCACCGCCCCGGTGAACCGTTCCGGGGCCATGTACGCGAGGGTGCCGATCGCCATGCCAGTGGTGGTCACGGCCGTCCGGCCGAGCCCGTGCACGATGCCGAAGTCGATCAGATAGGTGAAGCCGCTCGGGTGGACGACGATGTTCGACGGTTTGACATCGCGGTGTACCAGCCCGGCCCGGTGCGCGACGTCCAGCGCGGCGGCGACGTGTCCGATGATGCCGACCGCCACGGCCGGCGGCATGGGGCCCTCGGCCACCAGCTTGCCCGCCAAGTCGGAGCCCTCGACGAACTGCATGTCGATGTAGAGGCGGCCGTCGATCTCGCCGAAGCGGTGGATGCGCGGCACGTGTGGGTCGCGCAACCGCGCCACCGCTTCGGCTTCGCGCTCGAAGCGCTTGCGGTATCCCTCCGCGGCCGCGAGTTCGGCGGGCAGGAGTTTCAACGCCACCCGGCGCGCCGCCACCGTGTCGTACGCCAGCCACACTTGACCCATGCCGCCCTTGCCGAGCAAGCGCTCCAGCCGGTAACCCCCGAATCGCACCTCCCCCATCGCGAACCTCCAGTCACCGTTGACGTCCGGTCGACCCGGCCTCCACCTGCGGCGGGAACTCCGGGAAACACCAGATCACCGCGCGAATGCCGAAGAACGTGGCCTCTTTCGGAGCGTAACCGCACCCCGCGTCGCGCACCACTGTGTGCTCGACGACAGTCCGTCAAGCCCGCCTACTTGCCGGGTTTGGGCTTGTTTTTGTCCCTGCCGTTGCCCTGGTCCGCATTGCCGGGCTTGTCCCGGTCACGCTTGTCGCCACCCGAGCTGTGCTGCTCGGGAGCGTTCTCGACGTTCCCCACGGCGACACCGCCGGGAGCCGGAAGCCAACTGGCACGGCCCGTCGCCAGCGGAGTACAGGTCAGCAGGAGGCCGTCCACGGTGACACTGTCCACGTCCGCCACCGGATCACACGGCTGCCCGGCGCCGGGCAGGACCAAGGTGGGCGCCGAGATCGGCACAGGCGCCCGCGTGGCCGGGACGTGCGACGGCAATGTCGATTGTGTCGCGTGGTCCTGTTCGGAAGGGGGAGCCGAAGCGGTTGCCGAGCCCGCGTCGGCCATTTCCGGCCGTCCGAGCCACAGCGCCCCGGCCACCGCCACGACGAGCGTCCCGAAAGCCGCCAGAGCCAGACGCGGTCCGATGGACGTGCGCGCCTCGGACGAGACGCCGGTCCTGGCCGTCGCACGCGGCGGCGGCAGCACGAAAGTCGGCGACGAAGGCGCGAGTTCGACCGTGGTCGCGTCTCGACCTGTCACGGCCGCGTACCCGGCCGAGGCCAATTCCCCCGCGCTGGAGAACCGCCGGCTCGGGTCCTTCGCCATACCGCGTGCGATCACAGCGTCCATTTCCGGCGGCACGGCGGGGTTGAGCGTGGAGGCGAGCGGTGGGGTCTGCATGAGGTGGGCGCGCAACAGCCGCGGTGGGTCGCCGTCGTCGAACGGTCGTCGTCCGGTGACGCACTCGTAGAGCACGCAGGCCAGCGAGTACTGGTCGGACCGGGGCACCGCCGCCCCCTCGAACCGCTCCGGCGCCATGTAGGCAAGGGTGCCGACCACATTGCCGGTGGCGGTGATCGCGGGCTGGTCGCTGCGGTGCGCGGTGCCGAAGTCGATCAGGTAGACCGCGTCGTCGGGGGTCACCATGATGTTGGACGGCTTCACGTCGCGGTGCACCAGGCCCGCACGATGCGCCGCGTCGAGCGCGGTGGCGGTCTGCGCCACGATCTCGATCGCACGCTCGGGTTCCAGCCGCCCCTCGCGCCGCAGCAGCGCGGCCACGTCACAGCCTTCGATGAACTCCATATCGATGTAGAGGCGACCGTCGAGTTCGCCGAAGGAATGGATCGGCACCAGGTGCGGCCCGCGCACCTGGGCCGCGAGCCGAGCCTCCCTGGTGAATCGCTGTCGGAATCTCGTATCCGCCGCATACGCGGGGGCCAAAACCTTCAATGCGACGGCACGGTCGGCGGTGGTGTCGTGCGCGAGCCAGACCTCGCCCATGCCGCCGCTACCTAGCAACCGATCGAGGCGGTAGTGGCCGAACCACAGCTCGCCCATGTCGACAGAACCTCCCGCTAGCCTCTTCCTCATGACCGAACTACCCGAAATCCGCATCGGCACCCCGAATGGCGCGAAATTCGCGCCGCGGCCATCCGATCATGTCGCAGCGAGGCCGCCGCGCGTCGCGGAATTCGACCGAGCGGTCACGGGGGCGCCGGTCTCATCGGGTGGCGGGCGCGGCGCAACGGGCGGATGCTGATGGAGCCGGTCGAGATCAACGCGGGTGCCTGGTATCTGCGCGCCCTGCGTGCCGACGACCGGCTCGATGACCGTCCCGCTCTGGCCGCGGGCGGGATCACCGAGCCGGACTACGTCGCCCGGCGCAGTGCCGGCTGGGCGGAGGAGACGTGTTTCTCCTGGGCGGTGTGCGAACCGACGACGGCCGAGCTGGTGGCCGAGATCGCGGTGACGCCGATGGGCGACGGCACCGCGAACGTGACCGGATGGGCTCGCCCCGCCTACGAAACCGCCCTGGACGCGGGACTGGCTTCCGTCCGCCGTTTCGTCGAAGGCGGTTTGGGGCTGCGGCCGGTCGTCGCTTGACCACGGACCGGCGTGTCCGGCGCGCTCTACTCGCGCGAAAGGCGCACCGAAAGACGGACGAGGTCAGCGCATGACACCGGTGTGCCCGGTGGAATAGCGTCCTGGTTGCGGCCAGATGGTGAGCCCGTGCGGCCCCTTGCCGACGGGAATGCGCGCCAGCAGCGTCCAATTGACGATGTCGATGGCGTACACCTCGCCGTGGTGGCGGCCGGACGCCCAGAAAACACGCCCGTCCGCGGAGATATTGCCCATGTCGGGACTGCCGCCCGCGGGCACGAACCACTTGTACACCAGCCCGTTCGCCGCGAAATCCCACACCGAGATGCTGCCTTCGTGCCGGTTGGTGATGAGCATCTGCGTGGAGTCGCGGGTGACGTAGAGCCCGTGGGTTCCCTTACCGGTCGGCACGAACCCGGTGTTCTCGAAGGTGTGCGCGTCGAAGAGGTAGATGCCGTCGGCGGCCATGTCGGCGACGAAGAAGGTGTGCCCGTCCGGAGAGAGCTTCACATCCTGCGGCTTGCCCGAGGGTCCGCCCGGCAGGTCGATCACCTTGACGATCCTGCGCTCGGCCACGTCGAAAGCCAGCATCCGGCCGATGAATTCGCACGACGCGAGGGCGAAACGGCCGTCGGCGGTGAAGTCCATGTGGTCGACGCCCGCGCAGTCGGGGACCGCCAAAGCGTGCATCTTCTGCCAGGTCCGCGGGTCGTAGAAGTCCAGCGACTTGTCCGCCTCGGCGACGACGAGCGCGTACCGGCCGTCCGGGGTGTAGTACATGTTGTACGGATCGCGCACGGGGAAGGGTTCGCCCGGCCTCCCCGTCCGCGGATCGATCGGCAGCAGGCTGCCGCCGCCCAACGGCAGGTCGTTGGTGACGTAGAGCGTCTGCATGTCGTAGGAGGGGACGACATGCTGCGGCTCCGAACCGCCCGCGGGGAAGGTGTCGATCACCTGGAAGGTGTCCGGATCGATCACCGAGACCGTGTTCGACTGGCTGTTGGGCACGTAGACCAAGGGGCGATGGTCGGCCACGGCGGGGCTGAGTTCGCGG
Source organism: Nocardia sputi (assembly GCF_023501985.1). Taxonomy (NCBI): domain Bacteria; kingdom Bacillati; phylum Actinomycetota; class Actinomycetes; order Mycobacteriales; family Nocardiaceae; genus Nocardia; species Nocardia sputi. The sequence continues at coordinate 290,925 of NZ_JAMFLC010000005.1, read as the reverse complement.
TTGGCCGCGTACACGTCGTTCGGTGAGAGCGGGGGCGGCATCCCGGGCAGCAGATCGGTCATGTGCGGTGGGAACGCGACGGTGGTGGGTGCGGCCACGGTGGTCGTGGCCGCCCGGCCTTCCTCGGTGCCCACCGTGCCCGCGTCACTGGCGGCGCAGCCCGCCACCGCCGAGAGCACGACGAGAGGGATCACGAGGTGGGGCGCGCAGCATCGATACGTGCGCTGCCGGTTCACGCGCCGCACCTGCTCGCAGAGTGGTGAAGACGATCGGCCATGGCTGGGAAGCCTAGGAGGTGGATCCGGGATTTCGGCGTACCCCGCGCCGGGGATACCGGAATGCCCGGATCATCCCGTTCGCGACTATTCGATGCTGGTCAGGACCCGATCCAGCGCGTCGACGGCCTCGTCCAGCTCGGGGCCGGTGACCGTGAGCGGGGGACGGAACCGGATGCCCCGCTCGCCGGTGCCGAGGATCAGCACGCGCTCGCGCTCGCGCAGCGCGGTGAGCACCTCGTCGCGCAGCCGGGACGACGACAACGTGATCGCGCACATCAGTCCGCGCCCACGCGGCTCGCTGACATCGGCGTGCCGGGCGGCGAGCGCGCCCAGCCGTTCGAGCAGGTGCGCACCCAGCGGCCGGGACCGCTCGATCAGCTGGTCCCGCTCGAGCACCTCCAGGATGCGCCGGCTGCGCACCATGTCGCCCAGGTTGCCACCCCAGGTCGAGTTGAGCCGGGAGCTGACGGCGAACACGTTGTCGGGTACCTCGTCCACGCGCCCACCCGCCATGACGCCGCAGACCTGGGTGCGCTTACCGAAAGCGACGACGTCCGGCTCCAGGCCGAGTTGCTGGTAGGCCCAGGCGGTTCCGGTCATGCCGACTCCGGTCTGCACCTCGTCCAGCACGAAAAGCGCATCGTTGTCCTGACACAGCCGCTGCACCGCTTGCAGGAACTGGGGGCGCAGATGCCGGTCGCCGCCCTCGCCCTGAATCGGCTCGGCGATGAAACACGCTATGTCGTGCGGGTTTTCCTCGAACGCGCGCCGCGCCTGGGTGAGCGTGCACGCCTCCGCCTCCTCGACGTCGAAGGCGTCGGTGAGATAGGGCGACTTGATGCGGGGCCAGTCGAACTTGGGGAAACGCGCGGTCTTCACCGGATCGGTGTTGGTGAGCGACATGGTGTAGCCGGTGCGGCCGTGGAACGCGCCGGTCAGATGCAGCACCTTGGTGCCGAGTTCCGGTGCGCGGTCGTGGGATTCGTTGTGCCTGCTCTTCCAGTCGAACGCGACCTTGAGGGCGTTCTCCACCGCGAGGCCGCCGCCGTCGATGAAGAACAGGTGCGGTAGCCGCGGATCACCGAGCACCCGCACGAACGTCTCGACGAAGCGGGCCATCTCCACGGTGTAGATATCGGAGTTGCTCGGCTTGTTCAATGCCGCGGCGGTGAGCTCGGCACGGAACTGCGCGTCGTCGGCGAGGGCGGGATGGTTCATGCCCAGCGCGTTGGAGGCGAAGAAACCGAACATGTCGAGGTAGGGGCTGCCGTCGCGTTCGTCGACGAGGCGGCAGCCGCGGGAACGGTTGAGGTCGAGTACCAAGTCGAAGCCGTCGGCCAGGATGCTCACCGACAAGATCTCATGGACCCGGGCGGCGGGGGTGACCGCCGGGCGGGTGCGTTCCAGTTCGATGGTCACGCCCCGAGGGTACGTAAAAATTTACGGAACCTCTACAGCGAAACGGATTAATTCCGCGAAATCGCTACCTGTCATAGAATGTCTGCAAGATGATGGTGCTCCGGGTACGCACGTTGGCGGTGGCTCTGATCTCTTGGAGCAACTGTTCGAGATGCCGCGGGGACGCCACTCGCACCAGCAGGACGTAGCTCTCCTCGCCTGCCACCGAGTGGCACGCCTCGATGCCGGGGATGTGCTGCAGCACAGCGGGCGCGTCATCGGGTTGCGACGGGTCGAGAGGAGTGATTGCGACGAATGCCGACAGCAGTTGACCGAGCGCTTCGGGATCGACATGCGCGGTGTACCCGCGGATCACACCGCGCGCCTCTAGTCGGCGGACCCGTGACTGCACCGCGGACACCGACAGACTCGCCTTTTCGGCCAGGTTCGACAGGGTGGCCCGTCCATCGGCCATCAGTTCACGAATCAGCAGGCGATCGATGTCATCGAGTACGGGTCTTGCCGGTGTATCCGCCATCAGCGAAGGCTAACTCAGGCAGCGCGGCTCGTGTCCGAAACCTCCCCTCCATCCTCCCGCCATGTGGGACATACACGCCGCGACGCGGCCGAAAGGTACGGCGGAACAACAGATGACCGATGTACTCGATGACCGGACCACCCGACAGCTGGCCGCCCGCGCGGAGGCGGTGCTGCGCGAATTAGGCGCGCGACCACCGGAGCCCGGTGACCTGCCCGCACGAACTCCCATCACCGGAGGGCAGTTGACGACCCTGCGGTCCAGCTCGCTCGAGGAAGTGGATGACGCGATCGGACGGGCCGCCACCGCCTTCCGGGCCTGGCGCAGCGTTCCCGCGCCCGTCCGGGCCGGGGTCGTGCGCAGGCTCGGGCAGCTGCTCACCGCCCACAAGCGCGACTTGGCCGAGCTGGTGACGCTGGAGGCGGGCAAGATCCCCGCCGAGGCGGCGGGTGAAGTGCAGGAGATGATCGACATCTGCGAATTCGCCGTCGGCCTGTCCCGGCAGTTGTACGGCCACACCATGCCCTCGGAACGTCCGGGCCACCGGTTGATGGAGACCTGGCATCCGCTCGGCGTGGTCGGGGTGATCTCGGCGTTCAACTTCCCGGTCGCGGTCTGGGCGTGGAACACCGCGATCGCGCTGGTTTGCGGCGACACCTTGGTGTGGAAGCCGTCGGAGACGACCCCGCTGACGGCGCTGGCCTGTCACGCGCTGCTGCGGCGCGCGGCCGAGGAGGTGGGCGCGGATCCCGAAGTGCATCAGGTGATCCAGGGCGCACGCGACGTGGGCTCCCGGCTGGTCGATGACGAACGGGTGGCGCTGGTGAGCGCGACCGGCTCGGTGCGGATGGGCCGGCTGGTGGCGCCACGGGTGGCCGAGCGGCTCGGACGCTGCCTGCTGGAGCTGGGCGGCAACAACGGCGCGATCGTCACCGCGTCGGCCGACCTGGACCTCGCGGCGCGGGCCATCGTGTTCGCCGCGGCGGGCACGGCCGGGCAGCGGTGCACCACGCTGCGGCGGTTGATCGTGCACCGTGACGTGGCCGGATCGCTGGTGGACCGGTTGGAGCGGGCCTACCGGCAACTGTCGGTCGGCAATCCGCTCGACGACGGGGTGCTGGTCGGGCCGCTGATCGATGGGAAGGCCTACACCGGGATGCGTGCCGCGCTGGACAAGGCGGTGACCGACGGCGGCGAACTGGTCTGCGGCGGCGAACGCGTCGAGGGGTTCGGCGACGACGCCTACTACGTGCGCCCCGCCATCGTGCGCATGCCCGCCCAGACCGCGGTGGTCCGGGAGGAGACGTTCGCGCCGATCCTCTACGTTCTCGCCTACGACGACTTCGATCGCGCGATCGCGCTGCACAACGAAGTGCCACAAGGTCTTTCGTCCGCGATCTTCACGACCGACCAGCGCGAGGCCGAACGCTTCCTCGCCGCCGACGGATCCGATTGCGGAATCGCAAACGTCAACATCGGCACCTCCGGCGCCGAGATCGGCGGCGCCTTCGGCGGTGAGAAGCAGACCGGCGGCGGACGCGAATCCGGCTCGGACTCCTGGAAGGCCTATATGCGCCGAGCCACCAACACGGTCAACTATTCCACCGAACTTCCCCTCGCCCAGGGCATCGAGTTCGGCTGAACCACCCCCACGCACCCCGCCCCACCAGCACGATTCGGTTATTCGCTCCACCCTGTGTAGTGTTGTCCTTACGACGCGGGGTGGAGCAGCTCGGTAGCTCGCTGGGCTCATAACCCAGAGGCCGCAGGTTCAAATCCTGTCCCCGCTACTGGAAGCCCGGGTCAGACGGTTCACACCGACTGGCCCGGGTTATTTCTTTGCCGGGCTCGTCATCGCGGATGATCCGCTCGGCTGCCGCCCGCGAAACCGACGCCTGCTCCGATGCCGGGCAGCGGCTTCGGCGCGGTCGATCGAATCGCGCCCTCCGTCCGGTTGCCCTCCCTCGTGCACCTTCCCCGGTACGGTAGCCAGAAGATGGCTGAGTTCTTCCCGTTGCGGCCCGTGACGCCCGTGTTTCGCCACGAACGCGAAGGAGATAGCTGTGCGACGCAGAGCGATGCTCGAGGGATGTGCCGCGGCGGTGGCCGTGTCGATGTTCGCCGCCGCCTGCGGCGGGCCGGACGGCAGCGCGAAGGCCGAGTTGGCCTTCGACCCCGACGCGTTCACGGAGCAGACGAAGACCGTCGCCACCTTCGAGCGCGACAAGGAAGTCGCCTATCGCTTCTACGAGAGCGTTGTCTATGTCGCGAAACCGGTTAACAAGGCGTATCAGAGCTTGAACATCAGCGTGCCCGTCGAGATCGACGGAACGGCCGTCGACGCGAGCACGGCTCCCATCCTTTTCAGCAACTCCGTCGTCGGCTACCTGTCGTCCTCCGTGACGGGCGACGGCGGCGAGCGGACCAGGAACCAAGACCTCGCGCTGGCCGCCGGCTACGTCGTCGTCGAGTCCGGCGCTCGCGGGCGGGACCTCGTCGGTCCCGACGGCACGTACTACGGCGTCGCGCCCGCCGCCATCGTGGATCTGAAGGCCGCGGTCCGATACCTGCGCCACAACTCCGGCCGCGTGCCGGGAAACACCGATCGGATCGTGGCCACCGGAGTCAGCGCGGGAGGTGCGCTGTCCGCCCTGCTCGGGGCTTCCGCGGACAGCGGTATGTACCACCGGTACCTCGCCGATCTCGGCGCGGCGGACGCCAGCGACGCCGTCTTCGCCGCCGCGCCCTACTGCCCCATCACCGATCTCGAACACGCCGATATGGCCTACGAATGGAATTGGGGCGCCAATCCCCTGCGCTCCGGGGAACTCGACGCAACCGCGTCGCGGGACCTGAGTGCGGCGTTCACCGGCTACCAAGCGTCGATCGGGCTCCAGGGCAAAGACGGATTCGGACCCATCACGGCCGACAACTACGGCCGCTACCTCGTGCGGACCTACCTCGAACCGGCGGCAACCGCGTACCTGACCGCACTGCCCGACGCCGACCGCTCCAGCTACCTGGCGGCCAACCCTTGGATCACGTGGGCGGGCGATCGGGCGGAGTTCCCTTGGCCGGACTTCCTCGCGCACGTGGGAGAGCGGAAGAAGGGCGTGCCCGCGTTCGACGCTTTCGACCTGTCCTCCGGAGAGAACAACGAGTTCGGGGTGGGAACCACCAAGGCCAGGCATTTCACCCTGTACAGCCTGCGGCGCGCCACCGGCGACCCCGGCGCGCAGCTGGACGGCGACCTGCCCGAGAAGATCACAATGATGAATCCCATGCCCTTCATCGGACAGAAGAACCCGGCGCGGGCCGAGCATTGGTGGATCCGGGTCGGCACCAAGGACACCGACACGTCGCTGACCATCGTGGGCAATCTCGCCGCGAGCCTCGAGAATCTGGGCGACGACGTCGACGCCGCGATGTACTGGGACGCCGGGCACGGCAGCAACGAGGACGCGGCGGATTTCATCCGGTGGATCGGCAGGGTGACCGGTTACACCGCGAGCCGCTAGCAGCGCGGCGGCTCGATACCGAGTTCCCGCAACCGCTCGGCGTAGACCGCGACGTTGGCGAGCTTGACGTCCTCGTAGCCGCGCACCACGTCGGCGAGGGACGCCGCACGCACCGCGCGGTCGTAGCCGGCCAGCTCCAGCGTGTCGGCGAGGTCGGTCACCATCGCGGTGTAGTGCGCGAGCAGTTCGCGTTCCACCCGGCGCACGTGCGCGTAACCGAACGGGTCGAACTTGGTGCCGCGCAACCGCTTGCCCTTGGCCAGCAGACGGAGGGCGAAGTGACTGCCCGGCCGCATCCCGATCTTCTTCTCCCGGCCCATCGCGCGCAGGATCGGCGGGTGCAGCCGGTAGGTGAGGTTCGCCCCGTCGGGCACCTGTGCGGCGACCTCGGCCAGGAACGCCGGATCGGTGAGTCGTCGGGCCACCTCGTACTCGTCTTTGTAGGCCGTGAACTTGTACAGCCCGCGCGCCACCTGTTCGCTGAACGCGGTGCTGTCGGTGACCCGCCGCTCCGCGTCCCAAACGCGTTGCATCGTGCGCACGTAGTCGCGGGCCACCGCCACGCTCTGGAAACCGATCAGCTCGGTCGCCCGCAGCGCCACCAGCCGCCGCGTCTCGCCGGTGGCGGTCAGCCCGTCGAACAGGTCCGCGGGCGCCGCGGGTGAGGCGGGTCCGGCCACGCGACGAGCGGTCGCGGCGGCGAACTCCTCCGGCCGCGCGATCGCGACCCGTCCCCAGCGGAAGGCCGCGAGGTTGGCGTCCACGGCCACGCCGTTGATCTCGATCGCCTCCTCGATCGCGGTGCGCGGCAGCCGCAGTCCTCCGCTCTGGTAAGCGGCTCCGACCAGCAGGAAGTTCGCGGCGGCGGTGTTGCCGAAGAGGACTTGCGCGGCGGCGAGCGCGTCGAAGGACCGCACCGACCGCGATACTTTCGCCAACCGCTCCAGCAGCATCGCCTCGTCGGGATGGCCGACCGACTTGTCGTAGACCATGTCCCCGGTCGGAGTCCTGCTGGTGGAGGCCACCGACACGGTCGTCGCGGCGGACCCGTAAGCCAGGTTCTTGGTGTCGGCGGCGGTCAGCAGGTCGAAAGCCACGAGACAGTCGGCCGAGGCCGGGGCCAGCCGGTTGGCCGGCTCCAGCGCGTCCACGGCGAACCGCAGGTGCGAGACCACGGGACCTGCCTTCTGGCTCATGCCGATCTGGTCCAGGCTCGCCACCTCGTACCCGGCCCGCATCGCGGCGGTGGCCAGTACCTGGTTCACGGTGACGATGCCGGTGCCTCCGATGCCAGCGAGGAAGACGTTCTGCGTGGTCGTCGGCGGTTCGTGCGCCAGGTCCGGCAGCCGCGGAGGCTGCTCGCGGCGAACTTCCTCGCGCCGCTCGCGCTCGGCAGGGTCGGGCAGCTCGACCGTGACGAACGACGGGCAGTCGCCGTCCAGGCAGCTGTAGTCGGTGTTGCACGAGGTCTGATCGATCCTGGTCTTGCGGCCGAACTCGGTGTCCACCGGCTGCACCGACAGGCAATTGCTCCGGACGCCGCAATCACCACAGCCCTCGCACACCGCCTCGTTGATGACCACCCGGGTGCGGCGCACCGGCAGGGTGCCGCGCTTGCGCTGCCGCCGCGCGTCGGCCGCACAGTGCTGGTCGTAGATCAGCACCGTGACGCCGGGCACCTCGCGCAGGGCGCGCTGCGCTTCATCGAGACGGTCCCGATGCCACAGCAGGGTGCCAGGAGCGAGATCGCGTTTGCGGTAACGCTCGGGCTCGTCGGCGCAGACGATGATGCGCCGGACACCCTCGATCGAGAGCTTGTGGGTGAGCATCGGCACCGTGAGGGCGCCTTCGGCGTGCTGCGCGCCGGTCATCGCGACGACGTCGTTGTGCAGCAGCTTGAAGGTGATGTTCACCCCGGCGGCCACGCACGCCTGCACGGCGAGCTGACCGGAGTGGAAATACGTGCCGTCGCCGATGTTCTGGAACAGGTGCGGCACATCGGTGAACGGGGCCTGACCGATCCATTGCGAGCCCTCGCCGCCCATCTGGGTCAATCCGGTGACCTTGCTGTCCGTGCGCCCCGACATGGTCACCGAGGTGTGGCAGCCGATCCCGCCGCCCGCCAGCGACCCTTCCGGCACTGCGGTGGATCGATTGTGCGGACAACCGCTGCAGAAGTAGGCCGTGCGCTTGGCGGGCAGCACCGACAGCGACAGCGGTTGCGGCAGCGGGCGTTTCATCTCGACGTGCCCGTCGAGCACGCGGCGCAGCGGTGCGGCGATGCGCCCGGAGGTGAGTTCGCCATCGGTGCCGAACAGCGGGCGGCCCGCGCCGTCGCGCTTGCCGACGATCTCGGGGGCGGCCGGGACGCCGTACAGAATGTCTCGAATCTGGGTCTCGATGAAGGCCGTCTTGTCCTCGACGACGATCAGCCGGGTGAGGCCGGTGGCGAACTCGCGGACGCGTTCGGGCGCGACCGGATACGGCATCCCGATGCGCAGCAGCCGGATGCCCGCGTCCCGGAGCGCGTCGTCGTCCGCGCCGAGGTCGATCAGCGCTTGGCGGACCGCGTCGAAGGTGGTGCCCGTGGCGGCGATCCCGATCGTGGCGCGGGCCGGGTCGACCTCGATCACGTCCAGCCCGTTGCGGGTGCTGTAGGCCCGCACCAGTTCCCAACGGGGACCGTAGAGATCCGCCTCGGCGAGCAGGCTGTCGGCGGGCGCGCCCATCGGACGCTGCCGGTAGCGGAAAGGCCGGCCGTCCCAGTCGATCTCGGGCACGACGATGTCGATGTCCCCGACCGAGCCGTCGACCGTCCAGGCGCCGTCGGCTACGTCGGCGACGATCTTCAGTGCCACGAGGCAGCCCGAGGCGCGGGACAGGGCGACCCCGTGCAGGCCCATGGTGATGATCTCGCGCGCGTTGCGCGGGAACAGCACGGGAATGTTCATCGCCGCCAGCGAGCGGTCGCTCACCGCGGGCACAGTGGAGGACTTCGCCGCCGGATCGTCGCCGACCAGCAACAGGACGCCGCCGCGCGGATTCGCGCCGTACATGTTGGCGTGGCGAAGGGCATCGGTCGCGCGGTCCAGGCCTGGGCCTTTGCCGTACCAGACACCGACGACGCCGTCGTGTGTCGCGGTGCCCGCGGGCAGATCCGCCTGACTCCCCCAGACGGAGGTCGCGGCCAGTTCCTCGTTCAGCCCCGGAACGAAGGCGATGTCGTGCTCAGCGAGGACATCCGGCATTCCGGACAGCATCTTGTCGACGCCGCCGAGCGGACTGCCCTGGTACCCGGAGACGAACGTGCCGACCCGCCGGCCCGCTCGGAGATCACGGACGTGCTGCTCGACCAATTGTCGCGCGATGGCCTGGACGCCGGTGAGCACCACGGTGTCCGAGCCGACGCGGTAACGGTCGGCGAGGTCGTAGGAAGCTGCGATCAGGTCGCGGTCAGCGAGCTCGGTCATACAGATCCACCCGTCCACACGGCGCCGATCCGGCGCCTACCTTGTTGAGCACTTGTTGCCGATATCGTGTCCTCGATAATCGGAACGCACAACCTTGGACAATTTGATTGAGCAATGTGCCCAATTATTGACAGCAGGAATGGGCACAACCTAAGCACAGTGCGAGGTCCGTGTGACGGTGCACACACAAGCACGCTTACGTCACGGACGCGGCGATGCGAGCCCGTGCCACACCGCCGCACTTCCGCCGCACCTCCAGCCACCTGTGTGAAGGTGGGTAGATGGCAATGCTCAGGAGGAGCACGGCGCTCGTCGCCGCCCTCGCGTTCGGAGCGCTGACCGCGTGCGGGCAGCAGGCGGCCCCGTCCGCGCCCGAGCAGGCCGCGGGAGCGGCGGCCGGGACGCGCGCCGAACCGGGCCCCCGCGGATACGCGGGCGGAACGATGATCGTCATCCCGCATGCCCCGGACCTGGAACCCAGTTCGGCGATGCCCTTCTCCGAGTACGACATCGAAGACGGTACGGACAAGCTCGCGATCCACATCCCGGGCCCGGTCGGCTGCCCGAGCATCGGCTTCACCGCGCGCGTGGAGGAATCGGCCGACCGGGTGAGCGTGCGGCTGATCCGCGGCCTGCATCGCGGGATGCCGCCGTGCCAGGGCGCGAACCCGGAGCAGAAGCGCGAGTACGGCGTGGTGGTCGTCGACCTGGAACGTCCGCTGGGCGATCGGACCGTGCTCAGCTTCGCCTGATCCACGCGAGGCGACGGCGGCTCGGTGGACGGCCTGCAGGCCACCTCCCATAGTGATCTGGTTGAATGGCAAATCACTGGCATTGTGACTTGTCCGGTTCGCCTGATCCGGTGCGGCACCGCGATCGATGGGGCGCTATCTTCGCAGCGGATGGTGCCGCCTTCGCGGCTACCGGCGGTCCCGGAGTCGAAGGAGGTGCGCCAGTCGCCGCGATCGGCTCGAGGGTCGCCGCAGCGGCGGTTCCTTCTGCTCTGTACCGCAGTGAACGTGGTTCGCTGCGGCTCTCCGTGTAGTGCCGGTCCGTCCGAAACACCGACGCCGCGGCGCGGTGGGACGGTGACGGCTGACTTTCGAAGGAAACCCGTGTCCAGAGTTCCATTCCGGATTGCGATCTTGCTGGTGAGCATCGTCTCGCTCGGCCTGCTGGGCCTGCCCGCTACGGCCCAGCCGCTTTATCCCACCCCCGATCCCGACCTGTTCTTCAACGCGCCGTCCCACCTGGCGGACCTCGCGCCCGGCGACGTCGTGCGTACGCGCAGGATCGACACCGGCCCGTATGTGGGAACCGAGGGCTGGCAAGTCGCCTTCCGCTCCACCAACTCCCAGGGCAAGCCCGTCATGGGCGTCACGACGGTGCTGCTGCCGATCGGGGTGAAGAACCCGCCGCTGGTCTCCTACCAGGCGCTGATCAATTCCCTCGGCACCCAATGCAATCCCTCGCGCTCGCTGTTCAACGGCGAGTTGCAGGACGCGGTCGGCGCGATGCTGCCCATCGGACGCGGATGGGCCATCTCGCTGCCCGACTATCTGGGTCCCACCTCCGCCTACGGCGCCGCGCGACTGGGCGGCATGATGACCCTCGACAGTGTGCGGGCCGTCCGCAAGGTCGCCGAACTCGGTCTGTCCGACTCCCCCGCCGCCATCGCGGGCTACTCCGGCGGCGGCATGGCCACCGCGTGGGCCGCCGCCCTGCAACCCACCTACGCGCCGGAACTGAAGCTCGCCGCCGCCGTGGCGGGCGGCATCCCCGCCGACCTCGAGGAGATGGCGCTCGCGCTCGGCTTCGACCCGCATCCCGGATTCGGCTTGGCCTTCGCCGCCGCCATGGGACTGGAGCGGGAGTACCCGGACCGGCTGCCGATCTCCGACCAGCTCAACGAGAACGGTTTGTGGTTCCGGGAATTCACCCACGACGCGTGCCGGCGGTTCCTGCTCTTCCACGGCGCCTTCCGCAGCGCGGAGCAGATGGCGGCGTCCAGAAGCCTGATGGACAGCCCCGAGGCACGAGCGGTTCTGCGGGAGAACAGCTTGCGGCACTTCGAGGGCGTGCCGACCGTGCCGACCTTCCTCTGGCAAGGCCGCTTCGACACGCTCACCTTCTACGGGCCCGTCGCCGAGGTCGCCGACCGGTATTGCAGGGCGGGCGCGCCGGTGGACTTCCACACCGTCGACATCTCCGAGCACATGACCGCGGCGGTCGCCGGATTCGCCGACGCGTGGAACTACGTGGAGGCCAGGTTCCGCGGCGAACCCGCACCGACCAACTGCTGAATCATTCGCACAGCGGCTCGGGAGATATTCTCCCGGGCCGCTTCCCCCCACCGTGCCACCGCAGCCGATGTCCAGGCCGCGCCGCCGCGGGCCCAGGCTCCCGACTGCCACCGGTCCGGTCGATCGGTGTGCGAGCAGGACCGCGCGTCAGGCCGTGAAGTGCAACGTCCATTCGCCGCGATAGTGCAGGCGGGTCACGCTGCCGGGCGGAACATCGATGCGCCAGAACGATTTGGGCGGGGCGTCCAGCGTCACCAGCAGCGCGGCCCGGACGACAGCCGGGTGGGTCACCGCGATCGTGGACACCGATTGCGCGGCTATCTCGGCCATCCAGAGCCTGGTTCGTTCGATCACGTCCACCACGGACTCGCCACCGTGCCCGCGGAAAGTGGGGTCGGTCAGCCAGGCGTACAGCTGGTCCTGGGGCACCGACATCAGTTCACCGCCACGCCAGGCGCCCGCGTCCAGGTCGCGCAGCCGGTTGTCCTCCTCGCCGGGCAATCCCAGCAGCGCGGCGGTCTCCACCGTCCGGCGCTCCGGCCCGGTGAGCACTCGCGGGGCGGTGAGCGGACCGCATCCGACGACCGCCCGCCTGCCCGCTTCGGTCAGCGATTCGTCCACCGGGAAACGTGCTTTTCGCATCGCCTCGGTCATCCCATGGCTGACCAGGTCGAGTCTGAGCACTTTTTGCACCTGTGGAAGCGTACGGCCCGGCATGGTCGTACGTTGTTCGATTGCTCGTGCTTCGCTCGCGAGGCGGTACGGGCGTGCTTGTCGGTGGGCCGGTGCACACTGAATTCATGCCCCAGTTCTCCCGCGCCACCCAGGAGTGGTTCGACGGCGCGTTCCCCGCGCCGACGTCCGCGCAGCTGGGGGCGTGGCAGGCGATCGCGGCGGGCGAGCACACGCTGGTCGTCGCGCCCACCGGATCCGGCAAGACGCTCTCGGCGTTCCTGTGGGCGATAGACCAGCTGGCCACCCGGGAGCAGCGGCCCGAGCGGGCAGGCACCTCCGTGCTGTACGTGTCCCCGCTGAAGGCCCTCGCCGTGGACGTGGAACGCAATCTGCGAGCGCCGCTGGTCGGCGTCACGCAGACCGCCGAGCGCCTGGGCCTGCGGCGGCCGGAGATCACCGTCGGGGTCCGTTCCGGCGACACCAGCTCCTCCGATCGGCGGTCCATGCTGCGCACCCCGCCGGACATCTTGATCACCACGCCGGAGTCGCTGTTCCTCATGCTCACCTCGTCGGCCCGGGACACGCTGCGCGAGGTGAACACGGTGATCGTGGACGAGGTGCACGCGATCGCCGGTTCCAAGCGCGGTTCGCACCTGGCGTTGTCACTGGCCCGGCTCGACTTGCTGACCGAGCGGCCCGCGCAGCGCATCGGGCTGTCGGCGACCGTGCGGCCACCGGAGGAAGTCGGACGGTTCCTGGTGGGCAACGCGCCGATCACGGTGGTCGCTCCGCCCGCGCCGAAGACGTTCGACCTGTCGGTTCGGGTGCCGGTGGCGGACATGACCGAACCGGGCGACTCCGACCAACCGGGATCCATCTGGCCGCACGTGGACGAGGCGATCGTCGAGCTCGTGCTCGAGCACCGGTCCTCGATCGTGTTCGCGAATTCCCGCAGGCTGGCCGAGCGCCTCACCGCCCGGCTGAACGAGGCCTACGCGGCGCGGCTCGGCGAGCCGGTGGAGACCGAGCACAAGCCGCCCGCGCAGCTCGGCGCGTCCACCGAGGTGATCCACGGCGCCGGGTCCCTGCTGGCGCGAGCCCACCACGGCTCGGTCAGCAAGGAGCAGCGGGCGCTGATCGAAGACGATCTCAAGAGCGGGCGGCTGCGCTGCGTCGTCGCTACGAGCAGCCTGGAACTCGGCATCGACATGGGCGCGGTCGACTTGGTGGTCCAGGTGGAAGCGCCGCCCTCGGTAGCGAGTGGATTGCAGCGGATCGGGCGGGCCGGGCATCAGGTCGGCGAGATCTCGCGCGGGGTGATCTTCCCGAAGCACCGCACCGATGTCATCCACTGCGCGGTGGCGTCGCAGCGGATGACATCGGGGCAGATCGAGGCGATCCAGATCCCGGCACACCCGCTGGACATCCTCGCCCAGCAGACCGTCGCCGCGTGTGCGCTGGATTCGCTGGATGTCGACGCGTGGTTCGAGGTTGTGCGGGGCACCGGAAGTTACGCATCGCTGCCGCGCTCGGCCTATGAGTCGGTGCTGGATCTGCTTTCCGGGCGCTATCCCTCCGACGAGTTCGCCGAGTTGCGTCCCCGCCTGGTCTGGGATCGCGACGCCGGGACGCTCACCGGACGTCCCGGCGCGCAACGCCTGGCCGTGACCTCGGGCGGCGCGATTCCCGATCGCGGCATGTTCGCGGTGTACATGGTGGGTGAGAAAGCCTCCCGGGTTGGCGAACTCGATGAGGAGATGGTCTACGAGTCCCGGGTCGGCGACGTGTTCGCGCTCGGGGCGACGAGCTGGCGGATCGAGGAGATCACCTTCGACCGGGTGCTGGTGACGCCCGCGTTCGGGCAGCCGGGCCGGTTGCCGTTCTGGCACGGCGACGGCCTCGGGCGGCCTGCCGAACTAGGCGCGGCGCTCGGCGAGTTCGTGCGCACGGTCGCCCAGGAGCGTGCCGTCGAACCGGACGTTCCGAAGAGAAAGACTTCGCGGCGCGGCGGCGGATCATCATCGAGCCCGGCGAAATCGTCGCGGGCGAAGGCGCGGCCGGAGCACGACGGCGGCGGCCCGGACATGCCGCGTGCGGCGCGGGGCGAACTGAGCGCGTCCGCCGCCGATCCGATGCCGGAGGGCGTCGCGCGGATCATGGGCTCGGCGGGCCTCGACGACAACGCGACCGCGAACCTGCTCACGCTGCTGGACGAACAGCGCACCGCGACCGGGCACCTGCCCACCGACCGCACCCTGGTGGTGGAGCGGTTCCGCGACGAACTCGGCGACTGGCGGCTGGTGTTGCACTCGCCTTACGGCCTTCCGGTGCACGCCCCCTGGGCGCTGGCCATCGGGGCCCGGTTGCGCGAACGCTACGGCGTGGACGCCGCGCCGAACGCCTCCGACGACGGCATCGTCGTGCGACTGCCCGACACCACCGACGATCCGCCCGGCGCCGAACTGTTCGTCTTCGAGTCCGACGAGATCGACGAGATCGTCACCGAACAGGTCGGCGGCTCGGCGCTGTTCGCCTCCCGGTTCCGCGAATGCGCCGCGCGCGCACTGCTGCTGCCGCGTCGCGACCCGGGCAAGCGAGCCCCGCTGTGGCAGCAGCGACAGCGCTCGGCCCAGCTCCTGGACGTGGCGCGCAAATTCCCCGAGTTCCCGATCCTGTTGGAGACGGTGCGCGAATGCCTGCGGGACGTCTACGACCTGCCGTCGCTGCGCGATCTGCTCGGCCGGGTGGGGCGGCGTCAGGTGCGGCTGGTCGAGGTGGAGACGGCGACGCCGTCACCGTTCGCGAACGCCCTGCTGTTCGACTACATCGGGCAGTTCATGTACGACGGCGACAGCCCGCTGGCCGAGCGCCGCGCCGCCGCGCTCTCGCTCGACTCCGGGCTGCTGGCCGAACTGCTCGGCCGGGTCGAGCTGCGCGAACTGCTCGACGCCGCGGTCATCGAGCAGACCGAACGGGAACTGCAACGCCTCACCCCCGAGCGGCACGCACGCGACGCCGAGGGCTTGGCTGATCTGCTGCGGCTGCTCGGGCCGCTCACCGCCGCCGAAGCCGCCGAACGCTGTGACGAGGACCCCACCGCTTGGTTCGGCAGCCTCGTGGCCGCACGGCGGGCGCTGGAGGTCTCCTTCGCGGGACGCGCCTGGTGGGTCGCGGTGGAGGACGCGGCCCGGTTGCGGGACGCGCTGGGGGTTCCGCTGCCGATCGGCACGCCCTCGGCGTTCATCGAGCCGGTATCCGATCCGCTCGGCGATCTGGTCGGCCGCTACGCCCGTACGCACGGCCCGTTCGGCACGGATGCGGTGGCGGCGCGATTCGGACTCGGCACCGCGGTGGCTGCCACCGCACTGCACCGGCTCGTCAGCGAAAAGCGCGTGGTGGAAGGCGAGTTCACGCCTTCGGCCGCCGGGTCGGAATGGTGTGACGCTCAGGTGCTACGCCGGCTGCGCCGCCGCTCACTCGCCGCGGCCAGGCACGAGGTGGAGCCGGTCTCGACCGCCGCGTTCGGACGCTTCCTCCCGTCCTGGCAGCACATCGGCGGCCGCGAACTGCGCGGCGTCGAGGGCGTGGCGGCCGTCGTGGAACAGCTCGCGGGCGTGCCGATCCCGGCATCGGCCTGGGAATCGCTGGTGCTGCCCGCGCGGGTGCCCGACTACACCCCCGCCATGCTGGACGAACTCATGGCGACCGGCGAGGTGATCTGGTCCGGCCACGGCGCCATCACCGCCAAGGACGGCTGGATCGCTCTGCACTTGGCCGAGCAGGCGCCGTTCACCCTCGCGCCGCCGGACGATATCGATCTCACGGACCTCCAGTCGCGCCTGCTCGCCGCCATGGGCGCGACTTTCGTACCGTGGACGCCGCTCGATCCCGCGCCGACCCGGCCGGATCGAGCACCGGTGCCGCTGGACGAGCCGGATCCGCCGCCGGGCAGTGCGGTCGACGGCGACGGCCACCGAGATCAGCAGTCGACCGGGCCGCGCAAAGGAGCGGGCGGTGCCGCCCTCCCGAACGGCGCCGAAGTGCCTGCCGTCTCGGAATACGCAGCCCACGATGGACTTTCGGTCTCCGATGCACACGCCGCGCGACTGATACCGGTGCCGCAGGGCGGCGGCGCGTACTTCTTCCGGCAGCTCTCGGACGCCACCGGCCTGCTCGACGACGCCGCGGCGGCCTCCGCACTGTGGGAATTGGTCTGGGCCGGCATGGTTTCCGGTGACACGTTCGCGCCGGTCCGGGCGCTGCTGTCCGGCACGACGCGGACCACCACGGCACACCGCACCCCCCGACGCGCGCCCCGGGGCCGGGCCTACCTGCCCCGCCCGAGCATGCCGACCCGTTCCGGTCCGCCCTCGGTCGCCGGGCGATGGTCGCTGCTGCCGGAGCGGGTCTCGGACAACACGGTGCGCGCACACGCGACCGCGGATCTGCTCCTGGAGCGGTACGGCGTGCTGACCAGGGGATCGGTGCAGAACGAGGGGGTGCCCGGCGGGTTCGCGCTGATGTACCGGGTGCTGACCGAATTCGAGGACCGCGGCCGCTGCCGTCGCGGCTATTTCGTCGACTCCCTCGGCGGCGCGCAGTTCTCCACCACCGACGTGGTCGACCGGCTGCGGTCCTTCGACGCCGAACGCGCCCGTCCCGAGTCCAGGCAGCCGACCGGCACGGTACTGGCGCTGGCCGCGTGCGATCCCGCGAACCCGTACGGCGCCGCGCTGGCTTGGCCGAAGAACGATGTCGAGGGCGGGCACCGGCCCGGGCGCAAAGCCGGAGCGCTGGTGGTGCTCGTCGACGGCGAACTGGTCCTGTATCTGGAACGAGGCGGCAAGACCCTGCTCACCTTCACGGAGGACGCCGAAGCACGCCGTGGCGCCGCCGCGGCGCTCGCCGACCTGGTCCGTCTCCGCCGGGTGGACTCGCTGGTCATCGACCGGGTCAACGGTGACACCGTGCACGGCAACACCTTCGCCGGGTTCCTGACCGAAGCGGGCTTCTCCGCCACGCCGCGCGGACTCCGCCTCCGGAGCCGCCCGTGAGCGGACACCTCGGCGCTCGGGCAAGCCGGGATTCGGCTGACCTACCGCGAAATCGGGCCTCCGAGGCCAGCACCGAATCGGGACGGCCGTATGCCTGAGGGAGACACCGTCTTTCTGGCAGCGAAACGGCTACGCACCGCCCTGGCCGGAAAAGAGCTGACCCGCAGTGATTTTCGGGTGCCGCGATACGCCACGGTCGATCTTCGCGGACAAATGGTCGAGAGCGTCGGCAGCTACGGAAAACACCTGTTCATCCGGACCCCCACCGTGAGCATTCACACGCACCTGAAGATGGAGGGCAGCTGGCGCGTGTTCCACTGTGGGCAGCGCTGGACCAAACCCCGAGTCACCGCCCGGATCGTGCTGAGCACCGAGGACGTCGAAGCGGTCGGCTTCGCACTCGGCACCGTCGAGGTGGTGCGCGTGCGCGACGAGCACCACGTCGTGGACCATCTCGGGCCCGATCTGCTCGGGCCGAATTGGGATGCGGCCGAAGCAGTCCGGCGGCTGGAGCGGTATCCGGATCAACCCATCGGCGTCGCCGTGCTGGACCAGCGCAACCTGGCGGGAATCGGTAACGTCTTCCGCAGCGAGGTCTGCTTCCTGCGCCGCGTCCATCCCGCGACCCGGGTCGGGGATGTGCCGGACCTGCTGGCACTGGTCAACGAAGCGCACCGCATCCTGACCGAATCGGTGGAGAAACCCCCGCGACGGCCTTTGGTCTACGGCCGCACACACCGCTCGTGCCCGCGCTGCGGCACACCGCTGGCCGCCGACCTACTCGGTGACACCGCACCGCATTACGACCGCGTGGTTCAGCGGGAGCGCGGCATCTTCTTCTGTCCTCGGTGTCAGCCGGTCCCGGCCGAGTGATCGCGCCGCACGAACACCGATATCTCGAACCGCCGACTCCCGGTGAAGTGCCGCGTACCCAACCTTGCTCGCGCGCCGCACGATTCGCTGCGGCACTGCGATGCGATATCAGCGTCGCCGCTCTTGACGATCTCCTCACCCGCACTTAACTTACAAGTTGTCAGTTATGCGGGAGGGCACCATGAGCGACCCACGGCGCTACGTCGTGATCGGAGGCGGCCTGGCCGGGCTCGCCGCGGCGGTCTGGCTGGCGGAAGCGGGCAAGCAGGTCACCCTCTTGGAGCGCAGAGGCCGACTCGGCGGCCGCACCCACGCGATGCGGGCCGAGGCGGTGGACGATCCGCCGGACAACGGCCAGCACGTGATCGCCAGTGGATACGAACACCTGCTCCGCTACCTCACCAGCGTCGGCACACGGCAATATGTCGCCTTCCCGCACGGGGGAACCCTGCGCTGGCCCGACGGCCGCAGCGTCACCATGCGCACCAAAGGAATCGCCGCGCTGCGCACGCTGACCGGCGCGCATCCCGATGCGAACCCTCTCGAGCGCGTGCACGCGGCGATCGCCACGCTCCGGCTCGGCTGGCAATGTCTGCGTCAGCCCGCCGACTTGGCCGACCTCACCACCGAGCAATGGTTCGACCGAGTCGGCATGCCCGCCAAAGCGCGTGAGGCGCTGTGGGATTGGCTGGCACTCGGCATCGCGGCGGAACCGGTGCAGCGGGAATCGGCGAAGGTGTTCGCCGATGTGCTGGCCACGGGTATCCGGCTGGGCATCGAACTCCGGCGAGCCGTCGACATCGGCTACCCCACCACCGATCTGGACACCTTGTACGTCACCGGAGCCCTGCGCGTCTTCGAGAAGCACGGCGTGCAGGTGCGATATCGGGCTGTAGCCCGCCGTATCCATATCTCCAACGGCGAAGTCACCGGCGTCACCCTGGTCGACGGCACCACGATCCCAGCCGACGCGGTGGTGTGCGCGGTACCCAATTCCAGCATCGGCGGACTGCTCGACGAACTGCCCGAGCACGCCGAGATCTACGCGGCCGCCGACAAGCTGGGCTACACGCCGATCGTCAGCACCAACCTCTACCTCGATCGCCCGCTGGGCACCACCGCCGAGTTCGAGGCGCTGATCGGTGGCACCGGCGTCATCGATGAGGTCTTCGACCGTCAGCGGATGACCGGGCGCAGCACCGACAAGGCCTGGCTGTACTGCCTGACCACCAGCGGCGCCTACGAGCAGATCCACAAGTCCAGCGACGAGATCGTCGCCGAGCAGATGGCGCTGCTGCGGCGCTACTACCCGGCGGCGCGAGCGGCGAACGTGGTGCAGGCGCAGGTCGTGCGCATGCCGAAGGCCACCTTCTCCCAGGTCGTCGGCACCCACGCGTTGCGACCGGACCAGCGGACCTCGGTGCCCACCTTGGTGCTCGCGGGCGACTGGACCGCCACCGACTGGTCGGCGACGATGGAGAGCGCGGTGCAGAGTGCGGCGCGGGCGGTGGATCTGCTGCTCGAGTTACCTTCTCTTGCGTGACCACGGATCGCTCCACATCCGAGCGCGGCGCCACCGATCCGGCCGATGCACGGCCCAAGCGCCGGATGTCCGCCGCCGACCGTCGAACCCAACTATTGGACGTGGCGCGCGACATCGTCGCCACCGAGGGCTTCGGCGCGGTGAGCATCGAGCGGGTGGCGCGCGCGGCGCGGGTGGCCCGTGCGCTGGTGTACCAGCAGTTCACCGACCTGTCCGGGCTGACGTCGGCGCTGCTGGATCGCGAGTCGGCCATCGCGTTCGCCGGTGTGCGCAGCGTGGACTGGGACCACGGTGACGTGGACCGAGTCGGCCGTGGCATCCTCGCCTACCTGCACGCCGCGCCGACCAGCTGGCGCATCATCCTCAGCCCGTTCGACGGCGGGCCGCCCGAGCTGCGCGAGCGGCTCGCGCTCGGCCGCGCCTACGCTCGGGCGATCGGCGCGCGCCACCTGTCCCGCTATCTGGAGGTCACCGTGGATCCGGACGGCCCGACGGAGCGAATCCTGTTGGCCGCCATGGAGGAACTGGCCCGCCTGCACCTCACCGACCCGTCCGGGTATCCGGACGAGCTGGTGCTGCGCTATCTGCGCTCACTGGTCGACTGGGCGATGCGTATGGAAGCACCCGGGGACCAGGACTGATCGGCCCCCCTCACAAACTTCCCGGGAACAGCTCAATCCTTGCGCATCCAGGCGAGCATGATCCGTGCCTGACGGAGTCGCCAGCCCGTCGGCGTCCGTACCGCGGTGCAGGCCAGTCGCAGGCCGCTCGTCTGGTGGGGCGGTTGGCCGTCGCGGTAGAAGTACACCAGCGAGTTCGCGGACGCGGCGGCCTGGTCGCCGTCGACGTTCACCAGCAGGTCGGTGGTCGTGCGCTGAGTGCGCTCCCCCTCGACCTCGGCCTGCCGCATGTAGTCGACGACCTTGTCGATGCCGCTGACCTGGATTCGCGGTGAGTGGACCGCCACATCTTCCGTGAAGATGGTGCCGGAATCCTCCCACCGCCCTCGTCCAGCAGGCGCTCGAAGCGGGTGAACAGGTCGGCGACTACATGCGGTCGGCGATCAGGGCATCCGTGGACATGGCATCCTCACCACACTCAGCCTTCGGACGGCACCGGCTCCAAAATCTGCGGGCGGGGCTCGGGAGCCTCGATCCGCAGAGCGTCGGCGGAGGCGTCGTCCGGTTTGGTCTGCGAACGGATCTCCGCGTCGACCCGCGCCTGATAGGTCTGAACCTCCCGGTCGATCTCCTCCTCGTCCCAGCCCAGGACGGGCGCGACCAGCTGGGCCACCTGCTCCGCGCAGTTGGCGCCGCGATGCGGATACTCGATCGAGATCCTGGTCCGCCGGGCCAGGATGTCGTCCAGATGCAGCGCGCCCTCGGCCGCCGCCGCGTAGACCGCCTCGACCTGCAGATAGGACGGGGCGTCCGTGATCGGTTGCAGGAGTTCGGGTTTGCCCTCGGCGAAGGCCATGACCTCGCCGATGAGCGAGCCGTACCGATCCAGCAGGTGCTTGACCCGGTAAGGATGCACCCCGTAGGTCTCCGCCAGCTGCACCGTCTGGTTGACCAGCGCGAAGTAGCCGTCGGCGCCGAGCAGCGGCACCTTCGCCGTGATCGATGGCGAGACCCGGGCCGGAATATCCTGCGCCGCTTCGTCCACCGCGTCGTAGGCCATCACGCGATAGGTGGTGTACTTGCCGCCCGCGATGCCGATCAGGCCCGGCGCCACTCTGGCGACGGCGTGCTCACGCGACAGTTTGGAGGTCTCGTCGCTCTCCCCCGCCAGCAGCGGGCGCAAGCCCGCGTACACACCGTCGATGTCGTCGGGCGTGAGCGGCACGACCAGCACCTCGTTCACTCGCGCGAGCAGATAGTCGATGTCGGCCTTGGTCGCGGCCGGATGCGCCAAGTCGAGATTCCACTCGGTGTCGGTGGTGCCGATGATCCAGTGCGCACCCCACGGGATGACGAACAGCACCGAGGTCGCGGTGCGCAGGATGATGGCGGTGTCGCTGACGATCCGATCTCGCGGCACCACGATGTGCACGCCTTTGGACGCCCGCACGTGGAACCGGCCCCGCTGATGCGACAGTGCCTGGACTTCGTCGGTCCACACACCGGTCGCGTTGATCACCACATGTCCACGGACCTCGCCGGTGCTCCCGTCCTCGGTGTCGCGAACCTTCACGCCGACCACCCGATCGGCTTCGCGCAGGAAACCCACCACCTGGGTGGACGTGCGGATCACCGCGCCGTAGTGCGCGGCCGTGCGCGCCAACATCATGGTGTGGCGTGCGTCGTCGACGACGGTGTCGTAGTAGCCGACACCGCCGATCAGCGAGTCCCGCCGCAGCCCCGGCGCCAGCCGCAAGGCGCCCGCGCGGGTCAGATGCCGTTGTCCGGGAACGGATTTGGCGCCGCCCATGGTGTCATAGAGGACCAGTCCGGCGGCCACGTACGGGCGCTCCCAGACGCGATGGGTCAGCGGATAGAGAAAGCGCAGCGGCTTGACCAGGTGTGGCGCCAGGGTGGACAGCGTGAGCTCGCGTTCCCGCAGCGCCTCGCGTACCAATCCGAACTCCAGCTGCTCCAGATAGCGCAACCCGCCGTGGAACATCTTCGACGACCGGCTGGAAGTGCCGGACCCGAGGTCGCGGGCTTCGACCAGAGCGACCTGCAAGCCCCTGGTCGCCGCGTCGAGCGCGATGCCCGCCCCGACCACGCCGCCACCGACGACGACCACATCGAAATGATCCTTGCCGAAGCGCTCCCAAGCCGTCGTGCGCTGCTCCGGGCCGAGGAACTGCGTATCCGGTTTCATCGCCATGCTCGACTCCTCCAGCCGACGCGGATGTGTCCGATCGAGCGTTCAAGTCCAGGCTAGGCGAATCGCCGCGGATCGACCGCCCGCGCCCGGCTCCGTGTCGCCCAGACCTACTCGCCGGTAACAAGACCACCCTAACCGACCGGCGAGCCACCGCCCACAGCTCGGTGAGCCAACCGACACCGCCGTGTTCACCACCGCCGCCCCGCATCCACCTCCGGGTCGTGCGATCACCTCCTTACGCGGCCATACCACCTCAACTCCCGGTTTCGAGCGAAGCGAGACCGAGCATTGTCCGTTCGCGGCCCGGCTCGCGTCCGAGTGGCCGACGCGTAGGCGACGAAGGAGCAAGCGGCGGCCGCTCGGACGCGAGCCACCGAGGGGCCGCGAACACGCCGCGCCGCGGGCGCGGCCAAAATACACTGCACGGATGCGTCGCTATGTGGCCGCCATCGACCAGGGCACGACCTCGAGTCGGTGCATCGTCTTCGACCGGCAGGGACGCGTCGTCGGCGTCGCCCAGCGGGAGCACGAGCAGATCTTCCCTCGGCCGGGATGGGTCGAGCACGATCCGGAAACCATCTGGCGCGATACCGAATTCGTCCTCGGTGAGGTGCTGGAGCGCTGCGGTCTCAGCGCCGAGGACATCGCCGCGGTGGGCGTCACCAACCAGCGCGAAACCACGGTGGTGTGGGACCGCGAGACCGGCCGTCCGGTGCACAACGCGATCGTCTGGCAGGACACCCGCACCGACCGGCTGTGCGCCGAACTGGCCGGCGACGCGGGACCGGCCCGCTACCAGGACCGCACCGGCCTTCCGCTGTCCACCTACTTCGCGGGGCCGAAGCTGCGCTGGATCCTGGACAACGTGCCCGGCGTGCGGGAGCGCGCGGAGGCGGGTGAGTTGTGCTTCGGCACCGTCGACAGCTGGGTGCTGTGGAAGCTCACCGGCGAGCACGTCACCGACGTGACCAACGCCTCCCGCACCATGCTGCTGGACCTGCGTGCACTGCAATGGGATTCGGAAATCTGCGGGGAATTCGGCGTGCCGGAGTCGATGCTGCCGCAGGTGCGCAGTTCCTCGGAGGTCTACGCGGCGATCAGCTCCGGACCGCTGGCCGGGGTGCCGGTCGCGGGCATCCTCGGCGACCAGCAGGCCGCGACCTTCGGCCAAGCGTGCCTTTCACCCGGCGAGGCCAAGAACACTTACGGCACGGGCAATTTCATGTTGCTCAACACCGGTACCACGCCGGTGTTCAGTAAGCACGGCCTGCTCACCACCGTGTGCTACCGCCTCGGTGACGCGGACGCCGTATACGCCTTGGAGGGATCCATCGCGGTCACCGGGTCGCTGGTGCAGTGGTTTCGCGACAATCTCGGCATCATCTCCGCCGCCGACGAGATCGAACCGCTCGCCCGCAGCGTCGAGGACAACGGTGGCGCTTACATCGTGCCCGCCTTCTCCGGGCTGTTCGCGCCCCGCTGGCGCCCGGACGCACGCGGCGTGATCGCGGGGCTCACCCGTTTCGTCACCAAAGCGCACCTGGCGCGAGCGGTGCTGGAATCCACCGCGTTCCAGACCCGCGAGGTGGTCGACGCGATGCGGGCGGACGCCGAGTCCCAGCGGCTCGGTTTGGAACTGACCACGCTGAAGGTGGACGGCGGCATGGTCGGCAACGACCTGCTCATGCAGTTCCAGTCCGACATCCTCGACGTGCCCGTGGTGCGGCCGGTGGTCAACGAGACGACCGCGCTCGGTGCGGCGTACGCGGCGGGCCTCGCCGTCGGCTACTGGTCGGGCACCGACGACATCCGCGACAACTGGGCCGCCGACAAGACGTGGCGGCCTGCCATGCCGGACGCCGAGCGGGACGAGCGTTTGGCCGCGTGGAACAAAGCGGTCGAGCGCACCTACGGCTGGGTCGGCTGAGGGTTCCGCACCGCGAC
Organism: Nocardia sputi; assembly: GCF_023501985.1. Taxonomy (NCBI): domain Bacteria; kingdom Bacillati; phylum Actinomycetota; class Actinomycetes; order Mycobacteriales; family Nocardiaceae; genus Nocardia; species Nocardia sputi. Next base: position 266,499 of record NZ_JAMFLC010000005.1, on the reverse strand, counting down.
GGCGTGCGCGAGCCGGTCGACCGCCAGTTCCAGCGTCGGTTCGTCGGAGGTGGTGAAGCACATCCGCATCGAGTTGCGGTACCCGCCGCCCACGGCGAACGCCGCTCCCGGCACGTAGGCGACCCCTGCGGCGAGCGCACCCGGAAGCAGCAGCTCGGTGTCGGTCCCGTCGGTGAAGTCGGCCCAGACGAACATGCCGCCCGACGCGTCGCTGCACCGTACGCGGTCCCCGAAACGGCTCCGCATCGCGTGCACGAGCGTCTTCGCGCGCTCGCCGTAGACGCCCCGGACATGATCGACGTGGGCGGTGAGCCATGCCGTGTCGGCGAGCAGGTCGGTGGCGATCTGCTGGGTGAGCGCCGAACCACACAGATCCGCGCCTTGCTTCAGCAGTTCGACTGCGCGGCACACCGGATCCGGCGCCACCATCCAGCCCACCCGCAGGCTCGGCGAGAGGATCTTCGATGCGCTCGACAGCCGGATGACGTTGCGAGAGTACGACGCGACCGGCGCCGGCGCGGGGCCGTCGAACCACAGCTCACCATAGGGATCGTCCTCGATCACCCAGAAGCCGTGCTCATCGGCCAAGCGCGCGAGCTCCGCACGGCGGCGGGAGCTCATGGTCACGCCACCGGGATTGTGGAAATTGCTCACCGTGTGCACCACGGCCGGGCGCTCGCCACGGGCGAGCAACTCGGTGAGCGCGTCGGTGCGCATCCCCTCGGCGTCCAGCGGCACCGCGGCGATGCGCGCGCCCGCGGCCCGGAAGACCTGCAGTGCGCCGACGTACGCCGGGTCCTCCACCACGACCAGCGCGCCCGGATCGAGCAACACCTCGGCCAGCAGCGACAGCGCCTGCTGGGAACCGTGCGTGACGAACACCTCCGCGAGCGGCACCGGGCGACCGAGCCTGCCCGACTCCCGCTCGGCGAGGACCTCGCGCAGCGGCGCCCAACCCGGGGATTCGGTGTACTGCAGGCAGCCGTTGTGGCTCAGCGCGGCGGCCGCCGCGTCGGCCAGCCGGGCGCGCGGCATCAGTTCGGCGTCCGGCAGGCCACCGGCGAGGCTGACGATCTCGGCGCGCGCGGTCAGCTTCAAGAGGTCACGGATCGCCGAACTCCGCAGGCCGTCCAGCTTGCCTGCCAGCGGTGGGATGGTCGGCGACATGGGAAGACCTCCGGGGAACGCCGTGGTACGCGATATCCCACTGTCGCACACGCCCGACCAAAATCCGAAATATTCATCCCATGATCTGAGATCCGCCCCGGTAGCGGCCGTATCCGGCTACAGGCGATCCCGGATCGCGTAGACCACCGTCTTGCCGTCGCGGGCCACCGTGGTCACTGTCTGCCGGTATACCGTGGTGGTCCCGTCGGGCCGGTGTTCGGTCAGGTCCACGTCGAAGGTGTCGGTGGCCAGCTCCGTGATCCGCAAGCAGTGCGTGGTGCCGACCGGAACGTACTCATCGATGCCCTTCTGGATGCGGTCGGCGGTCGAGACGTTCTCCGCGTCGTCGGCGACGAACCGCCGGGCCCGCTCACCGCTGCGCTCGACGTAGAAGGAGTACTGGAATCCGAGAATGGCGCCGGGGCCGCTACTGGTGTCACCCGTGCCGTTGCCGACAGTCACCTTGCCGTCCTTGTTCGACGGGCAGCTCAACGCCGCGGTGGTGCCGCCGACACCGGGAGCGGCGCCGCTGTCGCCGTTGTCACCGGATACCGCGATGATCGTCACCGTCAACGCGATCAGCACCACGACCGCCGCGACCGCGCCGAGCACTCCCCAGCGTCGCGAATGACGAGAGCTTCGCACCGGCGCCGGAGTCGTGGGGACGCGCAGCGCCAGCCGCATGGCGATCGGGTCCTCCGCCCAGGACAGACCCGAGTCCGCCGGCGGAGGCGGCTTCGGTACGCCGCCCTCGGCGGTCGGCTGATTCCACCACGAGTCCTGCTTCTCGCCGCCCTTGGGCTGCGGGCGCGCGGCGGGCGGCTCGGGCGCGGCAGCGGCGGATTCGGCAAAGACCGTGGCATCCGGCGCGCGGAACTGCGACGCGAGAGGAGGCGTCGTCTCCGGCTCGCCCGCGGGTCGCCAACCCAGTTCGGGGTGGTCGGTGGGCTGCTGCGGCACCTGCCAGCGCGGTCCGGTATCGGTGCCCATCGGCGGACCGAATTCCGCGACGGGCGGACCGAATTCCGCAACGGGTGGCCCGAACTCGGAGACCGGCGGCCCGAACTCCCCCAACGACGGACCGAATTCCGACCCGGAGGAGTCGGATTCGTTCTCCCTCGCATCACCCTCGGAGGTCACACCCAATCCTTTCCCAGGACGCACAAGTGGGGCGGCCGCGAACGACCGCCCCACCCGTCGAGATCAGCACGTGTCAGTACTGGAGTGAACCACCCCACTGGGTGGTGACACCACCCACATCGACGGTTTGCGGAGCGAAATCGCCCGGCTGAAGCGGAAGCTTAACCTGTGCGGCGGCCTCCAGGGCGGCCGCGCCGCCCGGCTGCTCCCGGATCCAGTCCTCCACCGCGGCCTTGGCCACGTTCAGCTGGGTGGTGTCGAACACCGCGGTGGTGTTGTTCGAGGCCAAGCCCTCGCCGCCGGTGTAGGTGGTCAGCTTGACGGTGTTCTTGTCGACGAACTCCACCGAGACACCGGCTTCACCCGCACCGGTCGGCGTGCGGTAGCCGATGGTGCCGACGTAACCGGCCTCGTTGCTGAAGTGGTGGGTGTTGGCCACGTGACCGGGCAGCACGGTGCCGCCGTCGATGTTGGCGCCGATCTCCGCGTGCGGACCGGTCATCTCCACGACCGGCGCCGGCGGGGCGGCTTCCAGGCGCGGCGCCTGCCAGCGCGGCTGCGGCTGCACCAGCGTGGAACTCTCCGGCTCCCGCGCCTCGGCGTTGCCGCCCTGGGTGCCCGGCTGCGGGGCAGCCTGCTCCCCGGGCTGCGGCGCGGCCTGATCCGGCACGACCGCGGGCTGCGGATCGCTGGGCTGCTGCTGGCCGGGAACCGGCAGCGGCGCGACGCGGGGGGTGGTCACGCCCGGCTGGGTCGGTTGGGCCAGCCGCGGATCCTTCTTCTGATCGGGCACGGCCTGGTTCTGGTCCGGCGTGGTGACGCCGGGCTGGCTCGGCGTCGGCTTGCTCTCCGGCTTCTGCCGATCCTGCTCGGATTCCGGCTTGTCCGGTTCCGGCTGAGTGGTCTCGGGGGTGCTCGGCGACTCGTTCACGCCCGGCTGCGCCGGAGCGGGCGTCGGCGGAGTGGTCGGCTGATCGTTGGGAGCCGCCCCCGCCGGCGCAGCGAAGAGAGTGGCCACTGCAGCCGCTGTGGCCAGCGGCAACGAGGTGCTCGCCATCGCTCGCTGCGCCCGACTCGGCTTACGATGTTTCACTTTTCGCAATCCCTTCCCGGGTGCGGCCTGGTCGGCCGCATTCAGTTGTCCCCTGGGTGAGACGCCTGATCGCCGAACGGCCCGGGCCGTTCGCTCGTGCCGATTTGGAAAGGACCCATCCCCCCACACCGAACTCCGCGACCCTCCTGCGATCGCATCTCTGCCGAGAGTGAACCACATGTGCGCACGATGGGCAACGCTGCGAATGACCAAGGGTGGCAAGACTCCCCGCGTCCCCGCCCCGCCCCGAGTTCTCGGGGCGTGATGTCCTGAATCGGACACGGCACAGCGCGCGCCGAAACGGAAGTCAGTCCAGGTCGTCGTGCCGCATCAGCAATCGCGCCGCCTCGGTCACCGAACCCGTCAGCGAGGGGTACACCGAGAAGGTCTGGGCCAGGTCGTTGACCGTCAGGTTGTTCTGCACCGCAAGGGCGATCGGCAGGATCAGCTCCGAGGCGATCGGAGCGACGACGACGCCGCCGATCACCACGCCGGTCGCGGGGCGGCAGAAGATCTTGACGAAACCGCGTCGCAGCCCGGACATCTTGGCGCGGGGGTTCGTGTTCAGCGGCAGCATCACCGTGCGGGCGGGGACCTCACCGTTGTCGATCGCGTTCTGGCTGACGCCGACGGTCGCGATCTCCGGCCGGGTGAACACCGCGGAGGCAACGGTCTTCAGGCGAATCGGGCTGACGCCCTCCCCGAGCGCGTGGTACATCGCGATGCGTCCCTGCATCGCGGCCACCGAGGCCAGCGGCAGCAGGCCGGTGCAGTCGCCCGCGGCGTAGATGCCGGGCACCGACGTGCGCGAAACGCGATCCACCCGCAGGTAGCCGCCGCGGTCGAGTTCGATGCCGACCCGCTCGAGTCCGAGCCCGGCGGTGTTGGGTGTCGAGCCCACGGTCATCAGCGCGTGCGAGCCGGAAACCGTGCGTCCGTCGGACAACTTGACCACGATGCCGTCGGCGGTGCGCTCCACCGCGTCGGCGCGGGCGTGCTTGACCAGTTCGACGCCGCGTTCGGCCAGCGCGTCCTCCAGCACGAGCGCCGCGTCGGCGTCCTCCCCGGGCAGAACGCGGTCGCGGCTGGAGACCAGCTTCACCCGCACACCCATTTCGGTGTAGGCGGAGACGAACTCGGCGCCCGTCACACCGGAACCGACGACCACCAGGGTCTCCGGCAACTCCTCGAGGTCGTAGAGCTGACGCCAGTTGAGGATGCGTTCACCGTCCGGCTCGGCGCCCGGCAGCACGCGCGGGCTCGCGCCGGTGGCGATCAGCACCACCTCGGCCTCGATGGTCTGCTGCGCGCCGTCGGCCAGCTTGGCCAGCACGCGGTGCGCGGCCAGCCCGCCGGCGCGGTCGATCAGCTCGCCGTACCCGGCGAGCACGGTCACCCCCACGGTCTGCAGCTTGGAGCGGATATCGGAGGACTGCGCGAGGGCCAGCGCCTTCACGCGCCCGTTCACCTCCGCCAGCTGCACCTGCGCCTGGTTCGGGTCCAGGGTGATCCCGAGATCGCGAGCGCGGCGCAGGTCGGTTCGCACGCCGGTCGAGGCGATGAAGGTCTTGGACGGGACACAGTCCCAGAGCACACACGCGCCGCCGATGCCGTCGGAGTCGACCAGCGTCACCGACGCTCCGTGCTGTGCCGCCACCAGGGCCGCCTCATAGCCGGCCGGTCCGCCGCCGATGATCGCGATGCGGGTCATTGATACCTCCGCTCGTGCTTCGCGCCGGGATCTCCGGCACGGGTAAACGTTATCCGGCAACCTCCTCGCACTACCGAGCGCGTTACCGGTGCGCAACAGTTCCGCACCACGCGCCGCGCCGCAGGTGCGGCAATCAAACGCGGTCTGCGAAGGTTATTGGCTACCCTTCTCTGGTGCCGATCTATGCCGCCTATGGGTCCAACATGGACTCGACGCAGATGCTCGAGCGCTGTCCGCACTCCCCCATGTCCGGGACGGGCTGGTTGGAGGGCTGGCGGCTCACCTTTGCCGGTGATGACATCGGCTGGGAAGGGCCTCTCGCGACGGTCGTGGAGGATCCCAATTCCCGGGTGTTCGTCGTGCTCTACGACGTGTCCCCCGAGGACGAACAGCGGCTGGACCGCTGGGAGGGCTCGGACTTCGGTATCCACAAGAAGATCCGACTGCGCGTCACCCGCAACGCCGACGGCGGCGAACCCACGCTGGCCTGGCTGTATGTGCTGGACGCCTACGAGGGCGGCCTGCCCTCGGCCCGCTACCTCGGCGTGATCGCCGACGCCGCCGAAAAGGCGGGAGCGCCAGAGGATTACGTCCACGCCCTACGAACCCGCAACAGCCGGAACGTCGGCCCGGGCAACTTCGGCTGACCGCGACAGTCCGCCGACGTCAGCGGCGTGGCCGACCCGAGGGTTCGGCCACGCCGCTGCACCGGCAACGCCCCGTGTGACGAACAACAGCGCCGGTGTGACGAAGAACTCAGCGCGCGCCGAGCACGAGATTGCTCAGCACCCGCACGCCGACCGCGAGGGCACGCTCATCGATGTCGAAGGTGGGCTGGTGCAGGTCCAGCTGTTCGCCCTCCCCAGACCAGACGCCCAGGCGCGCCATCGCGCCCGGCACCTCCTCGAGATACCAGGAGAAGTCCTCGCCACCGCCGGACTGCAGAGTGTCGGCCAGCGCGTCGGGGCCGAGCGCGCGGATCGCGTCCTCGAAGATGCGGGTGGAGTGCTCGTCGTTGACCACAGGAGGCACGCCGCGCCGGTAGTTCAGCTGGTAGCGCACGCCCGTCGGGGCCAGCAGGCCGTCGACGATCTGCCGCACCATCGGCTCCAGCAGCGACCAGGTGGCGTGATCTCCGGTGCGGATGGTGCCGGTGAGCATGCCGGTCTGCGGAATGGCGTTGGGCGCTTTTCCCGCGCTCACCGCACCCCACACCATCACGGTGCTGGTGCGCGGGTCGATGCGACGGCTGAGCAGGCCCGGCAGGCCGGTGATGACCGAGCCGATCGCGTAGACCAGGTCGCTGGTCAGGTGTGGACGGGAAGTGTGGCCGCCCGGCGAGTCGAGCACCAGCTCGATGGTGTCGGCGGCGGAGGTGATCGCACCGACGCGGATGCCGACCCGGCCCACTTCCAGGCGCGGGTCACAATGCAGCGCGAAGATCCGCTCCACACCCGTCATCGCGCCCGTGGCGACCACGTCGATCGCACCGCCCGGCATGACCTCCTCGGCGGGCTGGAACACCAGCCGCACCCCGACCGGCAGCTCCGGCACCTCGGCCAGCGCCAGCGCCGTGCCGAGCAGGATGGTGGTGTGCGCGTCGTGGCCGCACGCGTGCGACACGCCGGGCACCGTCGAGGCGAAGGGCAGTCCGGTGAACTCCTGCAGCGGCAGCGCGTCCATATCGGCGCGCAGGCCGATTCGCGGCCCGTCCGGCCCGATGTCACAGATCAAGCCGGTGCCGCCGGGAAGTACCTGCGGCGCCAGGCCCGCCTTGGTCAGCCACGCCGAGACGAACTCGGTGGTGCCGAACTCGGTACGGGACAATTCCGGGTTGGCGTGGATGTGCCTGCGCCATTGGACGAGATCGACCGTGTGATCGGCCAGCCACGACTCCACCGCTTCCCGCCCGGATCCCACGGTCTCCGACGCCGCGGAGCCGCCGGTGCTCTCCACGGCCACGCGGATACCCGCTGCCTGGCCCGTCGCCGGCGCCGCCGAACGGCCGGTTGTGCTCACCGAATGTCCTCCTGTCGTTGAACTAGCCGTTGCAACAACCTGTCTCTATGGATGTCATCGCGGGCGACGGCGATAGCGGTACGCGCGAGGGCGAGCGCACCGTCGAGGACCGCACGATCCGCCGAAGCGTTGACGCTGGCCGCGGCGAAGCCGGGCTGATGTGTCACCGCACCACCGGCATCGATGCCGATGACCGGGTGGATCCCCGGAATGACGTTGGTGACGTTCCCCATATCGGTGCTGCCCAGCGGCCGCTGCGCCTCGAACTCCGGAGCCAGCGGCACGCGTCCCAATCCGGCGAGTTGCTCGCGATAGACGAGCAGCAACTCCGGATCCGGGGTCAGCTCGGTATACGTCGGCGCGAGCGTCCGGATTTCGTGGGTGCAGCCGGTCGCGAGGGCGCCCGCCTCGAAACAAGCCGACGCTCGTCGCATCAGATCGTCGAGGGATGCGGAGTCGACTGCGCGTAGATAATACAGCAGTTCCGCACGTCCGGGCACGATGTTGGGAGCTACGCCACCGTCGCCGACTATACCGTGCAGTTGCTGGCCGGGCAGGAGATGCTGCCGCAGCAACCCCAGAGCGACCTGTGCGACGGTCACCGCGTCGCCCGCGTTGCGGCCCTGCTCCGGGGCCGCGCTGGCATGCGCCTCACGCCCGTGGAAGACCACCGAGACGTCGGCCAGAGCCAGCGACCTGGCGCCGACGATGTCGAGCGGACCCGGATGCACCATCATCGCCATCGCGACGTCATCGAACACCCCATGTTCCAGCATGAGCACCTTGCCGCCGCCGCTCTCCTCGGCAGGGGTGCCGAACACCAGCACAGTCAGGTCCAGCGCGTCGGCGACCTCGGCGAGACCGAGCGCCGCCCCCACCGCGGACGCGGCGATGACGTTGTGCCCGCAGGCATGCCCGATCTCGGGCAGCGCGTCGTACTCGGCGCAGATGCCGACGGTCAGCGCCCCGCTGCCATAGCGTGCTCGGAACGCCGTCGGCAAGCCGGCGACGCCGTTGTCGATCTCGAAGCCACGCTCGGCGAGCGGAACGACGGTCTTGGCGACGCTGCGGACCTCCTCGAACGCCAGCTCGGGTTCGGCGTGGATCGCGTGTGACAGGCCGATCAGCTCGGCCGACGCCGCTCGGATCGCGGCGTCACTGCGACCGGCCGGGTCGACCTCGCACACGGCGTTGCCGTCGTGTTGCGATTCCTGGCGCCCGCTGCGCGGTGGTGGCATGCAACACAGTCTCGCACTGCTGTGTTTGTTTATGCAGCGCCTACGGCGCTGCGTGTTCGCGGCCCCCTTGTGGCCGCGAACGGACAATGCTCGGTCTCGCTTCGCTCGAAAGACGTGGTTGTGCCCGTGGTGGAGACGACACCTCGACCTGCGGACTTGGGGCCTGCTATTCGTCGGCGGTCGTCTTCGTGCGGACCGGTGCAACTCATATCCGCCCGCGCGCGACGGTGCCCCGAGAGGAGCCGAGGTATGAGCCGGCTGTCCGAGCGCGGCGCGCGCCGGGTCCAAAGGGGCGGGCTCAGCCTGCGGCGAATGCCAGGGTCTCCGAGGTCGACGGAATCAGCCCGCCACGAACACCGAGCTCCCCGAGCCGGACGGAATCAGCCCGCCGCGAACGCCAGGTTCTCGGGGGTGGTCGGCACCGCGAGACCGGCCAGGGCCTTCGCGTGCAAGGCGCGCTTGATCACCGGCAGGTTGGGCTTGCGGTTGCTCGCCAGGGCCGCCGCCCGCTCGATCGCGGTCGCGAGCAAATCGAGGGCTTCGGCCTTGCCGTCGGCGATGCCCGCGGCAATGGCCTCGTCCGCCGCGTAGCGGTGGCCGGTGGTCATCGCCTGCACACAGACCTGGTTGGTCAGCCGCTCGGTGAGCAGGGCGTTCATCCCGATGGTGAACGGCATGCCCAAGTGCACCTCGGGCAGGCAGTAGAAGCCGCGATCGGCGCGCATCATCCGGAAGTCGTGCGAGGTGGCCAGCATGGCCCCCGCGCCGAAGGCATGGCCGTTGATCGCGGCCACGGTCGGCAGCGGGAAGGCGAGCAGGCGGGTGTAGAGCGAGTGCACGCGGTCGAGGTAGCCGTGCATCTTGTCCAGGTTGCCGAACAGCCAGTCGGTGTCCAGACCGTTGCTGTAGAACTTCCCGGTCGCGGTGGTCACCAGCGCGGCAGGTCCCTGGGAGCTCTCGACCTCGTCCAGCAAGCCGTGGAATTCGTCGATCCAGTCCGGGTGGAAACGGTTCTCGCTGTCCGTCTGTCCCTCGGTGCCGAGGTACACGACGAACACTTCACCTTGGCGTTCGAGATACGGCATGCGGTGCAGCGTATCGGGCCACATCGAACACCCCTACTCGCGGGTAGAAAGTCGAATGCCGACCCGCGACGAGCAACGCCCGACCCGACCTTTGCGATGCCGGCCCATGGTCGCGCCCCTCGATGCCGCCGATCCCGATGCGGCACGACTGATCCGAAGGCGACGAGAACTCCAGCCAGTCGGCCAGGCGTCGTCCAACCGCGCTGACACCCGCCGCGACCACACCCGGCCACCGCCCACCCGACCTGGCCAACATCCAGCTACCAGCCACCGGTGGGAAGCGTGCCAGCAGGACGACCGCCCATGCGATCACACCGGCCGATGCCGCCGCCGGGGCTCGGCTGCATCACCACCGACGCGCCCACACCCGCCCAACTCCCGGTTTCGAGCGAAGCGAGACCGAGCATTGTCCGTTCGCGGCCCGGCTCGCGTCCGAGTGGCCGACGCGTAGGCGACGAAGGAGCAAGCGGCGGCCGCTCGGACGCGAGCCACCGAGGGGCCGCGAACACTCAGCGCCGCAGGCGCTGATAATCAAACAGAGCTATGGTGACGATCATGCTTGCCGAACAGGCCGCCGAGGCGATCGCCGAACGTACGGGAGTGTCACGCCACCGGGTCGCGGTGGTGCTGGGGTCGGGCTGGCAGGACGCGGCCGCGGAGATCGGGGCGCCGCGGGCGTCGGTTCCGATGCCGGAGCTGCCGGGGTTCGGGACACCGACCGCCCAGGGCCATGTCGGCATGGTCCATTCGGTTCAGGTGGACGACAACGCCGTGCTGCTGCTGATGGGCCGCCAGCATCTCTACGAGGGCTACCAGCCCGCCGATGTGGTGCATCCGGTGTCGGCGGCCGTGGCGGCGGGCGCGGAGATCGTCGTGCTGACCAACGCCGCGGGCGGTATCCGGCCCGGCCTCCGGGTGGGTGAGCCGGTGCTGATCAGCGACCATCTCAACTTGACCGGTCGCACGCCGCTGGCAGGCGCGACGTTCGTCGACCTGGTCGACGCCTGGGACCCCGAGTTGCGGGCGGTCGCCAGGGAGATCGACCCAAGCCTGACCGACGGCGTCTACGCGGGCCTGACGGGGCCGCAGTACGAGACACCCGCCGAGATCCGGATGCTGCGCACGATCGGCGCGGACCTCGTCGGCATGTCCACGGTGCTGGAAGCGATCGCCTGCCGCGCGCTGGGCGCCCGGCTGCTGGGCATCTCGCTGGTCACCAATCTGGCCGCGGGGGTGACGGGCGCGCATCTGTCCCACGCCGAGGTGCTCGCCGAAGGGCACGCCGCGGCGCCACGGCTGGGCAAACTGCTGCGCGGCGTGCTGGAACGGGTGTAGATGCTGCGGTTCGGCACGGCAGGACTGCGCGGGCCGCTGCGCGACGGCCCGGACGGCATGAACGTCACCACGGTGAGCAGGGCTACCGCCGGGATCGCGGCGTGGCTGCGCGAGCGCTGCCTCGGCGGCGGCGCGGTGGTCGTCGGCCGCGACGCCAGGCACGGTTCCGCCGAGTTCGCCGCGGCGACCTCGGAGATTCTCGCGGCGACGGGCTTCGCGGTGACGCTGCTGCCGCGTCCGCTGCCGACCCCGGTGGTCGCGTACGCGGTGCGTGCGCTGGGGGCGGTCGCGGGCGTGCAGATCACCGCCTCGCACAATCCGGCCACCGACAACGGCTACAAGGTCTACCTCGACGGTGGATCGCAGCTTCTCGCCCCGGCCGACGCCGAAATCGAGCGCTGCATCGAAGCCGTCAGCGAGCCGATCGATCGTCAGCCGGTGACCCCCGCAGACGACGACGTGGTGCGGCGCTATGTGCGCCGCGTCGCCGAATTACCCTCCCGGATCGGCGGACCGGGCGAGCGCGCCGGGATCCGGATCGCACTCACACCACTGCACGGCGTCGGCGGCGAACTCGCCGTCGAAGCGCTCGGCGCGGCGGGTTATCCCGACGTCCATGTGGTAGATGAGCAGTTCGCACCGGATCCCGACTTCCCCACCGTCGCGTTCCCGAACCCCGAGGAACCCGGTGCGAGCGATCTGCTGCTCGCGACGGCGGCCCGGGTCGGCGCCGATGTGGCGATCGCGCTGGATCCCGACGCGGACCGGTGCGCGGTGGGTGTCCCGCGCCCGGACGGTACCTGGCGGATGTTGCGCGGCGACGAGACCGGCGTACTGCTGGCCGACTGCGTGCTGCGCACCGCTCCCCCGGACTCGCTGGTGGCGACGACCATTGTGTCGTCGCGACTGCTTTCCGAGCTGGCTCCCGCTCGCGGCGGCCGCTACGCGGAAACGCTCACGGGATTCAAATGGCTGGCCCGCGCGGGCGACGGCTTGGTCTACGCCTATGAGGAGGCGATCGGCCACTGCGTCGACCCGGCGGCGGTCCGGGACAAGGACGGTATCTCCGCCGCCGTGCTGGTGGCCGATCTGGTGGCCCGGCTGAAAGCCACGGGTCGCGTCCTCGATGACGAACTCGACGACTACGCGGTCGAATTCGGCTTGCACACGGGCGACCAGGTGTCGCTGCGGCTCGCCTCGGCCGCCGATGCCGCCGCGGTGGTGCAGCGGTTGCGGGCGCACCCGCCGGAGCGGATCGCGGGCGAGCCGGTCGAGTACACCGACCAACTCCGGGTGCGGGGACGGATGCGGACCGACGCGCTGATCTTCGAGGGTGTCTCCTCCCGTGTGGTCGTGCGACCTTCCGGCACCGAGCCGAAACTCAAGTGCTACTTGGAGGTGGTCGAACCGGTCGGCTCGCACGCCGATCTTCCGGCCGCGCGAGCCGCTGCGTGCGTACGCCTTTCGGCGCTGCGCGACTTCTGCCGGGCGCTCTGACCGTCAGCGCGGTCCGAACTGCCTGTCGCCCGCGTCGCCGAGACCGGGCACGATGTAGGCGTTCTCGTTCAGTTCCGCGTCGACGACAGCGGTGACCAGCCGCACCGGCAGGCCCGAGTCCGCCAGTGTCGCAATACCTTCCGGCGCTGCGACGACGCAGACGGCGGTGATGTCGGTGGCGCCGCGCGCCGCGAGCAGTTGCAGGGTGTGACGCATAGAGCCGCCCGTGGCCAGCATCGGATCGAGCACGAAGACCGGCAGCCCGGCGAGATCGGCGGGCAGCGACTCCATATAGGGCACCGGCTGGTGGGTTTCCTCGTCGCGGGCGAGGCCGACGAATCCGATTCTGGCGTCCGGGATCAGTTCCGCGGCCGCATCGATCATGCCGAGCCCGGCGCGCAGCACCGGGACCAGCAGCGGCGGCCGGGCCAGCCGGACGCCTTCGGTGGGGGCGACCGGTGTGACGATCTGGAAACGCTCGACCTCCGCGTCGCGCAGCGCCTCGTAGATCAGGATCCCGGTCAGATCACGCAGTGCGGCACGGAAAGCCGGATTCGCGGTTCGCTCGTCCCGCATCGTGGTCAGCAGGGCGGCGACGAGTGGATGGTCCACGGTGTGGGTGCGCATGAGGGAACGATAAGGTCGGCCCGGGGTGCGCCGCCGGACGCCACGGAACTTTTTTCCGAAGCGGCGGAACCGAACCGGAACAGCGCGCGTCGAACCAAGTGGATGACGTACTCTGCCTGGGAACAACAGATGGGGGAAGCTCTGATGCGAAAGATGTCGGCGGACACCGAGGGCATCGCGGCCTACGGCGCGACCACTCACGTCATGGCCGGTGATATGGCGGCGGCGGGAGTGAGCGCTGCGGCGGCGGAACCCGCGCTGCTCGGCCCGATCATGGGGCTCATCGGCGGTGACTTCATGGCGGCCTATGCCGCGGCGCACGCCGGGCACGTCGCCGCGATCGGCCAGCTGTCGGCGGTGCTCACCAGTATGGGCGGCGCGGCCACCGGAGCGGCGGCCGTCCTCACCGAGACCGACGCCACCCACGCGAGCGCGCTGCGGAACGCGGCCGCCGAAGTGGAGTGAGCCGGTGATCGACATCAACGCGCTGGCCAAACCGATCTTCGACCTGCTCGCCAGCTTCGGCAGCGGCGTGCTGCCCTCGGGCGGCCCCACGGACGCGCTGCGCAGCACCTCGGCCGTGGTCGACCAGATCCACCAGATGGGCCGCGACAGCATCAACGGTATGAACACCGCCTGGGACGGCCGTGCCGCCGACGCGGCCACCGCCAAGGCGCTGCGCGTGCAGACCTCGGCGGCCACCATCTCCGATCGCGGCAACGAGATGGCGACGGTCGTGAACCAGGCCGCGGGCGAGGTCGAGACGGGTCAGAAAGAGCTCACCGACATCGCGCAGTCCTTCGTGAACACCGCCGCGAGCATAGGTCCGGCCCTGGCGACCCCGCAGGGGCTGACGGTGCTCGTCGGCACGGCGATCGACCATCTCGGCCAAGCGCTCAACGTCGTCGGCCGGGTGCACAACGAATTGCAGACGCACACCGCGTCGATGAACGAGCTGACCCCGCCGCCCACGACCCCGTCCCTGTCCGGCGTGCCCGTACAGCAGGTGGTGTCCACCGCCTCCGGCGCACTCAACGGCGCGGGGCAACTGCTGAGCACCGCGATGGCCACGCCGACGCTGTCCCAAGCCATGCGTGGTCCCAGCACCACGCCGGGCACCTCGGGCACGCCCAAGCCCGACACCGGTTCCTCGGGAGCGCCCGACGACGGCAAGGGCGTGAAGATCACGCTGCCCGACGGCAGCGTCGTGGAGGCGCCCAACGAACAGGCCGCCACGGCGGTCCGGTCGGCGATCGGCGCTGTCGGCACGCCCTATGTCTGGGGCGGCAACAGCCCGGGCGCGGGATTGGACTGCAGCGGGCTCACCAAGTACGCCTACGGCGAGGCGGGCGTCGACCTGCCCCGGCTCGCGGCCGAGCAGGGCAACGGGGCCACACCGGTCTCGGCCGGTGACCTGATGCCCGGCGACCTGGCGATCTGGGACGGCCACGTGGCCATGGTGATCGGCAACGGGCAGTTGGTCGAGGCGGGTGACCCGGTCCAGATCAGCTCGATTCGAACGGAGAACTCAGGCATGGACTTCTACGGTTTCTACAGGCCGACGGCATGACCCAACCCCAGGTCCCCAATGTCACGGTGGCTGCCAGCAGCAACCGGTCGGGCACCATCTCGGTGCGCGCTACCGATCAGGGCATGCCGGTGGAGATCAAGTTCGAGCGCAGCGAATACCGTTACGGCGCACAGTCGCTGGCGAACGAGATCCTGCGGCTCACCCAGCGCTCCGCCATCGCGGCGCGGGCGCGGCGGCGCGAATTGCTCGCCGAGGCCGGCATGCCCTCGGACATTCTCGACCGGCTCGGCCTGCCCACCCGCCAGCAGGCGGTGGACGAGCTCGACCGGATCGATGACGCGGACACGGGACCGACGACCTGGATGAGGCCGGTATGAGCGCGGAAATGGACGCCCTGGTCGCGTCGGCTACCCAGAAACTGGAGGCGCTGGAAGCCGCGCTGTACGGGCTGAAGCAGGTGCGCGGACGGTTCACCTCCGAGGACGGCGCGGTGAGCGTCGAGGTGAACAGCGATGGCGCGATGGTCGGCCTGACCCTCGCGGAATCGGTCACTTCGCTGCCGCCCACCGAGGTCGGACAGTTGATCGTCTGGGCCTGCAGGCAGGCCGCCGAGGACGCCGGCGCGCAGCGATCCAAGGTGGTTGCGACACTGAACGAGTCGTTCGTCCCGGCCGGGCAGCCGCCCGCGGGCACGAATGGGGGCGGGCCGGATAGTGCCTGACGCGGAAGGTCGATAGGCTTCCGCACATGGCTTCTGGAGACATCGTCCCGATCGAGCTCGGCCTGACCGACGGCGATCTCGTCACCCTGTGGGCACCGCGCTGGCGAGACGGTGACGACGAGTGGGAGGCGTTCCTCGGTCACGAGGATGCCCTCTACGGTTTCGAATCCGTGGCGGAGCTGGCCGCGTTCATCCGCACCAGCTCCGACAACGACCTCATCGACCATCCGGCGTGGAAGGTTGTCGCGGGTCTGTCCGCGGTCGAACTGGAACCGGAGGAGAACTTCACCTTCGATCTGGTCGCCGTGCCGGAGCTGGCCGCCGGTGACCCCGACGTGGACACCGTCGCCGAGTTGGAAGACACCCTCGGCATGGTGCGCAACATCGGTGAGGTGTGCGAGCTCGAGACGGTGACCAAGTTCTTCGGTTCGCATCCGGTACTCGGCGCGCTGCCCGGCGGGGTGAGCGCGTTCGTCGGCCGCGACGGAGAGGAGTTGTGGGACCAGATCGGCGCGGCCATCGCCAAGGACTGGGACGATGTGCTGGACGCCATCGACTCCGTCGTGCAGACGCCCGAGGTGGACGCCGAAGCGGTCGCGGTCGCCGAGGCCGAGCTGCTGGCCGCCGAGGAGAACGTGGTCGACGCCGACGACGCGGCCGACAGCGACGAGGAGGAATTCGAGCCCGTCGACCTCGACGAGGAAGAAGACGACGAGGAAGACGAGGACGAGGACGAATCGTTCTGGCACGAGGTCGGCATCGACCCGGTCAAGATCGTCACGTCCGAAGGCAGCGTCTTCACGCTGCGCTGTTACCTCGACGACGAGCCGATCTTCCTCGGCACCAAGGGCGCGATCACGGTCTTCCCCTCCGAGCGTGCGCTGGCCCGCTACCTCGCCGACGATCACGAGCACGACCTGGCCCGCGTGAGCACCTTCGCCGACGTGCAGACCGCGGCGGTGGACGGCTCGCTGGAGGTGGAGGTCACCGACGAGAACGTCTACGTGCTGCCCGGCTTGGCCGAGGACTTGGCGGAAGGTCCGGAGGCGGTCGACATCGAACAGCTGGACCTGGCGGTCGAGCTGTTCACCGACGCCGCCGACTACGCCGACGACGACACGGTGGAGCAGGCGCTGGCGCAATCCACCCCGCTGGGCTGGTATGTCTCCTACCTGCTGAATCCCGACCCCACCCGGTTGGCGCCCAACCCGCCGTTCACCGCCGAGGCCCAGGCCTGGCGCGAACTGGAACGCCACCTGGAGTCCCGGCTCGACAAGCAGTAACTAGCTCAGCCGGATCCACACCTGCTCGGCCTGCCCGAGCAGGCGTTCGTCGGCGCCGTAGACAGCGGTCGAGGCCCAGCATTTGCGGCCTTGCTCGCCGTGGAACTCGCCAACGACGACGCAGCGCTCGCCGACCTGCGGCACGTCGTGCACGGTGGCGGTCATCGAGCCGAGCAGTGCGGGACGTTCGAGCATGCCGGGGAGCGACCAGCCGCCGGGGCAGTCCATCGCGGCCCACAGCAGCGGCGGGCCCAGCGGCACGGTGTCGTCGGGCACCCACGGCGAGGCTACTCGAGCCTCGTCCACTCGTCCGGGTTCGATGCGCAGCCCGTCGGCCCGCCGGCTGCCGCAGACGAAGCAAGAGGCGAACATCTCGATGCTCGTATAGCCGCGCGCTGCCTCGGCCGCGTCATCGAACCGGACATGACGCGGTGCGTCCCGCATGAGCTCGCCGCTGTTCGACTCGGCGATCAGCGTGTCGCCCTCGTACAGCCGTCGGCCGCGCACGTCGAGCGGCGTCTCCAGCGGCGGCGGGCTGCGCAGGATCACGGTCACGGTCTGCTCGCCGCGCTGCTCGGCGAGCAGACCGGCCACGTAGCCACCGTTGCCGGAGTCGGGTGGTCCGTTGAACCGGCGGGGGATACGCAAGGTCGCCATGTCGGTCACGGTAGCCCGGTCGCCTATCCGATGAGCACCGCGTATCCGGGCTTGATGATGTCGTCGATGATCCGCAGCCGCTCGGGGAACGGGATGAACGCCGACTTCATGGCGTTGATGGTGAACCGTTCCAGGTCGCTCCAGCCGTAGCCGAACGTCTCGACCAATTTGAGCATCTCCTGGCTCATGCTGGTGTCGCTCATCAGCCGGTTGTCGGTGTTGACCGTGACGCGGAAGCGCAGGCGGGCCAGCAGGTCGAACGGGTGCTTGTCCAGCGATGGCACGGCGCCGGTCTGCACGTTCGACGACGGGCACAGCTCCAGCGGAATGCGCATGTCCCGGACGTAGTTGGCGACCACGCCCAGCTCTGCGTCCTCGATCGCGCCGGGCACGCTGATGTCGTCGGTGATCCGCACACCGTGGCCGAGGCGGTCGCATCCGCAGAACGCGAGCGCTTCGTGAATGGACGGCAGGCCGAAGGCCTCGCCCGCGTGGATGGTGAAGTGCGCGCTGTTGGCCCGCATGTACTCGAACGCGTCCAGGTGCCTGCTGGGCGGGAAACCGGCCTCCGCACCCGCGATGTCGAAGCCGCCGACCCCGCGATCGCGAAAGCGCACCGCCAGTTCCGCGATCTCCCGCGAGCGCGCCGCATGCCGCATCGCGGTCAGCAGACAGGTCACCACGATGGTGTGGCCCTGCTCCGCGGCGGCGGCCTCGCCCTCGCGGAATCCGGCCAGCGTGTGTTCGACCACCTCGTCCAGCGTCAGTCCGCGCTCCAGATGCTGTTCGGGAGCGAAGCGCACCTCCGCGTACACGACGCCGTCGGCGGCGAGGTCCTCGGCGCATTCGCGAGCGACCCGGTGCAAGCCCTCCGGAGTCTGCATTACGGCGACGGTGTGCGCGAAGGTCTCCAGATAGCGTTCCAGCGACCCGCTGTCGGCCGCGTCACGGAACCAGGCCGCCAGCGACGCCTCATCCGTGGCGGGTAGGTCGTCGTAGCCGCTGTGCGCGGCGAGTTCGAGCACCGTCGCGGGCCGCAGGCCACCGTCGAGGTGATCGTGCAGCAGCGCTTTCGGCGCTTGGCGGATCGAGGCGAGAGTCAGAGGCATCGGTCCAGTCATGTGTCGACGGTAGCCGCAGCGCGCCGAAACGGCAGCCGACTGCGACCGTGGCAACCATCTCGTTGCCCGCCGGATGCGGGCCGGTCCACAACGGGACACCCATCGACCACACAGGCGGCGACTGCGCCCGCCGGAATTTCGCGGCTCGCCAACAGATCAGGACACGATTCGGTCGAGGATCAGCGGAGCGGGAGCGGACGCGGCACCGGTTTCGATGGTGACAGCGCCGGACAGGGCCGACGTAGCGCCGGTGAAGGCGTCGGGGGTGTCGGTGTGCATGGTCAACAGCGGTTGCCCCGCGGTCACGGTGTCGCCCGGCTTGGCGTGCATCTCGATGCCCGCGCCGGACTGCACCGGATCACCTTGGCGTGCCCGGCCCGCGCCGAGGCGCCAGGCGGCGATGCCGACGCTCAGCGCGTCGAGCCGGGTCAGCACACCGTCGGCCTCGGCGCGCACGGTCTCGGTGTGCTTCGCGGTGGGCAGCGGCGCGTCCGGGTCGCCACCCTGGGCGCGGACCATCGCGCGCCAGTGGTCCATCGCCCGTCCGTCGGCCAGCGCGTCGGCGGGGTCGGCATCGAGCCCGGCCAGCGCGACCATCTCGCGCGCCAAGGCGATGGTCAGCTCGACGACGTCCTCGGGACCGCCGCCCGCGAGCACCTCCACCGATTCCGCGACTTCCAGGGCATTGCCCGCCGTGCGGCCGAGGGGGGTGTCCATGGCGGTGAGCAGCGCGACCGTCCGGACGCCCGCGTCGGTGCCGAGTTCGACCATGGCTGTCGCCAGGTCGCGCGCCCCGTCGAGGGTCTTCAGGAAGGCGCCGGAGCCGACCTTGACGTCGAGCAGCAGCGCGGCGGTGCCCTCCGCGATCTTCTTGCTCATGATCGAGCTCGCGATCAGCGGGATCGATTCGACCGTGCCGGTGACGTCGCGCAAGGCGTAGAGCCGCCGGTCCGCGGGTGCGAGATCGGCGCCCGCCGCGCAGATCACCGCGCCGACGGCCGGGTCGGCGAGGATGTCGCGCATCCGCGGCACCGGCACGTCCGCCTGCCAGCCGGGAATGGATTCCAGCTTGTCCAGGGTTCCGCCGGTATGGCCGAGCCCGCGCCCGGACAATTGCGGCACCGCGGCGCCGCACGCGGCGACCAGCGGCGCCAGCGGCAGCGTGATCTTGTCACCCACTCCGCCGGTCGAGTGCTTGTCCACGGTGGGGCGCGGCAGGCCGGTCAGGTCCATGCGCCGCCCGGAGGCGATCATCGCGGCCGTCCACCGCGCCGTCTCGCGCCGCGTCATCCCGCGCCAGACGATCGCCATGGCCAGCGCGGACATCTGCTCGTCGGCCACCACGCCGCGGGTGAACGCGTCGACCACCCAGTCGATCTGCGCGTCGGACAGTTCTCCCCCGTCGCGCTTGGTCGTGATGATCGAAACCGCGTCCAGTGCCGTCACGGTCGCCAGTCTGGCACGGGCCGCCGCCGCACCCCGGTTCTCACTGGTGGCATGCGGCCACCGTCGAGGCCGGGAGGCGCAAGCGGCTCACATCTGCCCGGCGTCGAGGTCGTCCGGACCGAACGCATCCGGCAGCAGCGCACGCAACGGCACCGCGCCGCCCTTGTGATCGACCAGGAGCTCGGCCCCGCCGTGCTCGTAGAGCAATTGCCTGCAGCGGCCACAGGGCATCAGGATCTCGCCACGGGAATCCGTCACCGAGACGGCCACCAGGCGTCCCCCTCCGCTGGAAATCAAGTGACCGATGAGCACACATTCGGCACAGAGGCCCAATCCGTAGGAGACGTTCTCGACGTTGCAGCCGACTACGACCCGGTCACCGGTGAGCCCCGCGGCGCCGACCGGGAACCGGGAGTAGGGCGCGTAAGCGCGGCCCATCGCCTCGTACGCGCTGGCACGGAGCTTGTTCCAGTCGATGTCCATGGGCGATGCCACCTCTCCGGTCGGTTCAGCGGTTCGACGGGCCGAACTTCTCGATCGGATCGTCTCAGCCGGCGTGCGTGCGGCAAGGATCGGAGTGGCCGGCCAGGACGGCACCGCCGACCGTTACGTCCGCTCTCGGCGTGTACCGAGATTTTTGCCGACATCGGCTGGTAAACCTGGTGCATGTCGGATCAGACCCGGTTCGCGCGCCTGGCACTGGACCAGGTGGCCGCCGAGCTGGACTCCACAGCCTTTCGCAACGGCTATCTCACCGCCGACCGGATGCGGTTCCTCGCGATCAAGGTCCGCGACGCGGGCGAGGCGTACGAGAAGGCCGTGCGCTCGGCCGCGTCGGGATAGATCGCCTGTCGAATGGGGCCTCGGCTCGGAGCGCGTTTCGCCGGGACGCGGGTCGAGCCTGTGCGCATCGAACTGCCGGAGGCCGCGGCGCACGGAGAGCACTTCCGCCTCGCGATTGCGAGCGGGCATCCGCCGTGATTGTCTATTACCGACGAGTAGCTTCAGCCAGGTCGACTGAGACATTCTCCACATTGCAACCGCTCACAATTCGGCCATGGCCACTGAGAGCGGCAGCGCCGAGGCCAAACCGCCAGTGCGAAGCACAGACATCCGAAATAATTCGAAATGTGCTGTCACGCAGTGGATTACAGTCGAAATCCGCCGCGGGAAACCCTTCTCGAATCGACCCGTCGACGGCCGCGCGAGGGCCACGACGGAACCCCGCACCCATCAAGAAAGGTAAGCCTAACCCGATCGGGTGTCGCGCAACGCACGGTACGCCGAATTAGTTCCGCGATTGCTGGGGGATTAGAGTCCAGAACAGATCGGTTCAGGTTCCCCGCGACGGGCCGGAGTACAGCCACCTGGGCATTCGCCCCCAACGCCGCCGGCGTCGGACCTGCAACCGGGTCCATCAACGACGTTGGAGGCACCGCACTCTATGACCACGATTGAAGCTCCGGCCCAGCCGAAGCGGAAGACGCTGTACCGAGGCGACCCCGGAATGTGGTCGTGGGCGCTGCACCGGATCACCGGTGTCACCATCTTCTTCTTCCTCTTCGTCCACGTGCTGGACACCGCTTTGGTGCGCGTGAGCCCGGATACCTACAACGAGGCGATCGAGACCTACAAGACGCCCATCGTGGCGTTGATGGAGATGGGCCTGGTCGTCGTCGTCCTGTTCCACGCGCTCAACGGCGTCCGCGTGATCCTCGTGGACTTCTGGTCCAAGGGCCCGAAGTACCAGCGCCTGATGCTCTGGATCATCCTCGCGATCTGGTTCCTGCTGTCCGTTCCGGCGGTCGGGCGCCAGTTCTTCTACTTGTTCACGGAGCACTGAAGATGAGCGCACCTGTTCTCGGTAAGTCCTACGACCGTCCGGCCAGCCTGGATCTGCCCCGCTCGCCGCGCGCGCACTCGAGCAACAACTTCGAGAAGTACGCCTGGCTGTTCATGCGCTTCTCCGGCCTGCTGCTGATCGTGCTGGTGCTCGGCCACATGACGATCATGCTGCTGCTCGACGGCGGCGTGAAGCGACTGAACTTCGCCTTCGTCGCCGGTCGCTGGTCCAGCCCGTTCTGGCAGTTCTGGGACCTGAGCATGTTGTGGCTGGCCCAGCTGCACGGCGGCAACGGTCTGCGCACCGTCATCGACGACTACTCCCGCAAGGACTCGACCCGGTTCTGGCTCAAGACCCTGCTGGCCATCTCGATGATCCTGATCATGGGCGTGGGCACCTACGTCATCTTCACCTTCGACCCCAACATCAGTTAGGAACAGGCCCCCTCGCATGAGTGAGCGCAGCGAACGAACCATCGGGACCGGGGAAGCTCGTCCTGTCCAGGAGCACCGCTACGACGTCGTCATCGTCGGCGCGGGTGGCGCGGGCATGCGCGCCGCGATCGAGGCCGGCCCGCGGGTTCGGACGGCGGTGCTGACCAAGCTGTACCCGACCCGCAGCCACACCGGCGCGGCCCAGGGCGGCATGTGCGCCGCACTGGCCAACGTCGAAGAGGACAACTGGGAATGGCACACCTTCGACACCGTCAAGGGTGGTGACTACCTCGTCGACCAGGACGCCGCGGAGATCATGGCCAAAGAGGCCATCGACGCGGTGCTCGACCTCGAGAAGATGGGCCTGCCGTTCAACCGGACGCCCGAAGGCAAGATCGACCAGCGTCGCTTCGGCGGCCACACCCGCGATCACGGCAAGGCTCCCGTCCGCCGCGCGTGCTACGCCGCCGACCGCACCGGCCACATGATCCTGCAGACGCTGTACCAGAACTGCGTCAAGCACGACGTGGAGTTCTTCAACGAGTTCTACGTGCTGGACCTGGTGCTCACCGAGACCGATCGCGGTCCGGTCGCCACCGGCGTGGTCGCCTACGAGCTGGCCACCGGCGAGATCCACGTCTTCCACGCCAAGTCGATCGTGTTCGCCACCGGCGGCTCGGGCCGGATGTACAAGACCACCTCGAACGCGCACACCTTGACCGGTGACGGCATGGCGATCGTGTTCCGCAAGGGCCTGCCGCTGGAGGACATGGAGTTCCACCAGTTCCACCCGACAGGTCTGGCCGGCCTGGGCATCCTGATCTCCGAGGCCGTCCGCGGCGAGGGCGGCATCCTGCGCAACGCCGACGGCGAGCGGTTCATGGAGCGCTACGCCCCCACCATCAAGGACCTCGCGCCGCGCGACATCGTCGCCCGCTCGATGGTGCTGGAGGTGTTGGAGGGCCGCGGCGCGGGACCGAACAAGGACTACGTCTACATCGACGTCACCCACCTCGGCGAGGACGTGCTCGAGGAGAAGCTGCCCGACATCACCGAGTTCTCCCGTACCTACCTGGGTGTGGACCCGGTGAAGGAACTGGTGCCGGTGTTCCCGACCTGTCACTACGTGATGGGTGGCATCCCGACCCGCATCCGCGGCGAGGTGCTGCGCAACAACAGCGACATCGTCCCCGGCCTCTACGCCGCGGGCGAGTGCGCGTGTGTCTCGGTGCACGGCGCCAACCGTCTGGGCACCAACTCGCTGCTGGACATCAACGTGTTCGGCCGCCGCGCGGGCATCGCGGCCGCGGAGTACGCGCAGCGCAGCGAGTTCGTCGAAATGCCGGAGAACCCGGCGCAGATGGTGCAGGACTGGCTGACCCAGCTGCTGAGCGAGCACGGCGACGAGCGGGTGGCCGACATCCGCACCGAGCTGCAGCGGTCGATGGACAACAACGCCTCGGTGTTCCGCACCGAGGACACGCTCAAGCAGGCGCTCACCGACATCCACGCGCTCAAGGAGCGCTACGCGCGCATCACCGTGCAGGACAAGGGCAAGCGCTACAACAGCGACCTGCTCGAGGCCGTCGAGCTCGGCTTCCTGCTCGAGCTGGCCGAGGTCACCGTGGTGGGTGCGCTCAACCGCAAGGAATCGCGCGGCGGCCACGCTCGCGAGGACTACCCGGACCGCGACGACGTGAACTTCATGCGGCACACGATGGCCTACAAGGAGGGCTCGGATCTCCTTTCGGACATCCGCCTGGACTTCAAGCCGGTGGTGCAGACCCGTTACGAGCCGATGGAGCGTAAGTACTGATGACTGCTGTTGCCGAAGCACCCTCTTCGCAGAAGCCCGCTCCGGTCCCCGAGGGCTCGGTGATGATCACCGTCAAGGTGGCCCGGTTCAACCCGGAGGACGACAAGGGCGCGCACTGGGAGTCCTTCCAGGTGCCGGTCCTGTCGACCGACCGCTTCCTGAACGTGCTGATCTACATCAAGTCCTACCTGGACGGCACACTCACCTTCCGGCGTTCCTGCGCGCACGGCGTCTGCGGTTCCGACGCCATGCGGATCAACGGCGTCAACCGGCTGGCCTGCAAGGTGCTGATGAAGGACATGCTGCCCAAGGGCGGCAAGTCGATCACCGTCACCGTCGAGCCGATCCGCGGCCTGCCCGTGGAGAAGGACCTCGTGGTGAACATGGAGCCGTTCTTCGACGCGTTCCGCGCGGTGAAGCCGTACCTGATCACCACGGGTAACGAGCCCACCCGCGAGCGCATCCAGAGCCAGGCCGACCGCGCCCGGTTCGACGACACCACCAAGTGCATCCTGTGCGCCTGCTGCACCACCTCCTGCCCCGTGTACTGGAGCGACGGCAGCTACTTCGGCCCGGCCGCGATCGTGAACGCCCACCGCTTCATCTTCGACAGCCGCGACGAAGCCGCCCGCGAGCGCCTCGACATCCTCAACGACGTCGAAGGCGTCTGGCGCTGCCGCACCACCTTCAACTGCACCGACGCCTGCCCCCGCGGCATCGAGGTCACCAAGGCCATCCAAGAAGTCAAGCGAGCCCTGCTCTTCACTCGCTGACCTCCCGGCACAGCCGAAAACCGAAGGCCGCCTACTCATCCGAGTAAGGCGGCCTTCGCCGTTCCTGAAGCGGACTGCGTTCATCACGGCTGCTAGTTCGCCGGAAACTGTCGATATTCATCTTGTGCTAGCACTCGAGGGGGCAAGTAATCCGCTGTCGCGTCCCCATCGTCGACAGCTTCCGAGCCGTCGACACCGATCGGATGTGGGATTCCGTACTCATCGACCGCAGCCCAGGTCCCGTCATCCCAACGCAGCCAACCGATGCGGGTCATGCCAGTGCCTCGTCCGCCAAGCCGCTGCTGTACGCCGATGCGGCGAGGTATTGCAGGCAGTTCGGCCCGTGCCCGGAATGAGCGTTGAGGACGAATCCAGCCTGGTCGAGGGAACGAAAAGCACCCACCACGAAACAGTTGCGATGGAAATGGCGCCACTGCTCGACGTCGGCCGAGGTAATGGTCATCGGGTGATCCGTTCCGCTCGCACCGACGGCGTGATGTGTCCGGCGTCCACCAGAGTCCAGTAGGCGAGCCGCTTGATGTCGCAGGTTTCGGCCGGGCAATCGCGGTACTGCTGCATGATCCGGTGCGCTTCCACAACGGAGACACGAGGAAAGACGTCCGTGATTCGTTCCGTTGCAGCAGAGGCTCCATCCTCGCGTTCGAGGTAGCGCAAAGCCAGACAAAAGGCAGCGGCAGTCACGAGGATCGTGACGACCAAAATAGCAGCAAATGGGTGCATGACTGACCTCCAGTGTTGTGGGCACTGTGGTGCGACGTGGACAAAGCCGAACGGCGCCGGACAGTTCCAGGAGACCGTGCACATGCCGTCATCGGTAAGACGCGCAGCTTGGGCAGGTGTGTGCACAGGGTGTGTGAACGCGGGCGTGATCATGGCGTCCGCGCTGTTGTCCGTGCCACACTCCCGGACATGGGACGTCAGCCGAAGCAGCCGAACAGGCACCTCGCGGAGCTGTTGGAGGAAACCGGTCTGAGCCGAAAAGGCCTCGCCCGCCGCGTAGTCGAGCACGGGAGCGCAGTCGGGGTCGCACTTCGCTACGACCACACCGCAGTGACTCGGTGGTTGGCCGGTGAGCAGCCGAAGCCGCCGGGACCGGACCTGGTCGCCGAAGTCCTTACCGAAGTAGTCGGCCGCCGTGTGGTCCCGTCCGACTGCGGAATGTCCAGCGGCCCCAGCACCGCCGATCTCGGGTTGGAATTCTCGTTGAGCCTGGCGGAGGCAACAGCTGCCGCGACTGCGCTATGGAGGAGCGATGTGGAGCGCCGACGTTTCTTGATAGGAGCGTCCTACGCTGCGGCGGTCTATCCGGCGGCGTCAATGCGATGGCTGACCATGCCCGCGCCGGAACATCCGACTTCTTGCGCAGGTCTTCGCCGCATCGGTCAATCCGATATCGACGCGGTGCGAAAGATGAACTCCGCTTTCCGCGACTTGGACAATCGTGTCGGTGGCGGCAAGGTTCGCTCGACTCTCGTTCAATATCTCCACAGTTCGGTGGCGCCACTACTGCGCGGCAGTTACACCGAGCCGATCGGACGACAGTTGTTCGCTACCACCGCCGAACTTACCAAGCTCGCGGGGTGGGCAGCGTATGACTTGGAGGAGCACGGCCTGGCGCAGCGCTATCTGATCCAAGCCTTACGGATGTCCCGCGCCGCAGGCGATGCCGGACTCGGCGCGGAGATTCTCGCCGCGATGAGTCATCAAGCCATCTATGTAGGCCGACCGGGCGACGCGATCGATCTCGCTCGGGCTGCGCGCATCTCGGCACGAAGCGCTGGACTGGCTGCTCTGGAGTCCGAATGCCACGTGATCGAAGCACATGGCCACGCGGCGCGCGCCGACAGTTCGTCGTGCGCCGGTTCCCTCAATGCGGCTCAACGAGCCTTCGCCCGCGCTGAAGGTGCACGTCCTCCCTGGCTGGAGTACTTCGACGAAGCTTATCTGTCCGCTAAAACCGCGCACTGCTTCCGCGACACCGCCCGCACAGCCCGCACAGCCCGCACAGCCCATTTTGCCGAACGGTCGTTAAACATGTCGGACGGCTACGTCCGTGGGCGCGCGTTCAATCTGTGCCTCTTGGCATCCGCCCGCGCCGACGACGACCCGCACGAAGCGGTTCGGATCAGCACCGAAGCCCTCGAGATCGTCAGCGGTCTGGAATCGCAGCGGACGCTCGCGTACTTGCGGGACCTACGGCACCGTCTCGCACGGTACGCCACACTTCCTGATGTCGGCAGATTCCGCCAGCAGGTGCTTGCGATCGCTAGACGGGCAGACTGAGCGCCCGGTACACCGCCACCACCGTCGCCGCGCCTACGATCTCCCCGCGATCTATCATCGCGCCCGCTCCCTCGAGCGAGATCCAACGAATGTCTTCGGCCTCGTTGATGTCCGGTTCGGTCTCGGTCAGATCGGCGCCGCGCGCGAGGTAGATTTCCTGCGGCTGATCCAAGGTGCCGATGGCTGGCTGGTAGGTGACCAGGCGTTCCATCGACCGTGGACGCCAACCCGTTTCCTCTTCGACTTCCCGCGCCGCAGCGGCGGCAACATCCTCGGCGTGATCCACATAGCCGCCCGGCAATTCCCACACCCAGCGGTCGATGATGAAGCGGTGGCGGTACATAAGCAAGGCTTCGCGTCGTTCGTTGAGCACCAACGTCATCGCACACCGCGGCATCCGCGCGACGTACTGGGTGAACTTCACTCCATCGGGTAGCTCCACATCAACCGTCGACAGCTTGATATGGCGATTCTCGTCCACGACGTGCTCACCGTGAATTGTCCACTGCGTTCGGGCCACGGTTCGACCGTATACGCAGACGCCCACGAACGGGAGCACCCCACGCCTTGCCCCTGGAGACGCTGCACCGACGCGTGCCCCCGCGGCATCGAGGTCACCAAGGCCATCCAAGGAGTGAAGCGAGCCCTGCTCTTCACTCGCTGACCTCCCGGCACAGCCGAAAACCGAGGGCCGCCTTCATCACCCGATGAAGGCGGCCTTCGCCGTCCAGCTCAGCGAGTGGTGGACCCCCGTTTCGGTGCCATCAAGTGAATGTTGCGTTCAAGGGCCGCATTCAAGGGCTCGGAAACCCCGGGGCGCTCGTCCACTTCTCCCCTGCGATCACCACGTGGTCGAGGAAGCGGAGGCCTACGGTGTGTGCGGCCTCGGTGAGGAGGGTGGTGGTGCGGCGGTCGTCGGGGCTGGGAGTGGGGTCGCCGGAGGGGTGGTTGTGCACGATGGCGAAGGCTCGGCCGTCGTGGCGCAGGACGGTGTTCAGGATTTCGCGGACCGGGACGGCGACCTGGTCGATCGCGCCTTCGGCGACGAAAACCTTCTGGCGCAGGCGGTTCTGCGCGTCGCAGACCAGGACGAGCAGGCGCTCGACGCGCGCGCCCGCGAACTGGGGACGGGCAGCGGCGGCCACGTCGGCGGAACTGGTCAACCGAAGCGAGGTGTCCGTCCCGCCGCGCGCTCGCGCGCCGAGGTGGAACGCGGCGATGATCGCGGCGGCCTTGGCCACGCCGATGCCGGCCCGACGCGACAGCTCCTCCGGACGCGCCGACGCCAGCCCGGCGAGCCCGCCGTGCTCGACCAGCAACTCCACCGCCAGGTCCAACGCGCTCGCGCCGCGTCTGCCCTGCCGCAGCAGCAGCGCGAGCAACTCCGCGTCGCTCAGCGCATGCGGCCCCAGCGCCAGCAACCGTTCACGCGGCCGCTGCGCTACCGGCACGTCGACTAGAGAGACCGCCATGACTCCCACCCCTCGCCTCAGGCCAACAGTGTCCGGGATTCTGCCAGCGGCCACCGACACTTCGTATGCCCGCCCGTCCGCAGCGCCACCACCCCGCTGCCCAGCGCGCCATATGCTGGCAGATGTGCGGTTCGGTCACCGAGTCGGTCGCGAACTGGGGAGTTGATGGGCGATGTGGTACCTGAAGGCGCAATGGCACCACGACTTCGACGACGAGCCGGTCGAGTTGTTCAGTGAGATCGGTGACGACGGCTTCGAGGTGCGCAAGGTCGAGGTGTTCCGCGACGGCCACAGCGACTGGGCCGACGCGGATCGCGCCACCGGCACGACCGAACTCGGGCAGATCCCCGTTCCGACGTTGGACGAGATCAATGCCGAGACCGAGTTCACCGCACTTCAGATCGACGCTCACGAGTTCGAGACCGTCTGGCTGCGGGCTCACGACGAGCAGCGGCCCGCGTCTTCCAACTAGCCGACCGTTCCGAAGGGCGTCGAGCGGAGCCGCCTAGCGGTCCGCCCCGGCGACGTCGTGTAGTCCGACGAATACTTTGGCGGCGAGCCTTTCCAGATTGTGCAGCTGGCGCTCGTGCACAACGATCCGGCGCAGGGCCTCGTTGATGGTGGCATCGCTGGTCGACGTGCCCATGATGGCGGCGGCCGCGGCGAGCAAGTTCTGGTCGAGATCGATCCGCACGGATTTCATGCGCCCTCCTTCATACTTTCGCCATCTTGCGCCATAGCGCCCGCTCATGTCCGGCAAATCACGAACTCCAGGCTTGCGTTCATACCCTACTGGGGTATAGTTCCGGGCATGGAGCACAGGCACGACACTTCCAGCGAGCACGTCTCGCATCACGCGGATGCGACGCACGACATCAGCCGTCACACCGCCCACCGCGCCCCGGCTACCTGGCGGATGGCGGCGATGGCGACGCTGCACTGCCTCACCGGCTGCGCCATCGGCGAGGTCATGGGCATGGTGATCGGCACCGCGCTGGGCTGGAACAACACCTCGACGATGGCGCTGGCCATCGTGCTGGCATTCCTGTTCGGTTACGCGTTCACCATGCGTGGCGTGCTGCGCGCGGGCCTGCCGCTGGCCGCCGCGGTCGGCACCGCGTTCGCCGCCGACACCGTGTCGATCACGGTCATGGAGATCGTGGACAACGCCGTGATCCTCGCCGTACCCGGCGCGATGGACGCCCACCTCGACAGTGCTCTGTTCTGGGCCACCCTGGCCTTCGCCTTCGCGGTGGCGTTCGTGGTGACCACACCGGTGAACAAGTGGATGATCGGACGCGGCAAAGGCCATGCCGTGGTGCATTCGTTACACGGCGGCCACTGATCAGCAGGCCACCCGTCCTGCGGCTTCCACTGCTGTGATGCCACGGAGAAAGCTCGTTCAGCTAGGCAGATTGCTCAGCTGGGCGAGCTTTTGTTGTCGGCGGGGTCCGGCGGTGCTTGCATCGAGATATGTTCACCGAGGCCCAGCTGTACTCGCCGGTGACCCGCACCGGCGATGGTGACGTGACCGTGCACCTGAGCGAGGAGCATCCCGGCGTGCACGATCCGGTCTACCGGGCCCGGCGCAATGCCATCGCCGCGCTGGCGCTCGACTACGCACCGGGAAAGCCGCTCCCACACATCGCCTACACCGACGAAGAGCAGCAGGTGTGGCGGATCGTGTCGGCCGAACTCGGCCGCAAACATCGCACCTATGCCAGCGCGGAGGTGCTGGCGGCCGCCGAGGCGCTGTCCCTGCCCACCGATCACATTCCCCAATTGGACGAAGTATCCGCGGCGCTGCAACCGCTGACCGGGTTCCGCTATGCCCCGGCCGCGGGCCTGGTGCCGCTGCGGGAGTTCTTCGGTTCCTTCGCCGATCGGATCTTCCACTCCACCCAATACATTCGGCATCATTCAGCGCCGTTGTACACGCCGGAGCCGGACGCCATCCACGAGATCATCGGGCACGCCAACCAGATCGCCAGTCCACGCTTCGCGGCGATCTACGCGACGGTCGGCGCGGCGGTCGCGCGGCTGAGCACCCACCGCGCGCTGAAGTTCCTCGCCGACGTGTTCTGGTTCTCGATGGAGTTCGGCGTCGTCCGCGAACACGGCGAGGTCCGCTGCTATGGCGCGGGGCTGCTGTCGTCCTACGGGGAGATCGAGGAGTTCCGGCATGCGCAGCTGCGCCCGCTCGACATCGCCCAGATGGGGACCGCGACCTACGACATCACGCACTACCAGCCGATTCTCTACTGCGCGGACTCGATCGCCGAGATCGAAGACGTGATCGGCGGCTTCTTCGCGACCATGGACGACGACACACCCGATCGGTTACGGCAGACCAGCGCCGCCGGGGCGTCGTAGATCCGCCGACGGAGACTCAGGACTTGTGATCCAGCCGCAGTGGCAGGCCCGCCTCCAGTAAGTCCAGTGCGCGAGTGATGTTCTCCACGTTCATCGGCGTCATCGTCGAGATGGCCAAGGCAGCGCCCGCCACCGCACCCGCCGCCACCCGGATCTCGAAGTCGTCGGCGGAGCGGCCCACATGATCTGCCAGCAGGTTCGCGAGCAGATCGATGCTGCGCACGATCTCCAATCCGATCGCCGATCGCAGCTCCGGTACGTGATACAGCAGCGCTTGGCGCTCCTGCTCGAAGGCGAGTTCGGCGGCGGGGAGGCTCGAGAAGACTTCGACGACCGCGCCACGGAAGGCCGTCAGCGGGGACACGTCGCGCGGCTGCCGTCGTAGCGCCTCGAGCATCATCGGATCGAGATCGTCGGCGAGAACGAGCTGTTCCTTCGTCGGGAAATAGCGGAAGAAGGTGCTGGGCGAGACCTCGGCGGCCGCCGCGATCTGCTCGATCGTGGTCTCGTTGTAGCCCTGTTCTCGGAACAGCCGGAAGGCTTCGACACGAATGCTGCGGCGGGTCCGTTCCTTCTTCCGCTCGCGCAGACCCTGCGCCGTCCCCTTCGCGGGTAGCTCAACCGACATGCATCGATTCTGCCCCATCGGGCTCCGGCACCCGGCCGGGTCGCGTGCGGACGAACACGACTGTGAGCACTGCCGCCAGTAAGCACGGCGCGGCGCAGGCCCACAGCATCGCGCTCATGCCGCCCAGGAACGCCTCTTGCACCTGGTGCAGCATCGCTGGATCATCCAACTGCTGTGCCGTGGCGACGCCCGCGTTGACGCCGTCGGCGATCGGCTCACGATTCAACGCGCCGAGTTCCGACCGGTAGCGGGTGGACAGCACGGTGCCCAGCACCGCGACGCCGATAGTGCCCGCCGCCTGGCGCAACGCCTGCAGCAGCGCGGAGCCGGAGCCGGAACGCTCCGCGCTCAGGTCGTCCATCGCCACGCCCATGGCCGCGGGCATCACCAGGCCCATTCCGGCGCCGAGCAGCGTCAGCCACAGCGCCGCGAAACCGTACCCGCTGTCCACCTTGGTCAGCGCACCCAGCATCAGTGAGCCCGCCAGCAGGGCGAACCCGGTGGTGATCACCACGCGGATGCCCAGCTTCACCAGCGCCTTGTCAACCAGCCTGCTGCCCACCACGATCCCGCCGATCAGCGGAAGCAGTCGCAGCCCGCTACCGAGCGCGTCCACGCCCAGCACCGCCTGGAAGTACTGCGGAACGGTGAAGAACATGCCGAACATGGCGAAGTTCACCACGATGGAAAAGGCCACCCCCGAACGGAATCCGGGTGCGGCGAACAACCCGAGATCGATCAGCGGGTGCGCCGTTCTGCGCTGCCAGGCCAGGAAAACGCCGATCAGCAGCACACCGGCCGCGATGATCGCCCAGGCCGGGCCGTCACCCCAGCCCTTCTCGCCGACCCGGATGAAGCCGTAGGTGAGCCCGAGCATGCCCGCGACCGATAGCACGACACCGGGCAGATCCATGCGAAAACGGTGCGGGCTCCGCGATTCCGGCACCAGCGCGGCGACGGCCAGCGCGCCGATCACCACCATCGGCACGTTGATCAGGAACACCGACCCCCACCAGAAGTTGCGCAGCAACCATCCACCGACGACGGGTCCCAGCGGAAGACCGATCGCGGTCGAGGTGATCCAGATGGTGAGCGCATGCTGCCGTTCCACCTGGTCGGGGAACATGTCGGGCAAGACCGACATCGACAGCGGGATCATCGCCGCCGCGCCGACCCCGAGCGCGACCCGGGCCGCGATGAGCTGGCCGGGCGAGCCGGCCAGGGCGCAGGCGACGGAGGCGACCCCGAACAGCATCAGCGCGGCGAGCAGGAACTTCTTGCGGCCATAGCGATCACCGAGCGCACCCGCGGGCAACATCACGGCCGCGAGCGCCAGCGTGTATGCGCTGCTGAACCACTGCAGCGCAGCCGTATTCGCGTTCAGGTCGACGGCGAGGGTGGGCAAGGCCACGGTCAGGACGGTGACGTCGAGCCCGATGGTCAGCATCGCGACCGCGAGCGCGCCGAGCGCGAGCCAGCGGCGGGTCGAACCGGTTCTCATGATCTCCTCCAAATGATAGCTACCACTTTTTGATAGTAACTATCATTTGAGTGTTGGTGTCAATACCTTCTGGCTCGGAAGGTGCACATATGCGGTCGTCGCGTGGATCCCTCGCTAGGCTCACTCCCGATGAAGATCACGGACTTCCGGCGCCGCGCCTTGGTGTGCGCGGGCGGCCTGCTCGCCGTCGCCGCGATCGCAGCGACGGCCGTGCCGTCCCTGGCGGCGCCCAGCACCACCACGCCGTTCACGACCCCGAACACCGACGGCTGCCCGCAGAAGACATCGCCGCCCCCACCGATCGACGCCTCCGAGGTGCCCGCGCCCGGACAGCCGACTCCCACGCCGCTGCCGATTCCCTCCCCTCCGATCGGCGGGCCCCGCCTCGGTGAATGCGGCGTCGTGCTCCCCAAAGCCGTGCCGCCCGCGCCGCAGGACATTTCGGCGACGGCCTGGCTGGTGGCGGATCTGGACACCGGGGAGGTGCTGGCGGCGAAAGACCCACACGGCCGCTACCGGCCCGCCAGCACGATCAAAGTGCTGCTGGCCACGCTGGCGCTGCGCACCCTGAATCTCGACAAGGTCGTCATCGGCACGCAGGCCGACGCCGATGTCGACGGCACCCGGGTGGGCATCGGCCCCGGCGGCCGTTATACGAACCGGCAGCTCATGCAGGCGCTGATCATGGCCTCGGGCAACGACGCGGCGCATGCCATCGCCGCGCAACTAGGCGGCGACGCGGCGACCGTCGCGAAGATGAACGAACTGGCGAAATCGTTGCGCGCCATGGACACTCGCGCCGCGACCCCCTCCGGTCTGGACGGCCCCGGGATGAGCACCTCGGCCTATGACTTGGCTGTGCTGTTCCGTGAAGCCATGACGATCCCGCTGTTCGCCGAGCTGATCCACACGCAGCAGGCCGATTTCCCGGGCTACCCCGCCGACCCGGACATCCCCGGCGACACCGATCGCCCCGGATATCCCATCGGCAACGACAACCAGCTGCTCTACAACTACGACGGCGCCCTCGGCGGCAAGACCGGCTTCACCGACGACGCGCGCCAGACGTTCGTGGCCGCCGCCCAGCGCGACGGCCGCAGGCTCGCCGTCACCCTGCTGCAGGCCGAGGTTCGCCCGATCCGGCCATGGGAACAGGCCGTCCGGCTGCTCGACTACGGATTCGCGTTGCCCCGCAGCGCCTCGATCGGCAACCTGCCCGGTGTGGTGGTACCCCAGCGCAAGCAGAGCTCGGTCGTCCTGGCCGCGCCTCCGGCGCCGGGAACCGACCTGGCGGCCCCTTCGCCGGGCAGCGACCCGTCCGCCATGCCCATTGCCGAGGATCGCCGCAGCGGTGCCAGAACCGTGCTGATCGTCGGCGGTCTCGTCCTGGTCATCGCTCTACTGCTGGGAGCACGGCGGGCCAACCGGCGACGCTGATCCCGGCGGGGCACGAGGCGCCTGGCACCGCCGACCGGCTGATCATCGACGCCCGGGCAACCGTCGCAATCCCGAAAGAGCGAGCGCGGCAAGCGCACCCGCGCCGAAGAACGCGGCGCCGACACCCATCGATATATCGCGTGCGCCGACCCTCGGCGCGATCACGGCGGGCGCGGGTGCGGGAATCTCCGCTTCCGGCTCGTTCTCCGCGGTGGTGGCGGCCCAGGCGGTGGCGAACAGGACGATGCGGTAGGTGACGTAGCTGAACACCATCAGGCCGATGATCGAGCCGAAGGTGGCGCCGGCCGGGCTGTTCAGCACCAACCGCAGGTAGAACGACGCGACGATCTTGAACACTTCGAACACCAGCGCGGCCAGGGCGGCGGCCTTGACCGCGCTGGCCAGTGTCACCGGTTCCCGGGGCAGCCTGGCGATGACCCATGCGAACACCGCCCAGGAGGCGAGGAACCCGAGCGAGGTCGACAACAGCCACAGCAGCACGCCCGCCCCGGGCGCGTCACCGAGGCCGACGCCTTCGAGCAGCCGCGTACCGAGGGTGCTCGACGCCAACGCCGACAACCCCAGCGACACCGCGAAGGCGAGACCGAGACCGACCAGCGCTCCCAGATCGGAGACCTTGGTCATCAGCCAATTGCCGTCCGGAGACTTCTGCTCCCACTGCTCGGTGAGCGCGGCCCGCAGATTGGCCATCCAGCCCAGTCCGCTGTAGACGCCGGTGAGCAGACCCAGGACGCCGACGGTGCCCCGCGATCGGACCGCCTGATCCACCAGCTCGTTCAACTGGGTGCCGAACGAGCCGGGAATGTTCTCGATGATCTTGGCCTGCAATTCCGCGAGCAGCTCCGGATTGTTGGTCAGGACCACGCCCGCGACCGCGAAAGCGATCATCAGCAGCGGAAACAGCGACAGCACAGTGAAATACGTGATGCCCGCCGCATAATGGTCGCCTCGTTGCCGCTGGTAGCGCCCCACCGTACGGACCAAGTGTTCCAGCCACGGCTGCGCCTGGATCCGGCCTTCGATCCCGGCCTTGATGTTGTCGATCACCCGCACCATTCGCCCCTTCGAACGAGAGACCTCACACGACGCCTGTTGGGCCGCGCGAAGGCGAGGTAGCCGTTTCAGCGACGCAGCAAACCGACCCGGTCGTAGACCTGTGCGAGGGTGTTGCCTGCGATCTCTCTCGCGCGATCGGCTCCAGCCGCGAGGACACGGTCGAGTTCGCCTTGATCCGACATGTACTCTTGCACCTTCGCGCGCAACGGCGTGACGAATTCGACCAGCGCGTCGGCCACGTCGGCTTTGAGTTCGCCGTAACCCTTACCCTCGAAGTCCTTCTCCAAGGTGACGATCGGCGTGCCGGTCAGCGAACTCAGGATCACCAACAGATTGCTGACACCGGGCTTGTGTTCCGGGTCGTAACGGATCTCGCGTTCGGTGTCGGTGACCGCGGATTTCACCTTCTTCGCGGTGACCTTCGGATCGTCGAGCAGATTGATCAGGCCCGCGTCGGTGGACGCCGACTTGCTCATCTTGGCGGTCGGATCCTGCAGGTCATAGATCTTCGCGGTGCCCTTGACGATGTGCGCTTCCGGCACGACGAACGTCTTCTTGAACCGAGTATTGAAGCGCTGAGCCAGGTTTCGGGTCAGCTCCAGATGCTGGCGCTGATCCTCGCCGACGGGCACCTGATGAGCGCGATAGAGCAGGATGTCCGCGGCCATCAGCACCGGGTAGGTGAACAGGCCGACGGTCGCGTTCTCCGCGCCCTGCTTCACCGACTTGTCCTTGAACTGCGTCATCCGGCTGGCTTCGCCGAAGCCGGTGATGCAGCTGAGCACCCAGGCCAGCTCGGCGTGCTCGGGCACCTGGCTCTGCACGAACAGGGTGGACCTCTTCGGGTCGATGCCCAGCGCGAGCAGCTGAGCGGCGGCGCCTCTGGTGCGCGCCTTCAGCTCCTTGGGGTCCTGCGGCACCGTGATCGCGTGCATGTCCGGGATGAAATACAGCGCGTCGTAATCGTCCTGCATGGTCACCCAGTACTGCAGCGCACCAAGATAGTTCCCGAGATGAAACGAGGAGCTGGTCGGCTGGATCCCGGACAGGACCCGCTGTTTGCGTTCGGCGGCCGGGGTGGGCGCAGGACTGGACATACTCCGATCTTCGCATGCTCATCAAGCCGAATTCCGCTGCACCCAGTTGCGCGGATCCACGCCCGGCATGCTCGGCCGTCCCCCGCTGACCAGTTCGTGTTCGCGCTTGGACAACAGCTTGTAGACCGGCGCGCTGGGTCCGGCGAGGGTGCCGCGCAGCACCGCGGGCACCAGCGGAAACGACACGTGCGCGGTGCGGACCGCACGCCCCAGCGCCTGATAGGCGACTTCGTCCGGCATGCCCCAGCGCATCCCGTACATCCGGCGGATGCGCGGCGGCAAGCTGCCCTGCACCAGGAGATAGAACGCGGAGGTGACCTGCTGCAAAGGCACGCCCCGCGAGTACGGGACGCGCTGCCCGGCCAGATAGGAGCCGACCAGCCGCGCCTCGTCGGTGAGGAAGGGCTCGTCGGAGGCGAGGTAGCCGTCGAAGAACGCGCGGAACTCACGATAGCTGCCCGGCGCCGCGTCCGCGGGCATGCCGAACAGCTCGCCCCAGCGCACGTAGTCCTGGTAGAGCCCCTCGCGCTCGCCATCGGTCATCGTGCGCACCAGCAGGTCGTACATCACCTCGGCCGAGTCGAAGGTGAACGCCATCGTCATGAACATCAGGTGCGGGTCGAGCGCGGCGTACCCGCTACCCGCCGGATGGCGGGCTCCGGCGTCCTCCGGCAGCGCGCCACGTACCTTGACGTGCCTTTTCCTGGTGAACGACAGTGCGCGGTCGGCTTCGGCCTTGCTGCCGAGGAACACGGCCTCGAACAGGTGCCCGGTCAGCGCGAGCCGGGTGTACGGCGTCGTCCGATGCTCGGTGTTCTCCGCGGTGCCGACGTAGAGCAGCGGGTGCACCGCGCCGATCACCAGCGCGCGCAAGCCATAGGTCAGACCCACCGCACGCTTGCTCATCACCCGTCGAACCATCGAGTGGTCACTGAAATAGCCGGGCTCGGACATCGCCGCCTCCTCATCGAGAGCATCTGGCAATAGCATCCACCAGAATCGACTTTTCTGGCAATACCCTCTGCCAGAATGTTGCGGTGTCGGCACACTCGGTCGGGCTTCGCTCGGGAAGACGACCACCGCGGCGGAGGCCCGTAGAGGCGTGCGGGCAGGTACGACGGATGCCGTAAGAGGCGGAATGGCCGCCGACCGAGGCGCTGCGGTCCGGCGACCTGTAAGAATCGAAGTGTGACGGCGCAACGAACATACGGAGGCATCTCCGCTGCGGAGCGCCGGGCACAGCGGCGCGCGGCGTTGCTGGAGGCGGCGCTGGAAATCATCGGCACGGAGGGGTTGTCGAAACTGACCGTGTCGGGACTGTGCGCGCGGGCCGGCCTCAACGAGCGCTACTACTACGAGAACTTCGACAGCCGCGACGCCGTGCTCACCGCCCTGATCGACGGGATCGCCGAGGAACTCGCCGCGGCCATCCTCACGGCCGTGCGCACCGCCGCGCCGGACACCCGCGCGACCGCACACGCCGCGATCACCGCTGGCGTGCACCTGCTCACCGACGACCCGCGCAAGGCCCAAGCCGCCCTGATCGCGGGCATGGCGACGCCGGAACTGCGCGCCCGCACCACCGAGACGGTGCGAGCGTTCGCGCGGATGGTGGCCGCCGAAGGCACCGACTTCTACCGGATGCCCGACTCGGCTCCGGCCCCGGCGATCGACTTCCGCGCCCTGTATCTGGTCGGAGGGCTGGTGCAGACGCTGACCGCCTGGCTCCAAGGCGACCTCGACCTCACGCGCGACGAACTGATCGAGCACACGGTTGACGTGTTCGTCCTGCTCGGCGAGGACTTGGCGGCCAAACTGCGCTGACCGCCCTGGTCACATGCGCAGGGAAACGTCTTCGAGGTCGGGGGCGTCGCCCTGCAGGACCACCCGGAAGAGCACGTCCCGTCGCGACCAGTAGGCCGCGCAGTCGCGCATGGCCTCGGCGAACCAGTCGCGCTCGATCGGCTCGTCGGCGAGCAGTCCGGCCGACTCGCGTACCACGGCGACGTATCCAGCCCCTTCACCGAGGAAATCGTCCAGGTCACGCAGACATTCGTCGAACGCGTCCTTGTTCTCGCCGAAGTAGTAGGGGAACTGGAACGCGGCCGCGAACTCGTCGAACAGGCGGGCGGTGGTGGGCATCTTGGCGCCGCGGACCTCGCGCACCAGGTAGCCCGATGGCGCCTTGTCTCGCACCCCGCTGAACTCGGCGGCATCGACCGCGAGGGTGCCGAAGGTGACGCGCGGCGGGGCCAGCTCGGCGCCCGGCGGCGCGTCCTCGGCGTCGGGCCGGGCAAGGAACTGCGACAACGTGACCGTCTTTGTCATCAGCGCATCCTCGTGAAGGTCTTGTAATGGTCGCCGGTGTACCAGGCCGAGCCGTCGCTGCCGGTAACGATGCGTTCGGCGTCGCGGGACCGACCGGGCTGTTTGGGATTGACGTCCCATTCCTGATAGGTGATCGGCTTACCCGAGCCGTCGGTGGCGGGCAGATCGCCGCCGCGATTCATCCACCGCTCACCGCCTTTGGTGCCCGGGGCGTTCGCCGAGCCGGGCCACCGGCCCGCGTCGATCTCCCGCAGTGTGGCGTACGCCCGCTCCGGGACGCCGACGGCCTGGGTGACCGGCGACGCGGTCTCCCCAGCGCGCGGTGCGGCGGTCGGCGTGACGGTGCTCGCCGCGACGGTGGTCGACCGACTCGTCTGCGTGGATGAGTCACCGCTGTCGTACAGCGCGAACACCGCGACGATCAGCACCGCCGCGACCGCGCCGAGCACGCCCAGGCCGCGCTTGATCGACCACCCGTTCATCGGTACTGCACCGTGACGGGCGCGTGGTCGGACCACCGCTGGTCATAGGCAGCGGCGCGTTCGACCACCGCCTCCTTGGCCCGGGTGGACAGATCGCCCCGCGCGAGTTGATAGTCGACGCGCCATCGGATCGACTCGGTTCTACGAACCCTAGAACCACCCTGGAACAGGGAAGGAACCGGAATGCAGACCCCGTTACGCGCCTTGCTGGCGGCGCGGCTATCCGTCATGACTGACGAATCTACGTCACCTGTCCGGCAGTTAGAGCACGGACGCAGCGCCGTGCAAGCTCGGGGGTGGACTGAAGCCGAGGTAGCAACCGACCTCGATGTGTCCGCTACCAAGTACTCACCGTTCGATCGGCCGGAGCTAGGCAACTGGCTGAAGAACCGGCACCACGAATTCGACGTGATTGTGGTGCGGAGACTCGACCGGTTGGTGCGGTCGTCTAAGACGCGTTCTTGGTCGGGCTACGTACCGGTGCCCCCAGATCGGACTCTGGGGGTTCCGGCGTCTCAATTTCCCTCCGGGCTCACTCGTCCGGTGTGTACTCGGCGTACTGCCCCGACTTGGGCAAGGTGGCTGCGGCCAGCTCCCGTGCAGCTTGAACCAGTGCGGCTATGGCCCGGTGCTCCGGACCGAGGTACCGGCCCGCTTCCTCTGTGATCTGTTGGAGCTGGTCGCGCAGCCGCACCGAGGTTTCCTTGTCGAGTGCGCCGGGGGGTTCCGTGCTGGACATGCCGCTCCTCTGGTCAGAACCGGTTGGGGCACTTGGAGGGCGGTACCTCCACCGTGCCGGATGCGGTGTTATAGGTGAACTGGTTCCCCTGAATCTTGCCGCGTATACCGACGCTGACGCGCCACTTCCCGGCGTAGCACGCGGCCGACACCGTGTAGGAGTGTCCACCGCCCCGGAACGGCGGTGGAATCGTGGAATCGGTTCGGGTAGAGGCAATCTCCCACCGGCCGCCCTCCTCGTGCTGCAATGCCAAGACGACTACGTGTTCGTCCGGCGGGACATCACACGCGGCAATACCGTCCCCCGTGATCTGGGGCGGTAGCACTGTCGGCACCGAGTGCGTGAACTCGAAACCGCAACTGCGAGCAGCGCGGGCCATGCCGGTAGCCGCTGGACTCATGCCGATCAGCACGGCCACAGCGATAAGCCCAATGATGGTTTTCAACGGTTTTCCCCCGATTTCGATGTCAGTCCGGACATAACTCGCTCTAGAAGATCGGGCGTTGGAGGCTCCCACTCGTCAAAGTTGGAGAGAAGAAACAGACCCAATCTCGTACCGGAATCGCGATCCGGAAGATCCTCGCCAGTCATCTACATACCGCCCTGCTGACGCGTATCTTCACGTTCGATCCGTTCCCGCCTCTCTTCCGGTATCCGCTGAGGCCAGAACACCACCGCGAAGAACGCGACCAGCGGAACAGCGAACGCTACGAACAACCCCATCAGGCGGGCTCCGTCTCGTCGTCCACCAAACCGAGTCGTTCCGCTTCACCAGGGCCGAACGCCCGAGCGTCGTTACACGACTGCCGGGGGTGGTGGAACTCGACATACACGCCCGGCTCTGCGTCGTCGGTGTCATTCCACCGTTCGAACACACCACCAGGGAACGGGTAAAGCTTTGTACCCCTGCGTTGTTGGTCTCCGTCTGCGGTCATTTCAACCCCTGTAGTAGGCCAGTGGTAGGCACCCCGTGACCGGCTCGCAGCACATGTCACGGGGGCCAGCTCCGACGCTACGAAGCACCTACCGAGCCGGTCCACGATCGTGCTCAATCGTGCACGAATCGAATATATCCAGTGCGTACCCAGCATCCTTGAGCCACAATCGGTTTCGTACGTGCAATCTCGTGCAAGACGCGATCTGGAGGTACACCGATGCCGTTACGTTTCCTAGGCAAAGGCGGAAGCACCAACAACGGGTGCCCTACCTTGCTGGCGAACGACCCCGGCGGGTATGTCGTCCAAGCATGGAAGACAGACCGGGCCGACACCGTCGAGTTGCCACACCTGCTACTCGGTTTCCTGGAACCGGATACGTTCATCGGTGCGACGTTGACCGACACCGGCCGGGGAACATTCCGGCTCACCGGTCGGCCGGTCACCGAACCGGAACTACTCGCACAGCTCGACATTGTCGACGACGAAACCGCTATCGAGGTTCCGAAGCTAGAAAGGACGTTCTACGGTGCAGCTAGTGCCCGATGAAGGGTTCCCGGACCTACTCCGGACCTGCAAGCGGGAAGCGTTTCACCTCGAAGTGCTCGACTCGTACGCCGAACCGAACGAGCATGAGCCGTTCCGGCGATTCCTGGCAGACGAGCCGGATGACTACGCATGGTTCCAGCCGTGGACCGAGCTGATACAGGAGACGACCAGCCGGGGCGTAGCGGTCACACGGGTACGAATCGTCACCGAACCGCACACCGACTACACCCGGTTCGCACTTGCCGTGGCAGCGCTCAACGTACGGGCAGGCGAAGACATTCGGTATCTGCCCCGGCATCATGCCGGGGAAGTCCCTTCGGATGACTATTGGCTACTTGATGACGAAACAGTGGTCTTCTCAGCGTTCGGGGAGTCCGGAGGCTGGTCCGGTGCGGTAACCACCGACCCGCACATTGCCGCGTACTGTCGCGGGCTCCGAGCCCGGTTCTGGTCTCTCGCCACTCCGTTTCCGGAGTACGTCACACAGTGACCGGTTCAGTTGACCAGCAGCGCGAATATCTCGGGGCACAACTCCGGGGTATTCGTGTTGCTGCTGGGTTGTCCGGTGCTGAGTTGGCACGCCGTAGCGGATGGGACCCTAGCAAGGTCTCAAAGATCGAGTACGGACGGATACGGCCGTCTTTAGAGGACATTTCGGCGTACTGCCGACACTGCAACGCGGGTGGCCAACTAGCAGACCTCCACGCGGCGCGGCAGAGCATAGATACCGCGTACCTCGAATGGCGGAAGATTCTCGGTACCGGAACCAAGCGCAGACAGCAAGCGTCGATCAAGTGGGAATCCGAAGCTCGGATCATCCGATCGTTTGAACCGGTCTTGGTTCCCGGTCTTCTACAGACCGCCGACTACGCGGCGGGCATCCTGCGGAAGGTGATCGAGTTCCAGCAGATTCCGAACGATCTGGACGCGGGGGTATCCAAGCGGATGCAGCGGCAACAAGTCTTGTATCAGCGGGATCACTTGTTCCACTTCGTCATTGGTGAACAAGCGTTGTACACCACCGTTGGCGACGGTCAGACGATGGTCGGCCAGCTCGACCGGCTCTTAGCTGTCCAAGGTATGCCACGTGTGACGCTCGGAATCGTGCCGATACTGGCAGCGTTCGAGACGGCTACCACGTCGTTTCTGATGTTCGATTCGAGCCGTGTCCTGGTCGAGAACATCACAGCAGAGCTGTCGATCACTCAGCCGCGAGAGATAGCGGTGTATCACCGGACGTTCGATGTTCTGGCCGGTCAGTCCGTGACCGGTGAAGCAGCACGGGAGCTGATCCGCAAGGCGCTGGACGCCCGTAAGCCCCGACCGTGACCGTGACCGCGCAGCGGGTATTCGCTGGTCAGGAGTTCGGGAACCTTCTCCGCAAACTTCACCGTGACCGGAGCATGGTCAGACCAACGCTCGGCGTATGTCGCTGCACGCTCCACCCGTGCCGACACAGCGCGGGATGCGATACCCCCTCTTGCGTAAACCGCGTCGATGCGCCAGCCGCTGTCGTTGTCGAACGCTCGACCTCGGTAGGACCACCAGCTGTACGGGCCGTCGACCCCGGGATGCAGGCCGCGCACCACGTCGACGTATCCCGCCGCCAGGAGTTCATCGATCCACGCTCGCTCCTGCGGGAGGAACCCGGCCGATTTCAGGTTGCCCTTCCAGTTCTTCAGATCACGCTCGGTATGCGCGATGTTCCAGTCCCCCGCGACCACGAAATCCCCGGTTCGCGCGGTGAGGTAGGCGCCGAGTTCGGCCATGAAGCGATACTTCTCGTCCTGGCGCACGGTGCCCGCGTCACCGGAGTGCACATAGACGCTCGCCACGGTGAGATCGTCGAAGTCGGCCTCGAGATAGCGCCCCGCGGCCGCGAATTCAGTGCTGCCGAAACCTATTCGCACAGCCTTCGGCGCCTTCCGGGACAGGATGCCGACTCCGGCCCGTCCTTTGGACTCCGGCTCGGCGTGCCATAGCTGCCATCCCGCGTCGAGCGCGGGCGCCAATGCGGCCCTGACCTGTTCGTCGGTGGCGCGGGTCTCCTGCACGCAAACGATGTCGGCCTCGGTGGCCGCGAGCCAGGCCAGCAGGCCCTTGCCCGCGGCCGCGCGGACACCGTTCACGTTCACTGTCGAGATATACGGCACTCCACGACCGTACAATGCTGGTCTGATGAAGTCCCCCGGACACCGCCGTCCAGGAAGGGGTGATGACGATGTCGTCT
Source organism: Nocardia sputi (assembly GCF_023501985.1). NCBI lineage: Bacteria > Bacillati > Actinomycetota > Actinomycetes > Mycobacteriales > Nocardiaceae > Nocardia > Nocardia sputi. The sequence goes on along the minus strand of NZ_JAMFLC010000005.1, from coordinate 222,810 downwards.
GACGCCTCCCAGTCCTCCGCCGCCGCTCGCGGCTCCACTCGGGCAGACCAGCCCCAGCCGATCAAGGCATTACATCTCGGTTCCGGCGACCCCCTGCTGTTGCTGCACGGATTCATGATGTCGCCGCACTCCTGGGAACAGACCGCGGCGCGGCTGTCGACGCACTGCGAGGTGTTCGCGCCCGCGTTCGCCGGCCACTGGGGCGGCGCACCCGCCGACGGCCGGTCCATCGACGTGTACGCGCTCGCCGACCAGATCTGCGATCAGCTCGACGAATTGGGCTGGCGCACCTGCCATATCGCGGGCAACTCGCTCGGCGGTCGGGTCGGCGTGGAACTCGCCCGCCGCGGACGTGCCCGCACATTGACGCTCATCGCACCGACAGGCGGCTGGCACGCGCCGTCGCTGACCCAATGGCGGATCAAGCTGAAATTCCTCTCCCTGGTGCCGCTGGTCGAAATCGGCAAACGCCTGGGCGGATTCGCGATCGGCAATCCACTCGCCCGGCGCATCGCACTGCTCGCGCTGACCAAGCACGCCGCAGCGGTGTCCCGGCGCGACGCTGCCGCCGCCCTCGCCGCCGCACTGCACTGCCCGGCGATGATCCCGATGATTCTCGGCGCGTTGCGAGCGCCGGAACAAGAGGACCTGTCCACCCTGCGGACGCCGGTCCGGCTGTTGCTGTCGGAGTACGACCGGGTCATCCCCAACCGCGTCTACGCGCGCCGCTACCTGAAGGAACTCCCCGAATCCGCCGACCGCATCCTGGTCAACGGCGTCGGTCACGTACCGATGCTGGAAGCGCCCGACCGCATCGCCACCCTGATCGCCGAGCACGTGTACGCCAGCAGCGCCTTCGGCGCTGCGTGTTCGCGGCCCCCTTGGGGCTCGCGTCCGAGCGACCGCCGCTGGCGACTTCGTCGCGGCCGCGGCGGCCACTCGGACGCGAGCCGGGCCGCGAACGGACGATGCTCGGTCTCGCTTCGCTCGAAACCGGGAGTCGAGCTGGAGTGGGGGCGTGGGGCGGTGGTCGCACGACCCGAGGTTCCGCGCCACATGGTGGCCGGATGGGGCGACCACGCCGCGGTTCGCCGGTGTCGTAGCACGCCGAGGAATGCCGACACCGACTTCGTCGCGGACACGGCCGCTCGGACCCGTGCCGGTCCCGGGAGGGCATCGCCCGGGCGCGCTTCGCTCGTAGCCGGAACTGGGACGTCGGGTTCGCTGCGTCTCAGGAAACTACTGCGAGAGAAGACCTTTCGCGATGTGCGTCACCTGGATCTCGTTGCTGCCCGCGTAGATCATCAGGGACTTCGCGTCGCGCGCGAGCTGCTCCACGCGGTACTCGGTCATATAGCCGTTGCCGCCGAAGAGCTGAACCGCTTCCATCGCGACCTCCGTGGCCGCCTCGGAGGCGTACAGCTTCATCGCCGACGCCTCGGCCAGCGTCGGCGGTTTGCCGGCCCGGCCTCGCTCCAGGGTGTTGAACACCATGTTCTGCACGTTGATCCGCGCGATCTCCATCTTCGCCAGCTTCAGCTGGACCAGCTGGAATCGTCCGATCTCCTGCCCCCAGAGCTTGCGGTTCTTGGCGTAGTCCACGCACAGCCGATGGCACTCGTTGATGATGCCCAACGCCATGAAGGCGACGCCGATGCGCTCGGCGGTGAAGCTGGAGCGGGCGCTTTCGCGTCCGTCGCCGCCCTTGTGCTCCTCGGTCTCGCCGAGCAGCCGGTCCCGGCCGACACGCACGTTGTCGAAGAAGAGCTCACCGGTCGGGGAGGCGTGCAGGCCCATCTTCTTGAACGGCTTGCCCTGGGTGAGCCCCGGCATGCCCTTGTCCAGCACGAAGGTGAGCACCTTGCGGTCGCGCTTGTCGCCGCTCGCTCCGTCGTCGAGCTTCGCGTAGACGATCATCACGTCGGCGTAGGGGCCGTTGGTGATGAAGGTCTTCTGACCGTTGAGCAGGTAGTCCTCGCCGTCGCGCTTGACGTAGGTCTTCATGCCACCGAAAGCGTCGGACCCGGAATCCGGTTCGGTGATCGCCCACGACGCGACCTTGCGCATCGTGACGATGTCCTCCAGCCAGCGCTGCTTCTGCGCGAGCGTGCCCCGGGACATGATCGTGGTCGCGCCGAGACCGATACTCACACCCAGCGCAGTGACCAAGCCCATGCACACCCCGGACAGTTCCCCGATCAGCACCGCCATCAGCGATTCCTGTCCGGCGAACGGGCTGCCGCCGGATGCCTTCTCCTTCTTCTCCGGCTTCGGCTCCCCTGCGGCCGCGGCGGCCTCCCGCGCCGCCTGCTTGGCGAGCATCTTCTGCACCGCCTCGCCGCCCAGCGCGTCGATACCGAACTCGCGAAACAGCTTCCGGATGATCGGGTACGGCGGCAGTTCACCGCTGTCGAGCGCGTCGAGGTTGGGGCGGATCTCCTTGTCGATGAATGCCCGGACGGCGTCGCGGATCATCACATCGGTTTCGGACCATTCGAACATCGTCGTTCTCCTCACGTTCCCCGAGATCAGGGCAGCCGGGTGGCGATGTCGTCGATCAGCCAGGGACCCTCGGTCTCGATGGTCTTCACATCGTGCCAACCGGCCAGCTCGGAGATCGCGCCGCCCTGCACCGCGAATACCTTGCCGGTGATCGGGCAGGTCTCGGCGGCCAGATAGGCGACCAGCGGGGCGATATTGGCCGGGGCGAAGGCATCGAACTCGCCCTCGGACGCTTCCGCCTCCGCCGCGAGCATCTCGCCCATGCCGGGAGTGGCAAGGGTGAGCCGGGTGCGCGCGATCGGAGCGATCGCGTTCACCCGTACGCCGTAACGCCCCAGTTCCTCGGCGGCCACCAGGGTCAGCGCCGCGATCCCCGCCTTCGCCGCGCCGTAGTTGGCCTGGCCCGCGTTCGGCAGGGTGGTGCCCGACGCCGAAGCGGTGTTGATCACCGCGGCCTTGGGCTGGTTGCCCGCCTTGGACCGCTGCTTCCAGTACGCCGCGGCGTGGTGCAGCACCGCCGCGTGTCCCTTGAGGTGCGCGGCGATCACGGCGTCCCACTGCGCCTCGTCCATGCCCGCGATGAAGGCGTCGCGCAGAATGCCCGCGTTGTTGACCACGACGTCGAGGCCGCCGAACTCGGTGACCGCCTGTTCGACGAGCTTCCGCGCGCCGTCCCAGGTCGCGACGTCGTCGGAGTTGGCCACCGCCTTGCCGCCCGCGGCGACGATCTCGCGCACCACCTCCTGGGCGGGACCTGGGTCGGTCCCCTCTCCCGCATTGCTACCGCCGAGATCGTTGACGACCACCGCGGCCCCCTCCCTCGCGAACAGCAGTGCGTGCTCGCGGCCGATGCCGCGGCCCGCGCCGGTGATGACGGCGACCCGTCCAGCCAGTGCGCCCATGTTGTCTCCTGAAGTTCCGCCGAATCCGGCGTCTTGTGGAAAGGTGCGGCGCAACCGCGCCGCCGCACCGGGATCAGTCGGCGATCTCCGCCAGTCCGTCGCTGAGCACGACGTCGTCGCCGCGCACGGTCTCGAAGGCGTAGCGGGTGACGCCGTCGGCCGAACCGGCCTTCCAGATGCGGGTCTCCAGGTCGTCGCCGGGGAAGACCAGCTTGGCGAAGCGCACCGCGAATCGCCTGAGCCGGTGCACATCCGAGTCCGCGACCTCGGTGAGCACCGCCCAGGACGCGAACGCCATGGTGCACAACCCGTGCGCGATGATGCCGGGCAGTCCGGCGTCCTCGGCGACTTGCTCGTCCAGGTGCAGCGGCACCGGATCGCCGGAAGCCGGTGCGTAGCGGAAGGTCTGGTCGTCATCGACGTGCTGCGCCACCACCACGACCGGCGCCTGCTCACGTAGGCGTTCGTCGAACTTGTGCGCAGGAGCGGCCTCGCCCACCGTCCTACCCGCGTCGATATTGCGGAAGAACGCGGTCAGGTACTGCTCGTTGACCGGTTCGCCCGCCTCGGTGCGGCATTCGATGCGGATGGTGATCGTGGTCCCGTTGGGGCGGCTGGTGTAGCCGATCGCCTTGGCGCGCGACACCAGCAGGTCGCCGGGCCGGATCGCGCGGTGGAAGTGGAAGTCTTGCTCCCCGTGCACCACCCGGCCGAAGATGTCCATCGGGGCGACATCGATGACCGGCATCATCATGGCCTCGAAAACCGGGACGATGGCGAAGACCGGCCCCGCCACCGTTCCGGCCAGATGCGCGGCGATCGGATCGTTGGTCGCGGCGGCGTACTGCGCGACGCGCTCGGCGGTGACCTCGAAACGTTCCTCGTCGCACCAGGATTCCAGACCGCTGTCATCGAACTCGACCACACGGGCCGCGGCCGTATCGGAACGGGCCTGACCGCTCATGCCGTGTCCGTCTCCGGCATGAGCGGGGCCCTGCGTGGTCACGCTCCGCTGCCGCCTCCGGGCCTGACCGCTCATGCCGTGTCCGTCTCCGGCATGAGCGGGGCCCTGCGTGGTCACGCTCCGCTGCCGCCTCCGGGCCTGACCGCTCATGCCACTGCGGCCAGGGCGTCGAGCTGTTCGAGCGATCGGTCCAGCTGCTTGATGCCGTCCTTTTCCACGGCTTTGCCGAGCGCGCCCTTGATCAAGGCACCCTCGAAGTCACCGGAGACCAGGATGGTGCTTCCCGCGCCGTTGGGCCGGATGTCGAAGGTGAACTCGGTCTTCACCCCGGCCATGCCGGTGCCGCCGAGGGTCAGCTTGTGCGGCGCGTCCACCGAGACGATGGTCCACTCCAGTTTGTTCGCCATGCCGAGCATCACGATCTTGGCGACCAGTTGGGCGCCCTCGCTCAGTACCGCGGGCGGCTCCTCCATGAAGCGCTCGTGAATGGTGAACCACTTGTCCCAGGTCTGTGGGTCGGCGACGACCGCCCACAGCGCCTCGGGCGTGGCGTTGACGTCCTTGGTGGCTTCGATGTGTCCCATGGGTTGCACTCCTCGTCGAGTTCGTCCGCGGACCGGGCCGCGGTTCAGCGGTCGGCGCGCTGGTAGGCGGTGACGACGGCCGCGCCGCCGAGGCCGATGTTGTGTTGCAGGGCGGCGGTGACGCCGTCCACCTGACGCTTGTCCGCGGTGCCGCGCAGCTGCCAGGTCAACTCCGAGCACTGCGCGAGACCCGTCGCGCCGAGCGGATGTCCCTTGGAGATCAGGCCGCCGGAGGGGTTCACCACCCACTTGCCGCCGTAGGTGGTCTGGTCGTCGTCGACCAGCTGCCCCGCCTCGCCCTCGCCGCACAGGCCGAGGGCTTCGTAGAGCAGCAGTTCGTTGGCCGAGAAACAGTCGTGCAGCTCGATCACCTGGAAGTCCTCCGGGCCGAGTCCCGCCTGCTGGTAGACCTTCCGCGCGGCTTGGACGTTCATGTCGTAGCCGATGAGGTTCTTCGCGGTCGCATCGAAGGTCGAGGCGAAATCGGTGGTCATCGCCTGGCCGACGATCTGCACCGCTTGCCCGGCGAGGTCGTGGGCGTCGACGAAATCCTCGCTCGCCAGGATGACCGCGCCCGACCCGTCGGAGGTCGGCGAGCACTGCAGTTTGGTGAGCGGGTCGTAGATCATCCGCGAGGCGAGGATGTCGTCGAGGGTGTACTCATCCTGGAACTGCGAGTACGGGTTGTTCACCGAGTGCTTGTGGTTCTTGTAGCCGATCTTGGCGAAGTGCTCGGCCGTGGTGCCGTACTGCTTCATGTGCTCGCGTCCCGCGGCGCCGAACATCCACGGCGCCACCGGAAACAGCACCTCGGAGATCTCGGCCAGCGCCATGACGTGCTTGGCCATGGGCTGCTCGCGGTCGTCCCAGGTGGATCCGAGCGAGCCGGGCTGCATCTTCTCGAAGCCCAGCGCCAGCGTGCATTCCGCCAGTCCGCCCCGGATCGCCTGCGCCGCGAGGTACAGCGCCGTGGAGCCGGTGGAGCAGTTGTTGTTCACGTTGACCACCGGGATGCCGGTCATCCCGAGTTCGTAGACGGCACGCTGGCCGGAGGTGGATTCGCCGTAGACATAGCCGACGTAGGCCTGCTCCACCAGGTCGTAGGCGATGCCCGCGTCCGCGAGCGCCTTGCTCCCCGATTCCCTCGCCATGTCCGGATAGTCCCAGGCTCGGGTGGTGCCGTCGGCTTCCTCGACTTGCCGTCGGCCCGGCTTCTCGAACTTCGTCATCCCGACACCGACGACGTAGACCTTGTTCGCCATCGAACTCCTCAGATTGTGTGGGCGCCGCAGTGCGCACCCGGAACGAGCTGAAAACAAACATACATATTTGTATGTAAGTGAGCAAGAGCCCGTTCGGAAGCCCCGACAACTGACCGAACAACCAGGTGTTTACAGCCCTCCTGCTACATACAGTGAGACATGCTTGTTCCCGGGACCGGCGCTAGCACTCAGCTCCAACAGCTTCTTCGGAATTCGCCCGAGGGAACGCGGCGCACGACCGAGGTCACGCCGATCTCTCGCCCCCGACATATCGGCACCTTCAGCCCGGCAGCCGGAACATACAGTGTTGTATGTAAGTGTAGGATCGAGCGATGGCCAGGAGCGTAGTCGTCAAGCAGCAGCGCCGGACGCAGGAGCAGCGCAGCTCCGAGATGCGCACCCGGCTGCTCGACGCGACGGTGGACTGCCTGGTCGAGTACGGGTACTCGGGGACGACTACACCGCGGGTGGCCGAACGCGCCGGGGTGACCCGCGGGGCCCAAGTGCATCACTTCGGCTCGAGAACCGATCTGGTCGTGGCCGCGATCAGCCATCTGGCGCAGCTGCGCGCCGAGACCGCCATGCGGGAGATGTCCCGGGTCGAAGCCGGTGACGATCCGGTGGCAGCGGTGCTGGAGTTCCTATGGGACCTCCACCAGGGCCCGCTGTTCATCGCGACCGTCGAACTGTGGGTGGCGGGGCGGACCGATCCGGTGCTGGCCGCGGCGATGGAGAAGGTCGAGCCGTTCGTCAACAACGCCGTCTTGCTGGCGGTCGCCCGTGTCGTGCCGGACGACGTGCGCCGCAAGGAGGCGCGCGACTTCGTCTACACGGCCATGGACGCCCTGCGCGGCATCCTGATCTCCAATTTCATCGACCCGGACACCGAACGCGCCCACCGCCGCTGGCGCCGCGCCTCCGCGCACCTACAGGAGATCGCGGGCCGCGTACTCGCAGCACGCCGCGTCGACTAGTCCTGTCCGGACCGACGCGCCCGCGCGATGGGCGCTACCGCGTTCGCCGGCTCGATGACCTTGCTACCCGGCCGCGATCCGCGCGCTGCCCACACCGTCACTGTGAACAGCAACACGCCTGATGCGGCCAGGGCGGCCCCGACCAGGGCCGGGGCCGTGTAACCGAGGCCCGCGGCGATGGCCAGTCCGCCGAGCCAGGCCCCCGCGGCGTTGGCGATGTTCAGGGCGGCGTGGTTGAGGGCGGCCGCGAGCGTCTGGGCGTCGGCGGCGACGTCCATCAGGCGGGTTTGCAGACCGGGAGCGAGCGCGGCTCCGGAGCCGCCGACCAGCAACGCGCCGAGGGCCGCGGCGTAGGGGTTGTGCGCGGCGACGACGAAGCCGCCGAGGATGACGGTCATCGCGATCATCGCGCCGAAGATGGCGCGGTCGACGCCGCGGTCGGCGAGCACGCCGCCGACGATGTTGCCGATCACCATGCCGACGCCGAAGAGCATCAGCACCAGCGGCACCAGTGCGGCCCGCAGACCCGCGACGTCGGTGAGCGTGGTGGCGATGTAGGTGTAGACGGCGAACATTCCGCCGAATCCGACGGCGCCGACCAGCAGTGTCAACAGCACCTGCGGGCGGCGCAGCGCGCCGAGTTCGGTCCTCGGGTCGGTCACCGTGATGCCGTCGAGTTCGGGGACGAAGCGCAGCAACGCCGCGACGGTGGCCACTCCGATCAGCGCGACCACCACGAACGCGTCGCGCCAGCCGAGATGCTGGCCGAGCCAGGTAGCCGCGGGAACGCCGACAACGTTGGCGGCGCTCAAACCCAGCATAACCGCGGCAACTGCCTTCGCCCGCTGCCCGACCGGGGCGAGTGTGGCGGCGGCCAGCGAGGCGACACCGAAGTAGGCGCCGTGCGGCAATCCCGAGACGAACCGTGCCAGGACCAGCGTCTCGAATGAGGGGGCCAGCACGGTCGCCGCGTTGCCCAGCGTGAACGCGACCATCAGCGCGACGAGCAGCCGCTTGCGCGCCACCCGCGCGCACAGCGCCGCGATCAGGGGTGCGCCGATCACCACGCCGAGCGCGTACGCCGACACCGCGTGCCCTGCGGTCGGCTCGGAGACGTGCATGGCCGAGGCGATGTCCGGCAGCAAACCCATGGTGACGAATTCGGTCGTCCCGATGCCGAACCCGCCGAGAGCCAGCGCCAGCATGGCCGGTACGTGCCAATCGGTTCGCTGGGGCGGCGCGGTGGTGCGGGTGGTCCCGGGGCTGGTCACGTGTTCATGTAACCGTTCGCGGCTGGTATTCGCTTCCCCAGCACACGTGAGTTCGACCACGGGGCGGCGAGGAATCGTGCAGTTCGACATGGCGATCCGCGCAATACGGACGAATCACCCCGCCCGGGCATCGCATTCCGGCAACCGGGCGGCACTCCAAGTGATCCGTTCTGACAAGAACAGTCCGGGCACCCGTTCCACCGCAGGTGGGGCGGGTGCCCGATGGTGTTCGCCCGGCGCTGGGTGAGTGAATACCCAGCGCCGGAGTCGGCCGAGCGGCTCGGCCCCGCGGTTCGGCGCCGAGACGGCCGCGGCGCCGGAAACGCTCAGCGCAGTGCGCGAGCCAGGTTGGCGTCCAGCGCGCCGAGGAACTCCTCGGTGCTCAGGTAGCCCTGGTCCCCGCCGACGAGCAGCGCGAGGTCCTTGGTCATCTGGCCGCCTTCGACGGTCTTGATGACGACGTCCTCGAGGGTCTGGGCGAAGCCGATGACCTCGGGGGTGTTGTCCAGCTTGCCGCGGTGCTCGAGGCCGCGGGTCCAGGCGAAGATCGACGCGATCGGGTTGGTCGAGGTCGGCTTGCCCTGCTGATGCTGGCGGTAGTGCCGGGTGACGGTGCCGTGCGCGGCCTCGGCCTCACAGGTCTGGCCGTCGGGAGTGAGCAGCACCGAGGTCATCAGACCCAGCGAGCCGAAGCCCTGTGCCACGGTGTCGGACTGCACGTCGCCGTCGTAGTTCTTACAAGCCCAGACGTAGCCACCCTCCCACTTCATGGAGGAGGCGACCATGTCGTCGATGAGGCGGTGCTCGTAGGTCAGGCCCGCGGCGTCGAACTGGCTTTTGAACTCGGCGTCGAAGATGTCCTGGAACGTGTCCTTGAACATGCCGTCATAGGCCTTGAGGATGGTGTTCTTCGTGGACATGTACACCGGGTAGTTCTGCTGCAAGCCGTAGTTGAACGACGCCCGCGCGAAATCCTCGATGGACTTGCGGAAGTTGTACATGCCCATGACCACGCCGCCGTCCTCGGGCATCTTCACGACCTCGTGCACGATCGGCTCGCTGCCGTCGTCCGGGGTGAAGGTCAAGGTGACGGTGCCGCCCTGGAACACCTTGAAATCGGTGGCACGGTACTGGTCACCGAAGGCGTGGCGGCCGATGATGATCGGCTTGGTCCAGCCGGGTACCAGCCGGGGAACGTTGGAGATGATGATCGGGGCACGGAAGATGGTGCCGCCCAGGATGTTGCGAATGGTGCCGTTGGGCGAACGCCACATCTTCTTCAGACCGAATTCCTTGACGCGCGCCTCGTCCGGGGTGATGGTGGCGCACTTCACACCGACGCCGTGCCTCTTGATGGCTTCGGCGGCATCGACGGTGACCTGGTCGTCTGTCTTGTCGCGGTACTCGATACCGAGGTCGTAGTACTCCAGGTTCACGTCGAGATAGGGGTGGATCAGCTTGTCCTTGATGAACTGCCAGATGATCCGGGTCATCTCGTCGCCGTCGAGTTCTACGACGGTGCCTTCAACCTTGATCTTGGACATGGATCTTCGTGTCCTCCTAGGATGGTGCCCTCATTGCACGGCCAGGCGAACACGCTTGTGAGCGGACCCCAGCTGTTCCAACAGACAACGTATATGTCCCGCGTTGTCGGCGAGACGTGTGGTGCAAACAAGACAAGCGTACTGCTGCCCGAGTCCTCACCGCACGGGCAGCCCCCACAGTGAGATGCGCCACCTTTGTTACCGATTGGTAGGTCGGCGGCGGCTCCCAGCAGCGCGAACAGGCGCCGTCGCCATGATCCGCCTTCCGTTACGGCGCGGCAACCACTCCCCGCAGACGACGAGGTCCGCGCAACCCGTGACGTTGCGCGGACCTCGGTCTCAGCGGATCAGACGGTGGCCGGGATCCGTCCCTGCTCCTCCGAACCTTCGATCAGGTTCTCGGGCCGGTCGCGGATCATCAGCGCGATGATCGGAATGGCGGCGAGGAAGAACCCGGCGCCGACGTAGAAGGCCACGTCGTAGCTGTGGATCGCGGCTCGCGCGGCCAAGTTGTCGAGGCCAGGGTTGTCCCGCGCGAAGCCCTCGGCGACCTGCACCGAGATGGTGGTCAGCAGCGCCGTCCCGACCGCACCGCCCACCTGCTGCGCGGCGTTCAGCAGCGCGGAGGCGACGCCGGAGTCCTCCTCCTCCACCTGATGCAGCGCGACCGTCTGCATCCCCACGAACAGCGGACCCATGCCGAGCGCGATGAGCACCTGAGCGGGCAGCACCCCGGAGAGGAAGGTGTCGCCGTAACTCAGCTGGGCCAGCAGCACCAGCCCGATGACGCCCAGTACGGCGCCTGCCAGCATCAGCGGGCGCGGGCCGAGCTTGGGCAGCAGGGCGCTGGTGAGTCCCGCCGAGATCGCGATGCCCGCCGGGAAAGGCAGGAACGCGAAGCCCGCCTTCAGCGCCGAGTAGCCCAGGGTGATCTGGAAGTAGTAGCTCAGGAACAGGAACATCGCGAACATGGCGATCGGGATGAGCAGCGCGGCGAGGAACGCGCCGCCCCGGTTGATCTCCCCCGGGATGTGCAGCGGCAGCAGCGGGTTCGACGAGCGCCGTTCGATCACGACGAAGGCGATGAGCAGGGCGAGCCCGGCGACGAGCAGCGCGAGGGTGCTTCCGGCCAGCCAGCCGTCGTCGGCGGCGCGGCTGAATCCGTACACAATGGCGATCAACCCGAACGTCACGGTGACGGCACCGGGCACGTCGTATCCGCCGCTGCGCGGAGCCGGGAGGTCCTTCGCCACCCAGGCCAGCGCCCCGAGCAACGCCAGCAACGCGATCGGCGTGTTGACCAGCAGGCACCAGCGCCACGACGCGTACTCGGTGAGCGCGCCGCCCGCGATCAGGCCGAGCGCGGCGCCGCCCGCGGAGATGCCCGCGAACACGCCGAAGGCGGTGGCCCGCTCACCCGGCTCGGTGAACGTCACCGACAGCAGCGAGAGCGCGGCCGGGGCGAGCAGCGCGGCGAACGCGCCCTGCAACGCGCGTCCTGCGAAGAGCTCCGCCCCGTTCTGCGCGAGACCGGCCAAAGCCGAAGCGCCGGCGAAACCGATCAGGCCGATGATGAAAATTCGGCGGCGCCCGAGGTAGTCGGCCAGCCGGCCGCCCAGCAGCAGGAGACCGCCGAAGATCAGCGTGTAGGCGGTGAGCATCCATTGCCGGTTGCCGTCGCTGATGTCGAGATCGCGCTGCGCGAACGGCAGCGAGATGGTCACGATGGTGGCGTCCAGGACCACCATGAGCTGGGCCGATGCGATCACTGCCAGCGCGAGCCAGCGCGCTGAACTGCCCGGCTTTCGCGATGCGTGCACCGCTGTCGCGGTTTCGGTCACGTTGTCTCCTCGTTCCTCGATGTCGGGAACCATCCTGTCATTGAGCGACATTTGGCGTCAAGCGCAAAATGTCGTAGTACGACATTTGTCGGTTACGGACAGGAAAACGGCGGATTGCGTTACCATGAGGACATGCTCGAGTCATCGGCGCCGATGGGCGCGGGCGCAGCGGCCGACCAGGCCCCGGCGACGGCAGGACTGCGCGAACGCAAGAAGCAGCAGACCAGGCTGCGCATCATGGCGGCCGCCCTCGATCTGTGTGATACGCAGGGCTTCGACGCGACCACCATCGAGCAGATCGCCAACGCGGCGGATGTCTCACCGCGCACGATCAACCGCTATTTCGACAGCAAAGAGGACATCGTCCTGGGGCCCGTCCACGACTTCGGGCGCACCATCGCCGAGACTCTGCGCGGAATGCCCCGCACGGGCAACGAGCTCGAGGCGTTGCGCGAGGCCTTCCTGCAGGTGGTCGATCGAGCCTCCGAGGCCGGTCCGGCCGACCCGCTGTCGTTCCGGCAGTTCCAGAAGGTACAGCGGATTCTGCGCAGCAGTCCGTCGGTCAGCGCGCGCAGTCTCGAACACGCCGACGACAAGCGGACCGCGATCGCGGCGGTGGTCGCCGAGCGCCTCGGTGCCGAACCGGACGCCCGTGCGGTGCGGCTCATCGTCGGCACCTGGCAACTGATCGGCCATGTCGGCATGGAGTGCTCGGACGACTTGTTCCTGGACGAGGATCTGGCCACCGCGGCCGAAGCGGGACGCACCGCGTTCACCGAGACCTTCGACGAATTCGTGCGCGTCTGCCGCGTCGCGCCGCAGCCCGGCGGCGAGTGAAGTCGGTGGAGGATTTCGGAGGCTGACCGACCGCCGGTTATGATGCCGGGCAGGTCATGAGTACCAGCGCCAAGCCCCGGCTCGCTGATCGGCAACCCTCCAACCGCGGTGGGGTGCTCCGGGTGATGACCTGGCTCCCGAAAGCCGGGAGCAAGCGCGTAGTAGGAGGTCGCCGGCATGTGTTGTCGTACACACCGCTAACCCCCCGAATACCGGCGAACACCTTCTTGGGAGCAAACCATGAGTGAATCCATCGCGCCCGGGGCCGTGCAGGACCCGGTGCAGTGGTCCTTCGAGACCGAGCGCAGCCGTGCGGGCCGGACCACCGACGGCACGCACGCCCCCGCGCTGCCGGTCCAGCGGACCGGTTCGCACACCTTCGGCGACGCCGCGCGGGACGGATCAGCCCTGCACAGCCGCGTGGCTACCATCGGGGATGTGCGTCCCCTCGTGATTCACCGTGCGTCGATGACGCATTCTCAGCTCACCCTCGAGGCACAGCTCGTCCTCGGAGTCGCTTCCGGACCGGTCCGCTCCGCCGTCGGCGTCGGCGTCGGCGTCGGCGTCGGCGTCGGCGTCGGCGTCGGCGTCGGCGTCGGCGTCGGCGTCGGCGTCGGCGTCGGCGTCGAGACCATGCCGACCGATCTGCGCGCCGGTTTCGCGGCGGCGGCGACGTGACCGTGGGTACCGAACAGAGCGTGCGGGCCTCCGCCATCGTCCTGCCGCCCCCGGATGGACAGCTCGGCACCGTGGCCATCGGCGATGTGCGACTCGAGAACGGAGCGGTCATCCCGGACGTGCACCTCGCGGTGCAGCGCTGGGGTGAGCTCTCCCCCGCGCTGGACAACGTCGTGCTGGTCGAGCACGCCCTCACCGGCGACTCGCACGTCGTCGGTAGACCCGACGACGTGCACCCGATGCCCGGCTGGTGGGACGGCATGGTCGGGCCGGGCGCGCCGCTGGACACCGACGAATGGTGCGTGATCGCGACCAACGTGCTCGGCGGCTGTAAGGGCAGCACCGGGCCGTCATCGCTCGCTCCGGATGGGAAGGTCTGGGGCGCAAGGTTTCCCGAGATCTCCATCCGCGATCAGGTGACCGCGGAGGCCGCTCTGTTCGACCTGCTCGGCGTCGAGCGGCTCGCCGCCGTGGTCGGCGGGTCGATGGGCGGCATGCGGGTGCTGGAATGGATGGTCGGCGCACCCGAGCGGGTCGCCGCCGCGCTGGTCCTCGCCGTGGGCGCCCGCGCTACCGCCGACCAGATCGGCACCCAGACCACCCAGATCGCGGCGATCAAGGCCGATCCGGACTGGCAGGGCGGCGACTATCACGGCACCGGCCGCGCTCCGCTGACGGGCATGGCCCTGGCCCGGCGGATCGCGCACCTGACCTACCGCACCGAGTTCGAGCTCGATCACCGGTTCGAGAACAGACCTCAGGACGACGAGGACCCGTGGACCGGCGGCCGCTACGCGGTGCAGAGCTATCTGGATCACCAAGCCGAAAAGCTGTGCAAGCGTTTCGATCCCGCCACGTATGTGCTGCTGACCGAGGCGATGAACCGCCACGACGTCGGCCGCGACCGGGGCGGCATCGAGGCGGCGCTCGCCGCGACGCCGGTGCCCTGCGTGGTCGGCGGCGTCGACTCCGACCGGCTGTACCCGCTGCGGACCCAACAGGAGCTCGCGGATCTCCTACCCGGCTGCGACGGACTCGAGGTGGTGCACTCGCGTGACGGGCACGACGGGTTCCTCACCGAGGCGGCCGCGGTGTCGAAACTGCTGACCGAGACCATGCGACTCGCTCGGGACGGCATCCGGACCAAGCGCTGACCGGCCCCGAGCATTCGGTGCCGGGCCGTCACCCCGCCGCTGCTCGTCGGGCCGCCTCGATCCGGTTGATGTTGGTTTCGATCCAGTCCCGCAGCGCCGCGATGGGCGTGCGCAGGCTGTGGCCGAGTTCGGTGAGCGTGTAGTCCACCCGGGGCGGGACGGTGGGATGCACTGTGCGCGTGACGAATCCATCGGCCTCGAGTTGGCGCAACGTCTGCGTCAGCATCTTCTGGGAGATGCCGCCGATCCGGTGGCGCAGGTCGGTGTATCGCAGGGTGCCGTCGGCGAGCGCGTCGATGATCAGCACCGTCCACTTGCCCGCGATGTGGTCGAGGACCTCCCGCGTGGGGCACTTCGCGGAGTACACATCGGCGGGCAGGCCGGAACTTTCCACGTAGGTGGGCACCTGATGGAGTGTAGCGCACTATAAAGTGCCGTCTTTCCATTGGAGTGTCACTCTCCGATAGTAAGAATCATGGAGATACAGCAGATCTCGGTGTCCGAAGCGATTCGGGGACGTCGTACAGTGCGGCACTACCGCGCCGACCCCGTGCCATCCGCACTTGTCGACGAGGTGGTCGAGTTGGCGATGCAAGCACCGAGTGCGTGGAACATGCAGGACCGGTCGATCGTGGTGGTGACCAGCGAGTCCGGCCGCGCGGCGCTGTCGGAGGCGGCGTTCGGCCAGCCGCAGCCGAGAGAGGCGCCGGTAGTGCTCGTCTTCGTCGCCGATCCCGCCGCCTGGCGCGACCACAACGCCGATATCGCCGAACTGGCCGGCCGAAACGGCGCGTGGAACGCCGAGTTCACCGCGTTGTTCGACGCGCGCGCCGAGTACCTGGCATTGGAGCAGCGCGGACTGCTGCGGGAGAACGCGGTCAAGAACGCGATGATCGCGGCCACCTACGCGATGCTCGCCGCCACCGGGCTCGGTTTGGCCTCCGCGCCGATGAACGGCTGGGACGCCGACCTGGTCAAGCAGGCCATCGGTATCGGCGACCGCGATGATCTCGCCATCGCGGTGCTGGTCACCATCGGCTACAGCGACGCCCACCCACCCCATCCCGGACGCCGTCCGCGCGAGCGAACGGTCTTCGCCGAGCGATACGCCGCTGCCCGCTGATCACGGAGGGGCGACTCGGCTCGGCCGGGTCGCCCTCCGATCGCCGACCTGTCAGCCGACGCCGAGCGTGTTGATCGTGGCCGCGAGGAACAGGATGCTCGACCCGAGCAAAGTCAGCGCGCCGACGTCGAAGGGCTTGCTGCGCACCGCGAGCAACCCGACCCGCGCGGTCGGCAGGCACAACCGGAATGCCGCTGCCAGCAGCGTCGCACCGCCGAAGAAGAACGCCCCCCGCCGCCACCGATCGGACGCGACGAACACCACCGCCACCACGATGACGAGCGTCACGACGACCATAGGCAGATGGCAGCGCAAGAACTGCGCCCCGAGACTTCGTCGCCGGCCCCGGTGCTCCGTGATAGGCGTGTCGGCATCGGTCACGCCCCGATTCTTGCAGACCCCCTCGCCATTGACCGGCATCGGGCGTACGCGGACGATGCGCGTCGTACCCGGCGCGCTGCCCGCGTACGAAATACGAGGAGCCGCGTCATACGGTCACTCGACCGACGCCGGTCGAGCGCGTGCGTCCTGCTACCTCGATCGAGGGCGACCGATACGCGGGTCGGTGCTGGCACCTGCGCCTTCCGTGTACCGTCGAATGCGGAGGGGTTGGTACCGCATCAGCGGTGGAGCCAGCTCCTGAGGAGAGGACCCGTTGCGTGTTGCCTCAGATCTCGAGCGTCATCGAGAGACGTCTTCTGGTCAATTACCGCGTCGAACCCGACGTTGCGGCAAACCTGCTACCGGCGCCACTGCGACCGCATCTGGTCGGCGACTGGGCGATCGCGGGGATCTGTCTCATCCGGCTCGCTCAGGTTCGTCCGGTCGGGCTGCCCAGCTCGGTCGGGGTGCGCAGCGAGAACGCCGCGCATCGAGTAGCCGTCGAATGGGACGGCCAGGATGGGGTCGAAACCGGCGTCTACATTCCGCGCAGGGACAGCGGCTCACCCCTGAATGTGCTGCTCGGAGGACGCCTGTTCCCCGGTGTGCACAGCTTCGCCCGGTTCGATGTCCGGGAAACTGCACACGATCTGCACGTCGCCTACACGACCAGGGACAGGTCGACCCAGGTCAGTGTGGATGTACGCACGGCCGACGAGTTCGAGGGCAGCGCGGTGTTTCCCGATCTCACCGCCGCTTCGCAGTTCTTCCGCCAGGGCTGCACCGGTTTCTCCGCCGGCCGTGACGGCACGCGCCTCGACGGCCTCGAACTGAGGACGCACGAATGGCGGGTGCACCCGGCGCATACGCACGCTGTCCAGTCGACTTTCTTCGACGACCCGACCCGGTTCCCACCCGGCAGCGCGACTCCCGACTGCACGCTGCTCATGCGTGATGTCCCGGCCGTATGGAACACCACCGCGCCGATGCGGACCCCGGCAACCGCCTGATTCCGCTACGCCGAAAGCTCGCCACAACGACGGAGGCGGCCACCTCGACCACGGCGGCCGATTGTGACTCCGGTCATACGAGTTACGGCCGAGCCCGCCGCTGTCTGGGCACTTACCTGGACGTACGCAACTCCTCCGAAAAGTGCGTACTTGTCGTCGTCGCTGGATGAGCAAACACTCGGTCCTTGTCGCCAGGCCGTGAGTCGCACGGACACGGCACGATTGGAGTCGCATGATCGATCAAGAGACCGCGGTGACCGTGCTCGGCACGGGTTCGATGGGCTACGCCCTCGCAAAAGCCTTCCTCGCGACGGGACATTCGACCACCGTGTGGAATCGCAGCCCGCAGCGGGCGGCACCGCTGGTGGACGCGGGCGCGCACCAGCAGTTCGACATCGCCGACGCCATCACCGCCAGCCCGCTGATCATCACCTGTCTGACTACGTTTCAGGCGACCCGCGACAGCCTGACCGCCGCAGAGACCGAGCTGAGCGGGCGAACCCTCATCACTCTCAACAGCGGCGCCCCTGCCGACGCGCGGGACTTCGCGCGCTGGGCGACCGGCCGAGGGGCGCGTTTCCTCGGGGGCGCGATCAAGAACGTACCTGCGGCCGTCGGAAAGCCGGACACGCTGCTGTACTTCGGCGGCGACGAAGCCGTCTTCGACGAGCACAAACAGACACTGCGGGCACTCGGCGGCGACCTCGTCCATCTGGGCGCCGAACCGGACCTGGCCGCTCTCTACGAATCCGCCGTCGGCGCCACACTTCTCCCCGCACTGCTCGGATTCTTCGAAGGCGCGGCGGTATTGTCCGCGCGCGGTCTGGCAGCAGGCACCATGGTGCCGTATTCGATCAAATGGCTACAGATGATCGAGTCACTGCTACCGATCATGGCCGACGAGATCGACAGCCAGGACTACACCCGGCTCGGCTCATCGATCGCGCTGTTCCACACCGCGATCGGCGATGACGAGCGGCTCGGCGCGGAATCGGGCGTCGACATGTCCTGGCATGCTCCGATGCACGACCTGCTGCGCCGAGCGGTAGCCGAGGGCCGGGGCGAGCAGAGCATCACAGCGCTGATCCAGCTGCTGACGCCCGACCGCGAACGGATCGACATCCGCGAAAGCTGACATCCGCGCCCGGAATGCGGTACCGCTCCGCTCCGGCGCCACCGCTGTGGCGGCACCTTCACAATCCGCGGGTCACCGTTCGCAGAAAGGTCAGCGACTGCATGACAGCCCGTAGTGTCCGGTGCTCCGGCAGGGTAGCGCGTAGCCGACGCTATAGCGTGCAGTTCTCACTACAATCAGTCCCATGACCGCAGCGTACGACTACGAAGACCTGCATCGCCTGGTCGATCGACTCACACCGGACCAGGCGCATGCGTTGCGGGCTGTCGCGTTGCAATTGGTCGTTGCCGACACCGCTGAGGGGGGCTCCGTCACCGAGCCTCCAGGCGAGCGGCGTCGACGCCTCTCGTTTGCCGGCATGATGCATGCTGAGCCAGATCTAGCGGTGAGATCGGAAGAGTTGCTCCGCGAGGAACGTGGTAGGCAAACCGAATGATCGTCTGCGACACAGGCCCGCTCGTCGCTGTGCTCAACAAGAACGACGCGGATCATCGACGCTGCCTTGATCTCCTCGAGACGCACCCCGGGCCCCTACTGGTCCCAGGTCCAGTTCTCGCAGAAGTTTGCTATTTTCTGGAGACCCGGGTCGGACCTGCGGCTGAGGCCAGATTCCTGGAATCTATAGCCGACGAGGAAATCGAACTCGTTGATCTCACCCGTGCCGATTTGCTGCGGATGGCCGAGTTGGTTCGAAAGTACGCCGACTTTCCGCTCGGTGCGATCGATGCCGCCGTCCTGGCAGTCGCCGAACGACTTGACGTGAACGAAGTAGCAACATCGGATCGCCGACACTTCGGCGCGGTCCGAACCAATCACCCGGTTCCGCTCCGACTGCTGCCTGACCGACCGACGCGGTCGGTGGCTTCGACGACCTGATTGACTGACACCCGTGTTCCATCTGATGTTCCACGAGCCGTGCATCCCGCCGAATACCGGCAACGCGATCCGGTTGGTGGCGGGGACCGGGTGTCATCTGCATCTGATCGAACCGTTGGGGTTCGAGCTGTCGGAGCCGAAGTTGCGCAGGGCCGGGTTGGACTACCACGATCTGGCGGCGGTGACGGTGCACGCGAATCTGGCGGCGGCGTGGGAGGCGTTGCGCCCGGAGCGGGTTTTCGCGTTCACCACCCAAGCCACCACCCGGTTCACGGACGTGTCCTACCGCGAGAACGACGTGCTGCTGTTCGGCACCGAGCCCACCGGCCTGCCCGCGGAGGTGCTGGCGGACCCGCGCATCACCGAGCGGTTGCGTATACCGATGCTCCCCGGCCGCCGCTCCATGAACCTCTCCAACGCGGCCGCGGTGACCGTCTACGAAGCATGGCGCCAACTCGGCTTCCCCGGCGGCGTCTGATCATCTGCCGTGCCCAGGCATTCGCAGGCTCGCAGCGGGTGGGTCGTCAGGGACCGTCGATCTCGAAGCGCTTGAAGCGGGAGGTCGCCCCCGCTGTCAGGCGGACGGCGGACTTGGGGACTCCGTAATACTCGGCGAGCAGCTCGATGGCCGCCTTGTTGGCTTTACCCTCGACGGCGGGCGCCCGCACGTACAGTTGCAGGCCGCCGTCGTCGAGGGTTTCCACCAGCGGGCCTTTACGGCTGTTCGGCTTGATCGTCGCCCTTACCACCGTGGGCACGCTTGCCTCCTGCGCTGGTTTCCGCGTCTTGGGGGGATGCGGCGCTGCTTGCGGGCTCCGCGAGAGCCGGTGCGGATTCTTCCCTGCTCGAAGCGGGCTTACGACGCCGCACCAGCCGCGCGATGCCCCACACCACGGCGACCGCCACCGCGAGGAAGCCGAGCCAGGGAATCGCTTTGCCGCTGAACACGACCGCGTCCTGCAACCAGTTCACCAAGGAGTGCCAACCGGAGACGATGCCGTCCCAGAAACTGTCGGGATCGTCGTCGGACTTGTTGTGCTCGCTGGTGATCTCGATGGTCAGCGTGGACAGGGCGACCTGGTCGTCGAGCCGCCGCTTCTGCGCGGTGAGGCTGTCCAGCTCGCCTTGGCGGCTGGACAGCGCCTGCTCGGCGGCGATCAGGTCGGAGGTGGTGGTGGCGCCCGCGATGAGCGCTCGCAGCCGCTCGACCGAGGTTTGCAGCGCCTTGATCCTGGCGTCCAGGTCCTCCCACTGCATGGTGACGTCGTCGCGGTTGGTGGTGACCCGGGTGACCTGCCCGACGCCGCCGAGGTCGGCGATGAACGCGTCGGTCTTGTCCGCGGGCATCCGGACGACGAGCGTGGCGCTGGGCTCGGTGTCGTCGGTGCCGGGCTGCTCGGTACGGCTGTCGACCCGGCCGCCCGCCGCACGCACCCGGTCGATGATCGTGCCGGCCGCGGCGACCGGAGCGTCGGCGGTGATCTCGACGGTGCCGGTGATCACCTCCTTGCGCGCGGACATCGGTTCACCGCCGGAGTTGTCCCGCTTCGGCGGCGCCAGCTCGTGGACCCCGGGAGGCACGATCGCGGGGGCGGGCCCGGTGACTATCGCCGACGACCGATCCGGGGCGGGCGTCGCGTCCTCGTCACCGCAGCCGGCGAGCAGAATCAACCCCAGCACGCCGACGCACAGCACAGCAAGCTTCCTCATGCCTGGCACAGTAGCCCTTTTCGCTGCGCGGACAGCCCCGCATGAGCATTTCCTGGAACGCTTCTAACACTTCTCTAAAGCACTGGCTCAACGGAAGTCGCGCGACTTGGATGTCATCCGCAGATCCATCCGCTGCAGATGTTCGGCGACCACGCTGACCACGCCCTCGGCATTCTGCACCCGGCCGCGGATGAGCAGGGCAGCAGCGCCTTGGGCGAGGCGGCGGTAACGGCGCCACAGCCCCAGCGAGCAGACGATGTTCACCATGCCGGTCTCGTCTTCCAAGTTGAGGAAGGTGACGCCTTCCGCGGTGGCCGGACGCTGCCGGTGCGTCACAGCGCCGCCCACCAGTACCCGGGAACCGTCGGGCACGTCGAGCAGGCGCTCGGCTGGTACGACGCCGAGAGCGTCCAGCTTCGGGCGCAGAAACTGCGTCGGATAACTGCCCGGCGAGACGCCCGTGGCCCAGACGTCGGCGGCGGCCATCTCCAGATCGCTCATGCCGGGCAGGGCGGGCGCGGTGGTGACCGCGCCGGTACCGGGCAACCGGTCCGGACGCTCGCCGGCGGCGGCGCCCGCCGCCCAGAGCGCTTCACGTCGGGTGATGCCGAGGCTGCCGAGCGCGCCCGCCGTGGCGAGCGATTCCGCTTGGGCGACAGTGAGTTCCACCCGACCGGTCAGGTCGAGGAACGATGTGTAGGGTCGCTCGCCCCTGGCGGTGACGATGCGCTCGGCGAGGTCGTCGCCGATCTGGCGGACCGCGGCGAGACCGAGGCGCACCTCGGCGCCGTCCGCCTCGAGGGTGGGTTCGGCGCGGCTGGCGTTGACATCGGGACCGTGCACCGCGACCCCGTGCCTGCGGGCGTCGGCGACAAGTGACTGCGGTGAGTAGAAACCCATCGGCTGGGCGCGCAGCAGACCCGCGCAGAAGGCGGCGGGATGATGCAGTTTGAACCAGGACGAGTAGTACACGAGCGCGGCGAAACTCTGCGAATGACTCTCCGGGAAACCGAAATTCGCGAAGGCGTAGAGCTTCTCGTAGATGCGGTCGGCGACCGCGCCGGTGATGCCGTGGCACTCGCGCATGCCTTGATAGAGCCGCGACTTCAGGCGCTCCATTCGTTCGGTAGAGCGCTTCGACCCCATGGCGCGGCGCAGTTGATCGGCCTCGACGGCGGTGAATCCGGCGACATCGACGGCCATCTGCATGAGCTGCTCCTGGAACAGCGGCACGCCGAGCGTGCGTTCCAGCGAATTCTTCAGCGCCGGATGGTCGTAGACGATGTCTTCCACGCCGTTGCGCCTGCGGATGTAGGGATGCACCGACCCGCCCTGGATCGGGCCTGGCCGGATCAGCGCCACCTCGACCACCAGGTCGTAGAAGCTGCGCGGTTTCAGCCGGGGCAGGGTGGCCATCTGCGCGCGCGACTCGACTTGGAAGACGCCGACCGAGTCCGCGCGCGAGAGCATCTCGTAGACCTCGGGTTCGGCCAGGTCGAGCGCGTGCAGCTCGACGGTCTCGCCTTTGTGCTCGCGCACCAGGTCGATCATGTAGTGCAGCGCGGAGAGCATGCCGAGCCCGAGCATGTCGAACTTCACCAGATCGATGGCCGCGCAATCGTCCTTGTCCCACTGCAGGACGCTGCGGCCGGGCATCCGCGCCCATTCCACCGGGCAGACGTCGGCGATCGGCCGGTCGCAGATCACCATGCCGCCGGAGTGGATGCCGAGATGTCTGGGCAGCCCCTCGATGTCGGCGGCCAGTTCCAGCACCTCGGCGGGGATGTCGGTGTTCGTCTCGGCGCCCACACCTGTCCAGCGGCTCACCTGTTTGCTCCACGCGTCCTGCTGACCGGGCGAAAAACCCAGCGCCCGTGCGGCGTCGCGCACCGCGGACTTGCCGCGATAGGTGATCACGTTGGCCACCTGCGCGGCGTACTCGCGGCCGTACTTGCGGTAGACGTGCTGGATCGCCTCTTCCCGTCGGTCGGATTCGATATCGACATCGATATCCGGCGGACCGTCGCGCTCCGGGGAGAGAAAGCGCTCGAACAGCAACTGGTTGCGCACCGGGTCGACATTGGTGATGCCGATCGCGTAGCAGACCGCGGAGTTGGCCGCCGAACCGCGGCCCTGGCACAGGATGTCGCTGTCTTTGCAGAAGCTGACGATGTCGTGCACCACCAGGAAGTAGCCGGGGAATTCCAGCTTGCCGATCACCGCGAGCTCGTGCTCGATCTGCCGGTAGGCCTCCGGGTTCCGCTCGGGGGCGCCGTAGCGCGCCGCGGCGCCCGCCATGGTGAGTTCACGCAGCCAGGACTGCTCGTCGTGTCCGGCGGGCACGTCGAAGGGCGGCAGGTGCGGAGCGATCAGCTTCAGGTCGAAGGCGCATTCGCGGGCCAGGGTCACCGCGTTCGCCACTGCCTGCGGGCAGTCCGCGAACAACCGCGCCATTTCCGCTCCGGACCGCAGGTGCGCGCCGCCCGCCGGGGCCAGCCAGCCCGCTGTCTCGTCCAGGCTCTGCCTGGCCCGGATCGCCGCGAGCGCCATGGCTCGGCGGCGCTGGCCCGGTGCGGCGAAATGCGCTCCGGTGGTGGCGAGCACGGGCAGCCCGAGGCGATCGGCCAAAGCGATGAGGTGGGCGTTGCGCTCGTCGTCCTCCGGGATGCCGTGGTGGGTGAGTTCCACGCTCACCCGGTCGGCGCCGAAGCGGTCGGTCAGCTCGCGCAGCGCGGCTTCCGCGCGCTCGAGCCGGGTGCTGCCGGTGCGCAAGTCGAGTTCGAGCGCTCGGCGTAGGTGTCCCTTCCGGCATCCGGTCAGGATGTGCCAGTGCCCCTCGGCCGCCGCGGTGAGCGTATCGAGGTCGTAGCGCAGGATGCCTTTCTCTCCCGCGGCCATGTGCGCGGCGGCGATCTCGCGGGAGAGCCTGCGATAACCCTCTTGGCCGCGGGCCAGCACCAGTAGGTGCGGCCCGGCCGGGTCCGGCGCGCCGGTGCGCGGTGCGGAGTCGCGGGCGGCGGCGTGCCCGCGTTCGGTGCCGGAAAGGCGCGGTTCGTCTGCCGTGCCGAGCGACAGTTCGGCTCCGAAGACCGTGGGCATCCCCCATTCCTTGGCCGCCTCCGCGAAACGGACGGTGCCGTAGAAGCCGTCGTGGTCGGTGAGCGCGATCGCCGCCAAGCCGAGCCGCACCGCCTCCTCCACCAGCTCCTCCGGATGGCTCGCCCCGTCCAGGAAGCTGTAGGCCGAATGCGCGTGCAACTCCGCGTACGGAACCGGCGATTCCTCGGCGCGGCGCACCGGCTCGGGACGGTACTCCCCGCGCTTGCGCGACCACGCCGGGCTGTCGCCGCCGTCGCCCGGATACATCGCGTCGGGACTCGTCCGCCCGGACCGCCCGGACAGCACCCGCTCCATCTCCGCCCAGCTGGGCGGACCGTTGCCCCAGCCCACAACCCACCTCCTCACCTCGAACATACATTCGAAGAATGGCGATGTACAGGCAGGTCAGCGCGCCGGGAGAGGTTCGACGGAACCGGCGGCCAAGGCGTCCTCGACGCCGCGCAGGCGAGCTCGGATGAGCGCGCCGTAGGCATCAGAGGCCAGGACGTCGAGATGTCCGCGCGCGATGGCCAACTGCATTCCGGCCACTTCGAACTCGCCGACCCGGCGATGACTGTCGGCCAGGTTCAGATAGAGCGCCGGCAGGAAGCCGCGCAGACCTTCGTCCAGCGGCACGCCGGGCCCGAACACCGCGGCCAGCGCGCGCTGATCCCAGCGCAGCGCCTCGGCGGCCTCCTCCTGGAGGTCGGCGAGATGATGGGCGATCACGCAGCGGTGCAGGGCATCCGCGCGTTCGCCGAGTTCGTCCCAGAGCTTTTCCAACGCCCGTCGCCCCGCCGCGGGGTCGACGCCACCGAGCCGCACCGCGGCAAACACCTCCGCCATCCGATCGTCCGACATGCCGCTGAGTATCGCACATATGTTCGAACGTTTCGACCGTTGTTCGATACGTTTCGCCCCGGGAAAATTCCCGCGCGCGTGGGGTTCTCCGGAACCAGCGGCGTCGTTGCGGGCGGCGATTTCAGGCGGTGCTCGGGCGCCGCGACGGCGCCATGCTCGCGGCGAGCAGGGCTGTGAGCAGGATGAGCGCCATGAAGACCTGTCCGTGCAGGCCGAGGACGAAAAGGGTGCGGTCGGCGAACTCGGGATCGTGGGTCGCGGTATCGGGGAACAAGAGCGCGCCGATCATGCCGAGCCACGGTGTAGCCACAACCGCGGCGGCGCACAGCAGCCGGCCGCGCGGATCCAGGCCCGGCCGCAGGGTGAGCGTCAGGCCGATCACGCCGAGGAGCACCGTCATCACCATGTACTGGGCGTCGTGGAACTTCGCGTGCGGCGGCCAGCCGGGATTGAAGGCGTGCTGTGCGGCCAGATCGGGGATGACCAGGTCCGCGAGTACCGCGCTGACCATCGTGATCACCGCGACGGCGGCGATCACCATTCGGGGAAGGGGCATCGAGCGGGCCTTTCGTCTCTCAGGTAACGGGGGTGCCGCGTTTCTCGCGCAGACTCAGATCGTCCAGGTGTAAGCGGGGGTGATCGAGCGACCCAAGAGCGCGCTGGGCAGCAGCGGTAGAGCGGTGTCGCGCAGCGTTGCCAGCGCTGGTGATGTCCAGTGCGCCGGAGCGCCGACCCGGCGGGAGAGCCGGGTGATCCTCTGAGTGCGCGGCCTGCGGAGGCGGTCGTATTCCGCCAGCCCCGCGTCCACGCCGAGGGTGTCCACGGCCCCGGCGAGCGTGACCGCGTCCTCGAGTGCCTGGCACGCACCCTGCCCCAGGTTGGGAGCCATGGCGTGCGCGGCATCACCGAGAATCGCGACCCGCCCGCGGACGTACGTGCGCAGCTTCGGCAGTTCATGGGTGTCGTGCTGCAGAACGGCATCCGTGGGCGCGGCGTCGAGCAGAGCCGGAATGGGGTCGTGCCAGCCCGCCAACAGTGCGCGGAGCCGATCCAGGCCCGCGCGCGATCCAGCCGGAGCGTTGGCCATCACATAGCAGTAGACGCGGCCGTCCGGCATCGGCACGTACCCGAATCGTTCGCCTCTGCCCCATGTTTCGACACTTCCCTCGACCGGATGAGGTGCGGTGAGCAGGCGCCAGGTGGTGTATCCGACGTAGCGCGGTCCGGGCGCCTGCGGCCAGACCGACCGCCGGGTCACGCTGTGCACACCGTCGGCGCCGATCACGAGATCCGCGGTGGCGGTGCCGTGGTCGTGGTGGACCGTGCCGTCGGGCAGCACCTGCCGCACGGTCGTTCCCGGCCGCAGCACGTGCGCGGGCACGGCCGCGCGCAGGATGTCCACCAGTGCGGCGCGGTGGAGGATCGCCCACGAGCCGAAGCGCCGTTCGAGGTCATCGACGTCGTTGCGGATCAGCCAAGCCCCGTTCGCACTGCGGATGCCCAGCGGTGGGCCGGCCCGTCGGCCGGTGCGCAGCCGATCACCGAGGCCGAGCGCGTCGAGGGCACGCACCCCGTTGGGCTGGATCGACAGCCCCGCACCGATTTCGGTGAACTCCTGCGCGCGCTCGAATACCTCGACCTGCCAGCCACGCCGGTGCAACGCCACGGCCGCGGCCAGCCCGCCGATACCGCCGCCCACCACGAGCGCCTTCATCGCCGCCCCTTCCGATCGCAGGCCGCCCCGCCGCCATCGCACAGACGAGCGGACCTGGACTGCCGCCACCACACCGCCGTCGTGACCAGCACCACGGCCGGGAACACCCACCACCAACGATCCACGCCAACTCCTAGAGGTTCTAAATCTTTTAGAGCCATTAGACAATCAAAGAGTGTCTAAGCTGTCAACAGGCGTGCTGGATCGAAAGAAGGGCGAGGATGTCGACACGAACCGGCGGCAGGCGCGAGCGGATGCGCAAGGCCACCTTGGAAGAAATCCACGACGCGGTGCGCAAACTCCTGGTCGAGCAGGGGTCGGCGGCCGTGACCATCAACGCGGTCGCCAGACAGGTCGGGATGAGCGGGCCGTCTCTCTATCACTACTACTCCAGCCATGACGCGCTGGTCGGGGCGGTGACCGCGGACCTCTTCGATGAGCTGGCCGCCACGATGGAACAGGTCCGGGACGCTCACGCCGACGCACCGATCGGCGAGCGCATTCTGGCGGTCTGCCGCGCCATGCGCGCTTGGGCGATCACTCACCCGGCCGAGTTCGGCTGGATCTTCGCCGCCCCGATCGCACCGCCGAACCGGCAACCGGATTCCGAACGCCACCGAGCGGGGCAACGGTTCGAGCGGGTGCTACTGGATCTGACGATCGAACTGTGGCAGACGCACCCTTTCCCGGTGCCCGATCCGGCCGAACTGCCCCCGTCCTTACACGAGCAGCTCATCGCCTATTCGGCCGCTATCGAGGAAAAGCTGCCACCTGAGGCCGCGCACGTGTTCCTGTCCTGCTGGATCCGGTTGTACGGGCTGCTGTGCATGGAGGTCCTGCACCAGCTGGACTTCGCGTACTCCGATCTCGAACCCGTCTACGAGGAATGCCTACGCGACCTGACCAGCATCCTGGGCCTGGCGCTTCCCGAGCGACCATCCGCATAACCGTCCCCGGATCACCCCGGCTTGCGGAACACAGCTCGCACTTCACAGGCCGACGATCACGTTCCTCGACAGCGGAGCCAGCCGAGGACGACGAAGCGATCCGCCCGGTCTCAGTGATCGCACTGGCACAACAGGTGAGCAGGCCCCGACTGTGACGAGGAGCACTTGGCACCCAACTTACCTCGGAGTAAGTTCTTGCCTACCAGACCTGCGAAGGAGCAGCGATGACCGACGCATCCGCCGACCCCGCCCGGCGCCGCGACCGCGACCTCACCGGGCGACACGTCCTCATCACCGGAGCGTCCTCCGGCATCGGCCGGGCAGCGGCGATGGCGATCGCGAGCAAGGGCGCCATTGTGTTCCTGCTCGCCCGCCGCGGTGACGAACTCGCCTCCGTGGTCGAGGAGATCAGGTCAGCGGGCGGCTCGGCCTACGGGTATTCCTGCGACGTCACCGATTCCGATTCGGTGGACCACGTGATCGAGACCGTCCTGGACGAGCACGGCCACGTGGACATGCTGGTGAACAATGCGGGCCGCTCGATCCGCCGCGCCATCCACCGCTCCACCGACCGGCTGCACGACTTCGAACGCACCATGGCCGTCAACTACTTCGGCGCGCTGCGGCTGACCCTGGCCCTGCTGCCGCAGATGCGGGAACGCAAGTTCGGGCACATCGTCAACATCAGCAGCGCCGGCGTGCAGGTGGCCACGCCGCGATTCTCCGCGTATCTGGCCAGCAAGGCGGCGCTGGACAAGTTCACCGAGGTCGCGGCCGTCGAGACCATGGCCGACGGCGTCACGTTCACCACCATCCACATGCCGCTGGTGCGCACGCCGATGATCGCCCCGAGCGGCGATCAGGGCCCCGCCGAGTCTCCCGAGTGGGCCGCCGCTACCGTCGTGCGCGCGCTGACCGAACGGCCCAAACGTATCGATGTGCCGCTGGGCACCATCGCCGAATACGGCGCGCTGCTCACTCCGAAGATCCGCGACCGCATTCTGCACCGCTATTACCGCGCCCTGCCCGACTCCCCCGCGGCCAAGGGCGAGCAGACCGCGTCCGGCGACGAGCCGGCCGAACCCGCCGCCACGCTCACCCGGCCCCGGCCTCGGTCGACCGCCCGCCGCGTCACGGGGACAGCACTGCGGCGCGCTGCCCGGTGGGTGCCCGGGACGCATTGGTGAACTCGGCTGTCCGGACGCTCCCGTCCTGGGTGGCGGTGCCCGGCAGCTGAACGTCGACCGCGCGGCCCCTGCTCAGCCCGCCAGGAAGGGCCGGACGGCGGCGGCGAACTCCCAGTAGCGGTCGCGATGGATGCTGTGCCCGCAAGCGAACGTGGTCACCGTGCAGTTCCGCAGGGCGGCTCGCAGGGCGGTGAGCTTATCCGGATCCACCATGCCGCCCGGCCCGCCGCACAACACCAGGGTCGGCGCGGTGATGTCGGAGAGCCGGTCCCACCACTCCGGGTTCGGCTTGCGGAACTGCTCCAACGCGGTCTTCGTCATGGAGCGGTCGAACGCGATCACCGCGCGCGGGTGCCGGACCAGACTCGAGGTGGCGTGCCACAGTTCGGGCATTCTGGGGAAGCGACGGGTCAGGCGCAATTCCTCGGCGCCGGATTGCAGCGGGAGCGGACACTCCTCGATGACCAGCCTGCGCACCAGCTCCGGCCGGTCCTGCGCGACGCGCGAGACCGCGTAGCCGCCGAGCGAATGCCCGACCAGATCCACCGCGGGCAACTCCAGATGGTCGCAGAGGCGCAGCAGATCTTCACCGAAGTCGTCGAAGCGATAGGAATCGGCGTGTGAGCTACGGCCGTGTCCGCGGAGATCCGGGATGAGCACTCGGCGTCCGGATTGCACCAGGACACGCGCGAACCGGTCCCACGTATGCCCGTCGCCGCCCATGCCGTGCACCAGCATCACGGGGATGTCGCTGACCGCGCCCACTCCCGAATCCCGAAAGGCGATCCGCACATCTCCGAATGCCACCTGGTCCAGCGTCGAATCCACGACCAACGAGGATACTGGCCGTCATGCGCTCGCCTGCACGGTGTAGCGCGGATCACTCCCCGGCAAAAACATGGTGGGGGAAGTGCTTCCGAGCACCGATGTCACGGCACCCAAGGTGACAACGGTGTTTCGCAGCTCGGTAAATGCCTGGCGTGGGTGCGAGCCCGCAACGATACTCGGCCGCATGCCCTCCTTCGCCGATTTCGACCGCCGTGACTACCGCACCGTCGACGTCGCCACCGGGTACGACGGGTGGGCGCCCACCTACGAGCAGACGGTTCTGGACGAGATGGATCTCGCTTTGCTCGGACGATTGCACCTCGACCTCGGCCGGGTGCGGCGCGCGGCCGACCTCGGCTGCGGCACCGGCCGCACCGGAACGTGGTTGCGGGGCCACGGGATAACGCACATCGACGGGGTGGACGTGAGCCAGGGGATGCTGACGCTGGCCGCCGAACGCGACGTCCACACCACGCTGACCCTCGCCGACGTGCGGTCCACCGGTCTGCCGGAAGGCGCCTACGACCTGGTGATCGCGTCGCTGATCGACGAACACCTACCGGAGTTGGCGCCGTTCTACGCGGAGGCGTGGCGGCTGGCCGCACCGGGCGCGCGGTGTGTACTGGTCAGCTACCACCCCCAATTCATCATGGTGTCCGGCATGCCGACGCACTACACCGATCCTTCCGGCGAACCGGTGGCGATCAGCACCCACTTGCACTTGATCAGCGAGCACCTGTCGGCAGGCTTGGCCGCCGGATGGGTCCTCACCGAGGTCGCCGAGGCACTGGTGGATGACGCGTTCGTGGCCCGGAAGCCGAAATGGGCCGCCCTGCGCGGACATCCGTTCACCATGGCGACGGTGTGGTCGCGTCCGGCGTGAACTCGCTGCCGTCCACCCACTGCGCCGTCAGTCGTAAAGCCCCTCGGCGCGCCAGGTTCGGTCGTGGTAGACCAGCAGCAGCACTCGACCGGCGTCGGGGGCGGCGTCGAGTTGGACCTGTGCGCGAGCGGTGAATTCCGCGTCGTCCGAATCGGGCGCCCACCAGCGTTCGTCCACCGGCCACGGTCCCGCCCAGGCGGTCAGCCGCCACTGTTTGCTTCCCCAGCGCAGCAGGACGGGGTCGGCGTCGAACATGGCGCGGTCGGTGACTTCGACGAGCGTGCCGTCGGCGGCTTCCAACCGCACCAGCGGACGGTTCAGCAGGATCACGGCGGGGGCGGGCTCGGGCAGCCGGCCCGGCCAGGGCTGCGCGGGGTCGGCCGCGGGGACGAGTTCGTCGCCGAGCGCGACCATGGTGATTCGTTCGGCGGGGCCGCGTCCGCCGCTGAGCACGCCGATCCGCACCGCTTCCCCGCCCAGCAGCCCCTGCACCCGGATCAGCGCGCGGCGGGCGCGCTCGTCCTCCTCCCCGGCCCCGCCCCACAACCCGAGTTGGAGCGCGCCCGCCGTGACCACCTCGACGGGTTCCAGCCGCAGCACCGTGATCGGCGCGGTGGGCCGCGCACCGTCCCGCCGGGTGAGCCAGCCGTCGAGCTGCCAGCGCACCCGATCCGCCGTGCCCTCCGGAGTGAGCGGCTCGGCGCATCGCCAGATCCGGGAGAGATGCTCTCCCGCCGCGGTTTCCGCGTGCACCGAAAGCCTGGTGCAGGCCAGCCCGGCAGCCGCGAGCGCGGCGTGCAGCCGGGTGGCGAGCAGGCGACCCGCGAATGCGGCCACGTCGACCCGCTCGATCGGCGGATCACAGCGGTACTCCACCACCAGCTCCGGCGGTGGCTGCCGCGCGGACGGCGGACGCTCCGGCTCGGCCCTGGCGCAGCGATGCGCGAGCACGGCGTCGGTCCCGAACCGGGAGGCGACCTCCGCGGCGGAAAGCGCGGCGAAGTCACCGATGCGGCGCAAACCCAAGCGGTGCAACAGATCGACGAGGTCGGCGCGTTCCGGGGCGGCCAGGCTCGGCTCGACCGCGAGTTCTCCCACCGGCAGCGGTGCGAGAAAACGCGCTCCCGCCCCCGTGGGCACGATCTCGGCGCGCCGGGCGGCGATCACCGCCGTGGACAGCTCGTCGGCGATCCCGATCTGCGCTTCCGCCCCGGCCACGGCCACGGCGTCGACCAGGCGCTCGGCCGCCGTCTCCTCGGATCCGAAGAACCGCGCCGCACCGCGCGCGCCGAGCACGAGCAACCCGGGGCGCAGCACTTCCACGCCGGGCATCGCCGCGGCCACGGCCGCGACCACCGGTTCGAACAGTCGCGCGTCCCGATCCTGATCCTGCTGGGTGAGGAACAGGTCGGGGCATCGTGCTTGCGCCTCTCTGCGCTTCAAGCCGCGGCGCACGCCTTCGGCTCGCGCGATCGCCGAACACGCCACCACCCGGTTGGCGAACAACACCGCCACCGGCCGCGTGGCGGACAGTCCCGCTGTCGCCGCCGCGGCGACCGCGGGCCAGTCCGGGCACCACACAGCGAGCACCCGCTTCGACCCAGGCCGGATCACGGCGCCGCGCTGCATTCGTCCCCTGCCGCTCGCGGTCCACGACGACCGGCGAGTCCTCGATGACGCACGAGCTCGGCGAAGGCGCTCGAAGCATCGGGCCGGCGTTCGAGATCCTCCGCCGCGTTCACGAGACCGCTTCCGCTGTCTCGATGGCTTCGACGGTCCGGGCCGCCTTCTCGCGCAGCACCCATTCCACGCGCCCCGCCTTCGGGCACAGATCCAGCCGTCCGCGCCGCGGCGGTCCCGACTTGCCCCGCACCTCGACCGTCAAGCCGAGCGAGCGCAAGCGTCCGCGCCCGCGGCCGAGACCGGCATAACCCGCGATGCGGGCGTCGAGCCGGAGGGACGCGCCGGGCCAGCGGCCGTCGGCGACCACGAGGGTGGCGCCTTTGCTGCGGGCGCGGGCGGCGAGCACCCGGCTGCGGGCGGGCGCGACGGCGCCGCCGCCGAGCCCGAGCACGACCAGATCGAGCCCGTCGAGCAATACCGCGGCAACCTCCACCGGGTCCGGGCCGGGATCGGCGATCACGGCCAGCCGCCGCAACTGCGCCCCCATCTCCACCGCGGCGAGCAGACCGAGCCGGGGCATACCCACGACAGCGGCATGCCCTCCATCCGCCGTCACGGCGGCGAGCAAACCGGCCAGCAGCGAACTCGCCCCCGTGTACGCCACGACAGAACCCTTGGCCAAGCCACCATCGGGCAACAGCGGAGCGAGCGCTGCGGGCACCGGCAATGCCGCTCCGCTCGATCCGGCGCCGAGCGGAGCCCGCTGCGCCGCCGCTTCCCCGCGCCCCGGCACCGCGGCCATGCGTCTGCGCAGATCGGCTAACGAGGGGGCGCCCTCCCGCCCACCACCGCGCGGCAGCGCGCCCCGATTCACCCCTCCCTGCGATATCGCATCCGAACCCATCACAACCACCTACTTCCCACGATGGACCCGAGGCGAAGCATGCGGAGCGGCCCTCGCGATTCGAGCGGCAGCACCGATCCAGCTATCGATCGATATCGAATATACGTTCGATACGGACTCAGTAGAAACCGACCCCCAGGTTTCGTCAAGGGCTGGGCAGGTTCGTGTCGTGGCAACGGGCGCGCGACACCGGCATCGAACGGAAACGGCCCCGGTCCGCTCGACTGGGCACCAGCACGCGGAGCCGACGCCGTGCCGCAGCTCGTCCCCAGCCGACGACGATGCCGGGTGACGTGATTCTCGATGCGACCGATGGGGGGCGAACCCGGCGTGATCCCGGCTACCCCAGCCCGGCCTCGGTTCATCGGTATGGTGTGGGAGAGGCATTCGAACCGAGGGTCCGACCGGCGGGCGCCGCGTACGGCCGTGCCCTCTGTCTTTCCCATGCGCGAAGCCGAATGAGGCCAGCTAGCCCCATTTTCCGCTACCCTCGCACCGTGACCGAACGCGCTCGTCCCACTGTCGGCCCTCAATACCTCGTCGCGGGCCGTTACCGCCTCCAATCGAAGGTGGGCGGCGGCGGCATGGGCGCGGTCTGGTTGGCGCACGACCGGCTGCTCGACCGGGACGTCGCGATCAAGCAGGTTCTCACCACGGCCGGACTCGACGAGGAAGAAGCCGAAGCGGTCCGCAACCAGATCATGCACGAGGGCCGGGTCGCCGCGAAGCTCTCGCACGACCACGCGATCGCCGTGTACGACGTGGTGCTCGAGGCCGGTGAGCCCTGGCTGGTGATGGAGCACCTACCCTCGCGCAGCGTCGCGAAGGCGCTCGCGCTGGTCGACACGCTGCCGCCGATCGAGGTCGCGCAGATCGGCGCCCAGGTCGCCGACGCGCTGGCCGCCGCGCACGCCGTCGGCATCGTGCACCGGGATATCAAACCGGGCAACATCCTTGTCGCCGATCGCGGGCCCGGCGTGGGTATGGCGAAGCTCAGCGACTTCGGCATCTCCCGCGGCGCGGGCGATCTGTCCGACGAACCGGACGGCGTGATCACCGGCACCCCCTCCTACCTGCCCCCCGAGGTGGCGCGCGGAGCGCAGCCGACGAAAGCCAGCGACGTGTTCTCCCTGGGCGCCACGCTCTACACCGCGATCGAAGGGCAGCCGCCGTACGGTTTCGACGAGGACAGCGACGTCATCGTGCACCGCGCCGCCATGGCGCAGATCATCCCGCCGACCCGCAGCGGCGTGCTCACCCAGGCGCTGCTGCACATGATGGAGCCCGCGCCCCAGCGCCGCCCGACCATGGCCGAGGCGCGGGACGAGATCCTCACCGCCGCTTTCGGTCCCGGCACCGGGCCGTACATTCTCGGCGCGCCCGTCCGCACCGAGGACGGGACCATTCCGCCTTGGGCCGCACGTAATTCGGCGTCGGGGATCCGCAGCCCCCACTCCACGCCGCTTCCCCGTCCGCACCGCAATCCCGCCGGGGCGACCGCGGCCGCGGCCCCTCAGCGCGCCAGGGATCCCCAGCCGGCCAACGCCCCGCTGGCCATCGCCGTCGGCCTCCTGATCGGCCTGGTCATCATCATCGCGATCATCGTCGCCGTCCTCTGAGGCCCGCCCGAGGCCTGCCTCGCATCCGGCCCGCCGGATACGAAGAGCCGCAACGGCATCGGGTGCGGGTCAGTCGATGCGGCGGCGGTGGGCCCAGCGAGTCAGGGCGTTGCGATTGGACTGCTGGGTTTTGCGCAGCACGTTGGAGGCGTGGGTTTCCACGGTCTTGACGGAGATGAAGAGGGATTCGGCGATCTCGCGGTAGGTGTAGCCGCGGGCGAGCAGGCGCAGCACCTCCAGCTCGCGCGGGGTCAGCGAGTCGAGTTCGGGGTCCAGCGGTGGTTCGGGCACCGGAGACTTCCCGGTGAACGAGTCCAGGACGAAGCCGGCCAGGCGTGGACTGAAGACCGCGTCGCCACCGGCCACCCGGCGGATGCCGTCGGCCAGTTCGGATCCCGAAATCGTCTTGGTCACATACCCTCTGGCCCCGGCACGGATCACCGCGATCACGTCCTCGGCCGCGTCGGACACGCTCAGCGCCAGGCACACCGGCCCGGGCTCGATACCGGCCAGCACCGCGACCCCGCCGCCGTCGGGCATGTGCACGTCGAGCAGGACGACGTCCGGGCGCTCGGCATTGATTCCGGCCACCGCCTCCGCCACCCCGCCGGCCTCTCCGACCACCTCCATGTCCGCCTCCCGGCTCAATTCGGCACGCACACCCGACCGAAAAACGGCGTGATCATCCACGAGAAAGACCCGCACGGTCACCTACTTCTCCTAACCGACCCTTGACCCCCCACCCGTACCACACCCATCCCCCCACGCGCTCCTCGCGGACCACGCCGGGTCCACGCCCACTCCGCGCACCCGCGAAAAACCACCGTGGCCGCGAGAAACGGACGGCTAGCGCGCGGTGCCGGCGGCTCGAGCCGGTTCCTCGTCCGGCGCGGGGCAGCCGGAGTCGGTACGCGGCATGCTGATCCTGACCTCGGTGCCGCGGCCGGGCGCCGACCGGATCTCCACCTGCCCGCCGCGGCGCTCGATCCGTCCGCGGATGGATTTGGCCAGGCCCCGGCGGTCTTCCGGCACGGAAGCGAGGTCGAAGCCCACGCCGCGGTCCCGGACGAAGACGCTCACCTGGTGCGGCTCGGCCTCGGCGAACAGGTCGATCTCCGGAACGCCCGCGTGCTTCGCGGCATTGACCAGCGCTTCCCTGCTCGCGCCGAGCAGGGCGGTGAAGTGTTCCTTCGGCAGACCCGCCCCGGAGCCGTCGATGTCCATGGACACGTCGCCGACGGTCACCGGCGTCACCTTCACGCCGTGCTGGTCCTCCACCTCGCCCGCGATGGTCCGCAGGGCCGCGGCCAGGCTCGACTGCGCCGGACCGGAATCCTCGAACAACCATTTCCGCAGTTCCCGCTCCTGGCTGCGTGCCAGCCGCAGCACCTCCTGCGGGTCGTCGGCTTGGCGCTGGATGAGCGCGAGCGTCTGGAGCACCGAATCGTGCAGGTGCGAGGCGATCTCCTCGCGTTCCTCGTTGCGGATGCGGGCGGCGCGCTCGGTGTTCAGCGCGCGCATCATGCGCAGCCACAGCGGGACCGTCAGCAGTCCCGCGCCTACCAGCGTGACCGCCACCGCGAGCAGCGCCGAGCCGAGCGAACTCAGATCGATCCGCGCCAGCACCACCACGCCGAGACCGGCCACGATCAACGTCGCTCCGGCGACGATGCGCGACCAGGTCACCACCGACGGCCGCGCGGGCAGACCGAGCAGCGAACGGGGCCCGTCGACGTCGTACTCCCGCCACACCAGCGCCGCGCCGACCGCGACCACGATGATCGGCGCGATCACCTTCGCCGCCGTCCCGCTGAACACCCACGACACGGCGACCGCGAGCCCGAGCCCGAGCATCGCGAGACCGATGGCCTGCCGCCGCTCCGCACCGGAGGGTTTCACCTGGTCCGAGCCGCCGGACGTGAAGATCCACAACAGCCCGTACGCGGCGATGCCCGCCCCGGCAAGGGCGGACAGCAGCACGAACGCCATCCGCACCTTGAACACGTCGACGCCCAGATGGTCGGCCACACCGCCCGCCACCCCGCCGACGACCCGGCCGCCCGATCGGCGGACCATCCGCACCTGCGGCGGCCCGGGGATCGGCGCGGGCGCGGGTCCCAGCCCACGGGCAGCGTCGAACCCCCGAGTGTCGAACGCGGGAACAGACGGGTACATGTCTTCGATACTGGCACGATTCCGCGGCCACCAGCATGGGGATTCACCCTGATCTTGCCGGCTGCACAGCCGAATGATTGCTCCAGCGGTCGATCGGTCCAAAGTGTTCAGGCTGATTTTCAGGGTTCCCCCCGATGCGCCGATACGCGGCTCGGGCACACCATGAAATACATGACGAAAACGAACTTCGGCGACCAGGTCCAGCAGATATGGCAGACCCGGCCGGTCCGGTTGCCGCGGCAGGGACCGGTCGCGGGCGTGGCGGCGGGGTTCGCGCGGCGCTACGAGATCGACCCGGTGCTGGTTCGCGTCGCGTTCGTGGTGTCGACGATATTCGGCGGCGCGGGCATCGTGCTCTACCTGCTGGCCTGGCTGCTGCTGAGCGCGTCGGGCGACCAGGCATCGGCGGCGGAGTCGCTGGTCGGCAAGGGCCACAGCTCGCAATCGCAGACCAAGACCATCGTGCTGATCGTGGCGCTGGCCATCGCGGTCAGCACGATGGGCCCGGTCGGCGTCGGTCTCGGCGGATCGGGCCTGATCAGCCTCGCCCTGATGCTGGCGGGCTGGTGGATGCTGCACCTGCGCACGCCCAACCCGCCGCCCGGAACCACGGAAGTGTTCGGCGGATTCGCCCCGGACAGTGGACTCACCGCCACCGGCTACCCAGGCGCGGTCTTCCCGCCGGGAGCCACCCGGACCGTCGGAGATTTCTATATGCCGCCGACCACCATGTACACGCCGTACACCAAGCTGCCGGATTCCTACGTCCCCGAGACGCCGGTTCGAGTCGCGGAGGATGCCCGCACGGTGCCGCTGGACAAGCCCGCCCCCGGCCAGCAGGGCGAACCCACGACCGTAGCGCTGGACAAGGCGGCGGCGCCGTCGGGCGAGTCCGGATCGACTCCGCCCGACGAAGGCGGAACCGCATCGAATGCGCCCGTCGACAGCCGAGTAGCTTCGATCGGCGACAAGGCCGAATCCGGCAACGGCGACGAGGCAGGACGGCACCCGTCCGGCAGCGTCCACGCGGGACCGGCCACGTCCATCGAGAAGACCTCACCGGCCGACCACACCGTCTCGTTCGGTAAAGACGGCGCCGGCACCTCGACGCACGGGAGTCGGCCTACTTCGGCCACGAACCGGCCCGCAGCCGTCCACCCCGCGATCATCGGCGGCCAGACCCCGCCGTCGTGGGATCCGCTGGGCGTCGCTCCCCTCGCTTGGGACCTCCCGGAACCCGCGCCTGTCCGCACCGTCGTCGCGCCGCCACCGAAACGCCCCCGCTCCCGCCTGACTCCGGTGGTGCTCGGCCTGGCCATCCTGGCGGCAGCAGGTGCGGGCGCGGCAGCGGCCTCCGGCGTGGAGTGGATGACTCCCGGCCGGATCGGTGCGGCGGCGCTGGCGGTGATCGGTCTCGGACTGGTGCTCGGCGCGTTCCTGCGGCGCGGGTACGGCTTGCTGGTACTCACCGCGCCGCTGGCCGGGTTCGTGCTGCTGGCCTCCGCGGTCGGCCCGATCGAGTTCGACCAGAGCGCGATGGGTGAGCACACCTGGGCGCCCGCCTCCCTCGCCGAGTTGGCCTCGAACTACAAAGTGACCATGGGCTCCGGCACGCTGGACCTGCGTTCGGTGAAGCTGACCGAGAGCCGCACCGTGGACCTCGATGTGCGGATGGGCGAAGCCCGCGTGCTGCTGCCCGCGGACATGACCGTCCGCACGCGCTGCGCGGTGTCCATGGCCGAGGCCGTCTGCGCCGAAGGCATCAGCGGTCCGAACGCCCCCGGTGCGCCGGTGCTCGATCTGAACGTCGACGTCCGCGCCGGAAACGTGGAGGTGCAGCGTGGCTGAGACCGAGAAGAAAAACACGACCGAATCCCGCGGCCCCGCGGCCTCACTGCTCATCGCGGGCCTGCTGTCCCTCGCGGTCAGCGTGTGGGCTTTCGCCGGACCCGCGTCCTGGCCGGCGGCCAGCATGATCCCGATCGGCTGGATCGTCGTGCTCGCCGCGATCGTCATCGGCATCGCGCTGGTGATCTCCCCGCGCAAACGACCGTGATCATGCCGAACGGCCCGTCGATACCGACGGGCCGTTCTCTTCTCGCACACTCCCCCTTCGTCGTCCGACAGGAGAATCCCGCGTGAATTCCGATGAACCCGATGACCGGGCTCCCTCCCCCGCGGGAATCACACCGCCGGATCCCCGCCCGCACCGCGTCACCACCCATGGCACGCTCCTCGGGCACCTGATCCTGCACAGCACCTTCCAGCGCCCCCGCTGAATTCGCACACTTACCCGCGCGGAGCCGACGTCAAGGCAGCCGGAGGATCACTCCCACTCGATGGTGCCCGGCGGCTTGCTGGTCACGTCCAGGACCACGCGGTTGACCTCCGCCACCTCGTTGGTGATGCGGGTGGAGATGCGTTCGAGCACCTCGTAGGGCAGCCGGGTCCAGTCGGCGGTCATGGCGTCCTCGCTGGAGACCGGGCGCAGCACGATCGGGTGGCCGTAGGTGCGGCCGTCGCCCTGGACGCCGACGCTGCGGACCTCCGCGAGCAGCACGACGGGGCACTGCCAGATCTGCCGGTCCAGACCGGCCGCGGTCAACTCCTCGCGGGCGATGGCGTCGGCCTGGCGCAGCGTCTCCAGCCGGTCCGCGGTGACATCGCCGACGATCCGGATGGCGAGACCGGGACCCGGGAAGGGTTGCCGGGCGACGATCTCCTCCGGCAGACCGAGTTCGCGGCCCACCGCGCGGACCTCGTCCTTGAACAGCAATCGCAGCGGTTCGACGAGTTCGAACTCCAGGTCGTCGGGCAGACCGCCGACGTTGTGATGGCTCTTGATGTTCGCGGTGCCGCTGCCGCCGCCGGACTCCACGACGTCCGGGTAGAGCGTGCCCTGCACCAGGAACTCGACCTTCGGCGTCACACCGTCGGCCGCGCCGTGCTCGAGCACAACCTCGCCCACCGCGTCCTCGAAGGACCGGATGAATTCCCGGCCGATGATCTTGCGCTTCTCCTC
This sequence comes from Nocardia sputi, assembly GCF_023501985.1. NCBI lineage: Bacteria > Bacillati > Actinomycetota > Actinomycetes > Mycobacteriales > Nocardiaceae > Nocardia > Nocardia sputi. The sequence continues at coordinate 183,200 of NZ_JAMFLC010000005.1, read as the reverse complement.
CGGATCCGTCACCCCCTTCAACTCGCCGAGGAACTTGTCCACCGCGTCGACGGTCACCAGCTTGGCCCCGGTCGCGGCGACGAAATCCTGCTGCACCTGCTCGCGCTCGCCCGCCCGCAGCAGGCCGTGGTCGACGAACACACAGGTCAGCCGGTCGCCGATGGCGCGCTGCACCAGTGCGGCGGCGACGGCGCTGTCCACCCCACCGGACAACCCGCAGATCGCGTGCCCGTCACCGATCTGCTCGCGCACCGAGGCGACCAGCGAATCGGCGATGTTCGCCGGGGTCCAGGTGGAGGGAATGCCGGCGAGCTCGTGCAGGAACCGGCTCAGCACCTGCTGCCCGTGCGGCGAATGCAGCACCTCCGGGTGGTACTGCACACCGGCCAGGCGGCGCGCGCGGTCCTCGAAGGCGGCGACCGGAGCGCCCGCGGTGGTGCCGGTGACCTCGAAGCCCTCCGGCGCGTCGGTGACCGCGTCGCCGTGGCTCATCCACACCGGCTGAATGGTGGGCAGGCCGCCGTGCAGCAAACCGCCGTCGATATTGAGCTCGGTGCGCCCGTACTCACGCGTCCCGGTATGCGAGACCGTGCCGCCCAGCGCCTGAGCCATCGCCTGGAAGCCGTAGCAGATGCCGAAGACCGGCAGCCCCAGATCGAACAACCGCGGATCCAGCTGTGGCGCGCCCTCGGCGTACACGCTGGCCGGGCCGCCGGAGAGGATCACAGCGAGCGGCTGCTTCGCGGCGATCTCCTCCACCGTCGCGGTGTGCGGAACCACCTCGGAGAACACGCTCGACTCGCGCACCCGCCGTGCGATCAGTTGGGCGTACTGTGCTCCGAAGTCGACGACGAGGACCGGTCTCTGGGTTTGTGCCACCCAACCAGTTTAGTGAGCCTCGAAACGAGCGAATCATCGGCACAGCAGCCTGTGCAGGGGGCGAGCCGGGCCGCCCGAATCGTCACGCGCGGCCCGGCTCGCTGGTTATCCTTCTGCTCGTGCCCTTCGCCCGCGCGATCGATGCCGACATCCATTACGAGGACAGCGGCGGGGACGGCCCGGTGGTACTGCTGGCGCACGAGTTCTTGATGGACCGCACCATGTTCGCCGCCCAAATGGCCGCGCTCGCACCAGAGTTCCGGATCGTGTCCTGGGATGCCCGCGGCCATGGCCGCACCAGGGACGAGGGCCTACCCTTCACCTATTGGACCGCGGCCAGGGACGCGCTCACCATCCTCGATCATCTCGGCGCCGAGCAGGCCGTCATCGGGGGAACCGCGCAGGGCGGTTTCACCGCGCTGCGCACCGCGTTGATCGCCCCGGAACGCGTCTCCGGACTGATCCTGATCAGCACCGAAGCGCACGCCCCCACCCCTGAACAGTCCAGCGCCACCCAGAAGTTCCTCGAAGAGTGGTATGACGACGGCTCCCGCGAGCGCGCCGTGCACCAGCTGGCTTCCTGGCTGATCGGCGACGACGAGTGGTACCGCACGATCTGGACCCAGCGCTGGCTGGTGCGCGACCGCCGCGGCATCGAGGTCGCGGCGGGCTGCCTGCTCAGCCGGGATTCGGTGCTGGACCGGCTCCGCGAAATCGACTGTCCCGCATTGGTGATCCATCCCACCGACAGCGGCATGGACCGCAAGCGCGCCCGAGAACTGGCCAACGGCTTGTCCGGCGCCACGTTCATCGAGATCGCGGACGCGCGACTCGCGGTGACGATGACCCACGCGGAGCCGGTGAATCACGCCATCCAGCAGTTCCTGCGCGCCAGGACCAAGCCGGCCCGGGCACGGTGAACTCACGCACGGACGCTGAGACCCACCTTCTGGAATTCCTTCAGATCCGAGTAACCGGCCTTGGCCATCGAACGCCGCAGTCCGCCGACGAGGTTCAGCGAGCCGAACGGATCGTCCGACGGACCGAAGAGCACCCGCTCCAGGCTGGGACGCACGGGATCGCCGACCGGCTCGCCACCCAGATCCCACGGATCGTCGACGTGCAGCATCGACCCGCGCGGCACGGACGGGTGCGCGGCCGCCGACGGCCAGTACCAGCCGCGGCCGGGCGCCTCCGCGGCCAGGGCGAGCGGGACCCCGAGCACGGCGGCGTCCGCGCCACACGCGATCGCCTTGGCCAGCTGACCCGAGGTGGCGATGTCGCCGTCCGCGATGACGTGCACGTAGCGGCCACCGGTCTCGTCCAGGTAGTCGCGGCGCGCCGCGGCGGCGTCCGCGATCGCGGTGGCCATCGGCACACCGATGCCGAGCACCTCGCCGGTGGTGGTCGCGCCCGGGTAGGAGCCATAGCCGACGATCACGCCCGCCGCACCGGTGCGCATCAGGTGCAGCGCGGTGCGATGATCGCTCACGCCACCCGCGACCACGGGCACGTCCAGTTCGGCGATGAAGGTCTTCAGGTTCAGCGGCTCACCGTCGCCGACGTGCTCGGCGGAGATGATCGTGCCGTGCACCACGAGCAGGTCGATGCCCGCCTGCAGCAGTGCCGGGGTGAGCGTGCGCGCGTTCTGCGGGCTCACCCGCACCGCCACGGTGACACCCGCGGCGCGGACCTGCGCGACCGCGGCGGCGAGCAGATCCGGCTGCATCGGCGCGGCGTGCAGCTCCTGCAGCAACGCCACGGCGCGCTCGTAGCCGCCCTTGCCGACCAGTTCGAGCAACTGGTCGATCTTCGCGCCGACATCCGCGTGCCGCGCCCACAGGCCCTCGCCGTTGATCACGCCGAGGCCGCCGAGGCGGCCGAGCTCGACGGCGAACTCCGGCGATACCAGCGCGTCGGTGGGATGCGCGAGAAACGGGATCTCGAAGCGGTAGGCGTCCAGCTGCCAGGACAGCGAGACCTGCTTCGACGAGCGGGTCCGGCGCGAGGGGACGATGTCGACGTCGTCCAGCTCGTAGGTACGCCGGGCGGTCCGGCCCATGCCGATCTCCACCATGTCGCGCACGCGAAATCTCCTTGTCTGATGTGCAGCGCCCGCGGCGCTGCGTATTCGGGCCCGTTGGCGGCTCGTTGTCCGAGCGGGCGAGGCTCGCGCCTCCGGCGCATGCGCTTCGCCCACTCGGACAACGAGCCAGGCCGCGAACGGCGCTCGTAGGACTCGCGCCTCCAGTGGTTACTTGTGGGGGCAGGTGGGCAGCACGAATGAACCGCCAACTACCGCGCAGGTTGCTCACCGCCACAGCCGGTGGGCAAGCTCAATCATGCACGGACCGGTTGGTCCTGTACATGAACGTAGCCGGACTAGCCCCGTCCGGTGTAGTTAGGGGCCTCGACGGTCATGGTGATGTCGTGCGGGTGGCTCTCCTTGAGGCCCGCCGCGGTGATCTGCACGAACTGAGCCTCCTGCAGATGCGCGATCGATTGCGAGCCGGTGTAGCCCATGGCGGCGCGCAGGCCGCCGACCAACTGGTGGATCACCTGGTTGACCGGGCCGCGGAACGGCACCCTGCCCTCGATGCCCTCGGGGACCAGCTTGTCCTCGGCCAGCACGTCGTCCTGGAAGTAGCGGTCCTTGGAGAACGACTTGGCCTGGCCGCGGCCCTGCATGGCGCCCAGCGAGCCCATGCCCCGGTAGCTCTTGAACTGTTTGCCGCCGACCAGGATCAACTCGCCCGGCGACTCGGCGGTGCCCGCGAGCAACGAGCCGAGCATCACCGTGGACGCGCCCGCCGCGATGGCCTTGGCGATGTCGCCGGAGAACTGGATGCCGCCGTCGGCGATCACCGGGACGCCCGCGGGCTTGCACGCGGCGACCGCCTCCAGGATCGCGGTGATCTGCGGCGCGCCGACGCCCGCGACGACGCGGGTGGTGCAGATGGAACCGGGACCGACGCCCACCTTGACCGCGTCCGCGCCCGCTTCGACCAGGGCTGCCGCGCCCGCGCGGGTGGCGACGTTGCCGCCGACCACCTGGATGCGGTCGCCGACCTCGGTCTTGACCTTGGTCACCATCTGCAGCACCTGCGCTTGATGACCGTGCGCGGTGTCCACCACGAGCACGTCGACGCCCGCGTCGGCGAGCGTCATGGCGCGCGACCAGGCGTCCTCGCCCACGCCGACCGCGGCGCCGACCAGCAGGCGGCCGTCACGGTCCTTGGTGGCGTTGGGGTACTGGTCGGTCTTGACGAAGTCCTTGACGGTGATCAGGCCGCGCAGGCGCCCGTTGCCGTCGACGATCGGCAGCTTCTCCACCTTGTGCCTGCGCAGCAGCCCGAGCGCCGCCTCGGCGGTCACGCCCTCCTGCGCGGTGATCAAAGGAGCCTTGGTCATCACGTCGGCGACGCGGCGGTTCTGATCCACCTCGAAACGCATGTCGCGATTGGTGATGATGCCCACAAGCGCACCGGTCTCGTCCACCACCGGAAGTCCGGAGATACGGAACCTGGCGCACATGGCGTCGACCTCGGCGAGGGTGTCGGTCGGACGGCAGGTCACCGGGTCGGTGACCATGCCCGCCTCGGACCGCTTGACCGTCTCCACCTGCGAAGCCTGGTCGGCCGCCGAGAGGTTGCGGTGCAACACGCCCATGCCGCCCGCGCGGGCCATGGCGATCGCCATCCGCGCTTCGGTCACCGTGTCCATGGCCGAGCTGACCAGCGGGGTGCGCAGACGGATCTCCCTGGTCAGCACACTGGAGGTCTCCACAGAGCTGGGGATGAGATCCGAGGCGGCAGGCAGCAACAGCACATCGTCGAATGTGAGGCCGAGCATGGCGATCTTGTTCGGATCGTCGCCACCCGTAGGAGGGCGGACTGCGCTTCGTTCGCCCGTTACGGGATTACTCATTCGGATCGACCCCTCCTGGACGTCGATAGCGACCGGCGCCGGTGCGACCGGCGCCGTGACGGCTGATGGGATGGACGTTGCGTTCGGCGGCGGTGATGTCGGGACCCGCCGTAGCCTGTGCTCCATGGTATCTGTCCGGTGAACTCGCCGACGAAGTGAGCCCACCCCCGAAACTGGCGGGCCGCATCGCTGGCGCAGACCACCCTGTTCTGCGTACCGTGGGGATGTGCGTGACCATCTACCACCTGGCTTGCCGCCGGATCCGTTCGCCGGAGACCCCTCCGACCCGTCCGCCGCGCTCGACGCCATCGAGCCCGGCGAACCGCTGGATCCCCACGAGCGCCTTGCGGTCGAGGAGGATCTCGCCGACCTCGCGGTCTACGAGGCGCTGCTGGCTCACCGCGGGATCCGCGGACTCGTGGTCAGCTGCGAAGACTGTAGGCAGGACCATTACCACGACTGGGACATGTTGCGCGCCAACCTGCTCCAGTTGCTGGTCGACGGCACGGTCCGCCCGCACGAGCCCGCCTACGACCCGACGCCGGAAGCGTACGTCACCTGGGACTACTGCCGTGGCTACGCGGACGCCTCGATGAACGAGGCTTTCCACGGCGACGGGTTCGACGGATTCGACGGCTGACCGGCCCGACCCGAGACGCGCGCGAGCCGTTCCCCGGCCCGCGCATCTCGCGCTTGCCACTGTGATCTTCGACGCACAGGATCACGGTTCGAGCAGACAACGCACCCCGACGAGCCGGACGTCCGCCTGAAGCGCGGATGACCGGCTCCTTCGGCGTCAGAAGAACAAAGAACCGATCGCCTGGCCGGCGATCGGTTCGTGTCGTACGTCCGAGATGTTCGCTTACCTACCGGGCGGCAAGAACGAGCCCGGGTTGGGGAAGGACGGCACGCTGAAAGTCGGCGGCTGGCCCTGGGTCGGCGGCCGGGTGGCCGGTTGCTGCGGCGGCGGTGCCACCGTCGGATTCCCGGTGTCCACCGTCGGATCCGCTGTGGGCGGCCGGACATCCGTGGCCGGCGGCTGCTGCGGAGCCGTCGGCTCCACGGTCGCCTGCGGCGGTGTGGTGGCCGCAGGCGGGGGCGTGGTAACCGGTGGCGCCGTGGTCGGCGCGCCGCCGTTCGTGGCGCCGCCGCCGTTCGGCGCGGTCGCGTCCACGGTGGGCGAGGGCTTGTCCGTCTGCTCGCCCGGCTGCTGCATGATCGTCGCGGACCCGCCGGTCGCATTGGGCTTCGTGGTGACGCTGGTGCCCGGGGTGGCACGCGGGTCGGTGCTCTTCGGCACCGTCGACTCCAGCTGTTGGGCCAGTTCCGGCGACACCTTCCCCAGCTCCGCGAGCAGCCGCTCCCACTCGGTCATCAACTCGGCGCGCTTGCCCGGATCGCTGACCTGCGCGGCGTTCTCCTTGGCGCGCTCCAACCGCGCCTTCGCCTGTTCCGGGTTCTGCGCGACCAGCGCGGAGGCCTGGCTCAGGTCGTCGTCGGCCCGCTGCACGACGGTTGTCTGGGCCTGTTCGCTGAACACGACTTCCTTGACCCGCCATAGCGGGTCGCCCGGCTCCGCGTTGTACGAGAACGCCGTCATGCCGCCGAAGACCAGCGCCAGTGCGGCCGCGGTGCCCATGATCGGGCGCAGAAGCCTCAGTCGCCCGCCGCTGTGCGCCCCGATACGAACCTGCCGCGCGCCGATCTCCTGGTTGACCGCGGCCACGATCGCATCCAGGTCCGGTTCGGCCGACATCGGAGCCGCGGTCAGCTCCGCTCGCCAATCCGCGAGCAGCGTCGCGAGCTGATACTCCTCGGCGCTGTCGGTGTGCACCGGACCATCGCTGGCGATGGCGTCGATCAGAGCATCGTCGCGGCGTACCGCGGCGATGTCGACCGGGTCGCTGTCACCGGACGCCTCGGCGTAGGGACCGCTGTTTCGCGATCCAAGCCGCGCCTTCCAGTCACCCCGACCGCGCTCGCCATCCCTAGCCATACATTTCACCTGCCCTCGCCACTTGTGACTTGAGTTTCGCGAGTGCCCTGTGTTGGGCCACCCGTATCGCACCCGCCGTACTGCCCACGGCGACTGCGGTTTCTTCCGCTGACAAACCCATGACCAAGCGCAGGATCAAGATCTCTCGATGCTTCTCGGGAAGCGTCGCGAGCAAACGGTTCATCTGTCTGCTCGTCTCGGATTCGAGAGCTCGTTGTTCCGGTCCCTGGTCGGTGGATATGACATCTGGTACTTCGGCCATCGCCTCCGCCTTGTTACGGGCGGCATTGCGATGAGCGTCGGCGACCTTGTGCGAAGCGATCCCGTAGACAAAGGCCATGAAGGGCCTGCCCTGGTCTTGATACCTGGGCAAGGCGGTCATCACAGCCAGGCAAACCTCCTGCGCAACGTCGTCCGCGGAGAGCTGCCCACGCTCCGCGGCTCCGATCCGCGCGCGGCAGTAGCGCACCACCAGCGGGCGGACCATCTCCAGTACCTGAGCTAAAGCGGATCTGTCGCCCTGCGCAGCGGCAGCGACGGCGAGGTCCAACTCTTCGCCCGTGTGCGTCATCGTCAGAGATATTCCTGGCGTTACAAGTGGCACGGTCCGGTGACGACCAGTGCTTCCACCGAAGGGGCGGAACGGATCTAACAATAGCGACCCGTCGGCGGGATCTGGGCAACACGGTGGTCTCCGTGATCAGCTACCAACCATCCATGGGGCGCAATGCCCCGCCTGCGCGGGTTATGACCGCTGCACACTCGGCCGCTTCCGCCGCCGCTTTCTCGGCACCCGATCCGGCGCGGAGCATGGCGCAAGCCCACCGCAACGGCAGCAGCCCGTGCTCGCGGCATTGCTCGGCGACCTCCTCGGCCGAGGCCCGGGATCGTTCGCGCGCGCCGCGCGCCGCGTCGGCCGCGGCGACCAGTAGGCGGGACTTGACCTGGTGGCGTACCGAGGGGGACCGATCGGCCAGCTCCAGCGCGACCGACGCGTGCTCGGCGGCCGACTCGAAATCACCTGCCGCCAACGCGGTTTCCGCGCGTACCCAGCCCAGGCGGATCGCGGGACGCCAACCGGCCCGATACCGCTGTGCCGCCGAGGCGCTGCGCCGCAGCAGCCGATCGGCCAGCGCGAGCCGCCCGGTTCCCAGCGCGTCAGCGGCCAAGCCGGTGAGGGCGTCGCAGATCGCGTCGGCGCGGCTGGGAAGGTAGCCGCCCGGCCCGTTCGACGGACCGCCTGCGGTCTCGTCCTCTGCCACGGCGTCGGTGGCGAGCAGCAGCGCGGCGGCCCGCCCGTCGAACGCGGCCGCCCGCTCGTGCCACCCGAGCTGGCGAAGGAAAGAGCCCTCCGTACTTCCCGCCAGTGAGAGGAGCACGGGGTCGGCGCTGTGATTGCATAACCTTCGCAATTCGACGCGCGCCGCGGCATAACGACCCTGACCGCCGAGGACCACCGCGCGATACCACCGGCCGAGTGGGTCCGAAGCGGGCGGCAACTCGGCGGCGGCGCGACCAGGGTCGGCACCGAAGGCGGCCTCGGCGAGGGCCGCGACGTGAGGATCTCCGAACGGAGCGGGCGCGAACACGGGCGCACTCTATCCCGCCCGGTACGCGGGCCGGAGACGACGAAAGGTGATCGACCGCCGACCCGCAACCGCCCGGCATTTCCGCCGCCGAGCCGATGTTTCCATTAGGTAAATCTAGCTCCGGCAATCACCGAGCGGCCGCGCCGGGAATTCATGCGCGTTTCGCGTAATTAACCTGCGCGCCCCGTTTCCGCCATCTTCGGATCCGCGCGAAGGGAACGTCGTGGGCGGCAGGGCCGCCGCCGCCGTGCGCCCAGCATCCGCACCGCAGCGGCCCCACGCACCGTAAATCGCATCTACCTGCAGAAACTTGACTCGTCATGGCACAAGCGGAAACCACCGACCTCCGGCCAACCGAACAGTATCGCCGGAACCAACGCGAAAAGTAAACAGTTCGGAGGTTAAATTTCGCAGCGCGAGATTTGGAAAAGTGCTGCGTGGAACTATTGACGGAATTTCGCGGCTGGACCTAACGTAGCTCATCGCCACGGACGGCGCCGCGCGAAATTGCAGCGACCACGAAGGGGCGAGCCCTCCGGGTACCCCCGCCGACACGGCGTCGTGGCCCACAACTGTTGCAGAACAACTGCTCGACAACGCTGACGAGCTCGCACCACGAGGAGTTCACATGCCCATGCCGACCCACCTCCCGGGACCCAACGCCGATGTCTGGGATTGGCAGATGCGAGGATCGTGCCGCGGGCAGGATTCCGCGGTGTTCTTCCATCCCGATGGCGAGCGTGGCCGAGCCCGCACCGCGCGCGAGATGCGCGCCAAGGAGATCTGCCGCACCTGCCCGGTGCTCATGCAGTGCCGCGCCCACGCGCTGAAAGTCAGCGAGCCCTATGGCATCTGGGGCGGCATGTCGGAAACCGAGCGCGAGATGCACGCGCGGCGCAACCGCCGCCGCATGGCCGTCTGAACCAATCTCCTCCCATCCGCACGCCAGCGGGCATCGAATCCCTAGCAAACAACGGGCCACTGCAACATGCTTTTCGGCCGAGCCGGTCACGCAACACGCCGATCGGTTCCTGTCCGAAGGTCGGCGCGTGGGTTCCGATCGGTCACCATCGATCGGCCGGCCGCCGCGGCGAAGGCCGGTGCACTACCGGTCCGGCGCGATGCGACAGCGTTCGGCGTGTCACGGCGTGTCATGGCGTGTCTTCTCCCAGATGTCCGACGTAACGGCGCTTTTCCGCAACGCGGCGCCGTCCCATGACGCGCTCGTGGGCACCCCACCGGAAGGGAGGTCATAGCGGCGCGCTACGGTAGTGACTGATGACACAGAATGGAGCGTTGTGACAACGCGGCCGCCAGCCGCAGAGGGCGACTCGTTCCGAAGAGCGGCCTTCCCACCTACGGTGGATTCTGCGGTTACGGCACGCGCAGCCGAAAGTATCGAGCTCGCCGCGCTTTTACATCGATGTGGCCGAGCCGACCAGGAAGCATTCGCCGAGCTCTACGACCGGACGTGTGCGCGCGTCTTCGGTCTGGTGTTGCGTGTCCTGCACGATCCGGGATACGCGGAGGAGACCACCCAGGAGGTCTTTCTCCAGATCTGGCGGATGGCGTCGAGCTTCGATCCCGCGAAGGGTTCCGCGGTGACCTGGCTGATGACGCTCGCGCACCGGCGCGCCGTCGACCGGGTGCGCGCCGAGCAGGCCCACACCCAGCGCGAGGTCGCGTACGGGATCCGGGTGCTCGGCAACGAATTCGACGAGGTCACCGAAGAGGTCGAGCGCAGGCTCGAACAACAGGCCGTCCTGGCGGGTCTCGCCACACTCACCGAAACCCAACGGGAAGCCATCTCGCTCGCCTACTACGGCGGGCGCACCTATGCGGAGGTAGCCACCTACCTCAACGTAGGGTTACCTACCGTTAAGTCCCGGATTCGGGACGGATTGACACGACTGAAGAAAAGTTTGGGGGTGACGTGAGATGAACGAACGCCAGATCGATCTCGCGCACACCGTCGCGCTCGGATCGATCGACGACGAAGACCATCAGGAAGTGCAGGATCTGCTCGACAGCGAGGACCCCGTGCTACGCGCGGAGTTCATCCAGGAAGTCAGAGACACGAAAGAAGCGCTCTCCGTTCTCGCCACAGCCACGGCGGCCATGCCACCGCCGTCGCTGCGCGCTCGCCTCCTCGCGGCCATCGCCGCCGAGCAGCCACCGGTCGCCAGCTGAATTCAGCGATCCGTCAGGCACTCCCGCTCCGCGCGTCCGGGTCCGACAGCCGGACGATCCCGCAGCCTCCTTCCGGTTCGCGGCAGCCAGCGCGTCGAGCTTCGGAACATCCTCGGTCTCACTGGTAGTCGCCTGCCGGCCCCGGCTTGTCCCGGGTACGGGCAAGGCCCCCGAACCAGGTGGTTCGAGGGCCTTGCCTGATGAATCGTCGCGAAGAGGCGCTCGGCTCAGTGAGCGTGGCCGTGGTGGCCGTGATCGTTGTGCTCCTCGGCGGGCTTGTCGACCACGGCGCTCTCGGTGGTGAGGATCATGCGCGCGACCGAGGCGGCGTTCACGACGGCCGAACGAGTCACCTTCACCGGGTCGACGACGCCGTCGGTGAGCAGGTCGCCGTAGCTGAGGGTGGCGGCGTTGAAGCCCTCCTTGCCCTCGGCCACCTTGCTGACCACCACCGCGCCGTCCAAGCCCGCGTTCGTGGCGATCCAGAACAGCGGCGCCCGCAGCGCGGTGCGAACCACCTCGACGCCGACGGCTTCGTCACCCGACAGCGAGTCGCGCAGCTCGACGAGCTTGCCGCTCGCCTGCACCAGCGCGGTGCCGCCGCCGGGCACGATGCCCTCGGCCACAGCGGCCTTGGCCGCGCTCACCGCGTCCTCGACGCGGTACTTGCGTTCCTTGAGCGCGGTCTCGGTGGCCGCGCCGACCTTGATCACCGCGACGCCGCCGGCCAGCTTGGCCAACCGCTCCTCGAGCTTCTCGCGGTCCCAATCGGAATCGGTGGACTCGATCTCGCGACGCAGTTGCGCGACGCGCCCCTCCACGTCCGCCGCGGAACCGGCGCCGTCGATGATCGTGGTGTCGTCCTTGGTAACGACCACGCGACGCGCCTTGCCGAGCACGTCCAGGCCCGCCTCGCGCAGGGTGATGCCGAGGTCGGGGTTCACCACGGTGCCGCCGGTGACCACGGCCAGGTCGTCGAGGAACGCCTTACGGCGGTCGCCGAAGAACGGCGCCTTCACCGCGACGGCCTTGATCGTCTTGCGGATGGCGTTGACCACCAGGGTCGACAGCGCCTCGCCCTCGACGTCCTCGGCGATGATCACGACCGGCTTGCCGCTCTCGGCGATCTTCTCCAGCAGCGGCAGGAAGTCCGGCAGCGAGCTGATCTTCTCGCGGTGCAGCAGGACGAACGCGTCCTCGAGGGCGGCCTGCTGGCTGTCGGGATCGGTGATGAAGTAGGGCGACAGGTAACCCTTGTCGAACTGCACGCCCTCGGTGACGACGAGTTCGGTCTGCAGCGTCGAGGACTCCTCGACGGTGACGACGCCGTCCTTGCCGACGGTGGTCAGCGCCTTGCCGACCATCTCGCCGATCTGCTCGTCGCGCGAGGACACCGTCGCGACCTGCGCGATGGCCTGCTCGCCGGAGACCGGGGTGGCCAGCGCGAGCAGCGCCTCGGAGACCGCGTCGGCGGCCTTGGCGATGCCGGAACCGAGCGCGATCGGATTCGCGCCCGCGGCAACATTCTTCAGCCCGGCGCGGACCAGCGCCTGGGCCAGCACGGTGGCGGTGGTGGTGCCGTCGCCCGCGACGTCGTTGGTCTTGGTGGCGACGCTCTTGACCAGCTGCGCGCCGAGGTTCTCGAACGGGTCTTCCAGCTCGATGTCACGCGCGATGGTGACGCCGTCGTTGGTGACGGTCGGACCGCCGAAGGACTTCGCGAGCACGACGTGCCGTCCGCGCGGGCCCAGGGTGACCTTCACCGCGTCGGCGAGCTTGTCGACACCGCGTTCCAGAGCCCGGCGAGCCTTCTCGTCGAACTCGATCTGCTTTGCCATGGGAATTCGCTCCTGTAGTGGATTGCGGCGCTCCCGGGTCCCTACGTGGTCACGCAGGCTGCCGCCTCCGGGCCCGTCGCTCGCACCGCTGTATCTGATTTGCGGCGCTCCCGGGTCCCTCCGTGGTCACGCAGGCTGCCGCCTCCGGGCCCGTCGCTCGCACCGCTGTATCTGATTTGCGGCGCTCCCGGGTCCCTCCGTGGTCACGCAGGCTGCCGCCTCCGGGCCCGTCGCTCGCACCGCGTGTTCAGTACCGGGTTTCTGTCGGCGTCGAACGCGTTCCGCCCCGGGGCCTGAAAGACACCGGGGCGGAACGCATGCGTGCCCGTTCGGCTACTTGGTGACGACGGCCAGCACGTCGCGCGCCGACAGGATGAGGTACTCCTCGCCCTGGTACTTGATCTCGGTGCCGCCGTACTTGCTGTAGATGACGGTGTCACCCTCCTGGACATCCAGCGGGATGCGCTTCTCGCCCTCGTCGTCCCACCGGCCGGGACCGACGGCGACAACGGTGCCCTCCTGCGGCTTCTCCTTCGCCGTGTCGGGGATGACCAGGCCGGAGGCCGTCGTCGTCTCGGCCTCGTTGGCCTGGACGAGGATCTTGTCCTCGAGCGGCTTGATGTTCACGCTCGCCACGTTGAGCCCTCCACTTTCAGGGGATTCGGTCGTCCGGAACTGTTGTCCCGGACTCGTCGGTTGGTCACGATGCTGACCTTGCGCATAGCCCCGTCGTCGCGGGTGCCGGGACCCCTGCCCAATGGTCAAGCTGCTGGCACAAGCACTTCATACAGTGCCGACTAGCACTCTATACATGAGAGTGCCAGCGCTCAAGGCTGGACGGTGCCAACTTTGCGCGGCGCGCCCATCCGACTCGCGGCTTGGCGATTCGTTCGAGGAAACAGTAACGTTCGGATAACGGATTGTGACACTATTGACGACGGTCGCGGTCCGGCCGCCACGTCCGTCGCCTGTGGGCGGCGGCGGGGCCGCACAGCGTTACCGCAGCGTCGCCGAAACACGCAGCGCCGCAGCAGTCGTTGCATTACCAGCGTCACCAGAGAGCAAGACACGTGATCCATGGCCGGTCCCCGCGACCCACCCGGACGAGGGGCCGGTTCGTTTCCCGATCCGGGGCGCTCGTCATCCATACGGCGGTCCGGCAGTCCATTCGAGATGGTCGGCGACACCATGACCATCCGCTCGAAGGGAGGTGAACATGCGAACATCCCTCGGCATCTCGGCCGGGGCAGAGGTCGTGTGCTCGGCGTTGGTCGCCACCGCGTCCAATGGCGCGCAGAGCTTCGACTACCGCGTCGTCTCCGCCGATGCGGCCCATTCCGATCTCGGCGATCTGGTGGCGTCCTCGATCGAGTTGATGACCACGCAACTGCCGACCACGCAGCCGCCGCGCGAGATCATCAGCCCGGTCGGCGGGCGATTCGCGGGCACCGCACGCGATTGGGCGTCGATGACCGGTCATCCGCCCACCAGCGTCGCGGTCGCCTACCGCACCAGGGAGCAGGCGCAGATCATCCGCGCGGCCACCGGCAAACAGCGTGAACTGCGGCTGATCCCGGAGGGCACCGCCGCGCTGACCTACTTGCGGCACACCGGCCTGCTGGACCGCTACGACACGGTAGCCATCGTCGATCTCGGCGCCTCGGGGCTCAGCGTCACCGTCGCCGATCGAACCGACGGCTCGCTGCTGCGTTCCGACCGCACCGCGACCGTCAGCGGCAAGGCGATCGATGACCTGATCTACCACCATCTGGTGGACATGCACTTCGCCCGGCGCGGCACCCGGCCCAACCGCGGCATGCTGACCAATCGAGGCCGCGCGGCGAAAGAGCATTTGTCCATCGCGCCCGCCGTCACCATCGACCACGTCGCGGGGCGGCCGCTGAAGCTGACCAGGGCCGACTTCGAAGAGTTGATCGCCGACCTGCTGCGCGACCTGGCGCGGTTCGTCACGGCGGCGTTCGGCCGGGCGCCCCGGCAGCCGCAGGCGGTCGCGGTCATCGGTGGCGGCGCCAACATTCCCTCGGTGCTCGACACACTCACCGCGGCGCTGGACGTCCCGGTCTTCACCGTGCCGGACCCGGAGGCGGTGACCGCGAAAGGCGCGGCGCTGGTCGCGGATTCGGTGCAACCCGCGGTGTTCCCGGTGGGCACGCGCGGCGGCGACGCGCCCGCCGGAACGGTCACCAAGGTGTTCGGCACACTGGCCGGGGCGATCGTGGTGGTCGGACTGATCGTCGGTTACGGCGTGCAGACGTTCGCGCCCACCGCGGACGACGAGGTCTCCCCCGCCGGGACCACGAGCAGCGCTTCGCAGCTGCCGCCTCCGACGTCCGCGGCGCCCTCGACCGCGGCGGCGGTAACGCGGGCAGGCGGCACCCCGGACAGCACCGGCGTCGCGCCGACCACCACCGGACGCGGGCCGCGCAGTACGACCGGCGTACCGTTCACCACGGAGGCGGTCACACCGACACAACCCACGCTGCGACCGGATCCCGACCTTCCGCCGATCCCGTTCCCCGAACTCCTCGGTCCGCTGTTCGGCAACCCGAATGCCACACAGGGCAGTTCGCCCGAGCCGGGGCCGAGCCAGACCTCTTCGCCGACGCCGAGCGTCGAGAGGCCCGGCCCGAGCTCGACGCCGAGCCAGGTGCCCGCGCGGTCGGGCCTGCCGCTGCCGCCGCATGGAAGCTCGGGGTCGGCATTCGACCCGGGCCTACTCGTACCGAACTGATCCGACGGCACAACGGCGGTTTCCGGACGATTCCACGGAAGCCGTCGAGCCACCCGCGCGCTACCGACGGCTCACCGAGTCCGAGCAGATCAGCGGACCATGCTGACCGACACCGGCAGACCGGGGTCGGTGGCGACCGTCAGCGGTGACGGCGCCGCGCCGCCCGCGATGACATGTGCGCCCAGCGCGGCGATCATCACCCCGTTGTCCGTGCACAGCCGGGGCTTGGGCACCCGCAGAGTCAAACCGGCCGCGGCGCAACGTTCCTCGGCCATCGAGCGAATTCGTGAGTTGGCCGTCGCGCCGCCGCCGAGCACCAGCGTGCCGACACCGACATCCCGCGCCGCGCGCACCGCCTTCATGGTGAGCACATCCGCGACCGACTCCTGGAACGACGCCGCGATATCGGGAATGGGGAGATCTTCCGCGGCGATGCCGTCGCGCTGCGCCGCCTCCACGTATCGTGCCACCGCGGTCTTGAGGCCCGAGAAGGAGAAGTCGTAGCGCGGATCACGCGGCCCGGTCATGCCCCGGGGAAAGGCGATGGCGCGCGGATCGCCGTCCGCGGCTGCGGCATCGAGCGCCGGGCCGCCGGGAAAACCCAGCCCGAGCAGGCGCGCCACTTTGTCGAAGGCTTCCCCCGCCGCATCGTCGACCGTGCTGCCCAGCTCGACGATCGGCTCGGACAGATCCGTGACGTGCAGCAGGTGAGTGTGCCCGCCCGACACCAGCAGCGCGACGCACGGTGGCATCGGCCCGTGTTCCAGGGTGTCCACCGCGACGTGGCCGCCGAGATGGTTGAGCGCGTAGAAAGGCACATCCCACGCCGCCGCATACGCTTTCGCGGCGGCGACGCCCACCAGCAACGCGCCGGCCAAGCCCGGTCCGATGGTCACTGCCAGCGCGTCCGGCTTCGCGATACCCGCCGCCGACAGCGCACGGCGCATGGCGGGCACGATCGCCTCGAGGTGCGCGCGCGAGGCGATCTCGGGGACCACGCCACCGAAGCGCGCGTGCTGGTCGACGCTCGAGGCGACTTCGTCGGCGAGTAGCTCGCAGGTGCCGTCGGGGTGGCGGCGGACGATGCCCACTCCGGTTTCGTCGCAGGAGCTCTCGATGCCCATGATGATCACGACAGCACCTCGTCCGGTGTGCGCCACTGACGGTCCGCGCTGGTCAGCGCGGGCCGGCGCATCGTGTACGCGTCCGCGCCACTGGGGTGGTAGTAGTTCTTGCGCAATCCGATGATGTGGAAACCGTGCTTGGCGTACAGCGCGATCGCGGGCGCGTTGTCGGTGCGGACCTCCAGGAACACCGGCCCGCCGCGCCGTCCTGCCTCGGCGAGAAGCGCCTCCAGCAGAAGCGTGCCCACGCCCGCGCGGTGGCAGCGGGGGTCGACGCCGATGGTGTGCACCTCGGCCTCGGGGTGTTCGGCGTCACCCAGCAGGGCGATGCCCGCGTAGCCCACCATTCGCCCGTCGTCGTCGCGCGCGGTGATGTAGCAGTTGTGCCTGCCTGCCAGCTCGGACTGGAACGCCACGGCGGCCCACGGGTCGTCCTCCGGGAACAGCAACTGCTCCAGTTCGACGCAGCGCGTGATGTCGGCGGCCACCATCGGCTCGATACGGAAAGCCACGGCCGTCACGCTCCCGTCCGGTCGAGTCGACGGTAGGCGTTCTCGACCGCGTCCGGCCTGCGCAAGTACAGCGGAACCAGCGGCTCCGGCACGCTGCGCGACAGCAGCTCGGGGGCGGCGACGCGCACCAGTCCGGCGGGCGAGGGCGTCTCGGCGGGCAGCACCGGCAAGTCGAAGAAGTCCACGTGCGAGGCGGATCCGGCGATCGCCGTGGCTTGTCCTTCGTCCAAGTCGGAGGGCTTGCACACCTCGGGGCCTGCCACGCGCGCGCCCTCGCGGTACCGCGCCCAGTACACCTCCCGCCGCCGCGCGTCGGTCACCACGAGCAGTTCGGCATCGAGCGGGAACTCGACCGGAGGCGGCACGGCGGGGTCGATGGCGGCGTCGGCGGCGATCGCGTCGAGACTGCACACCCCGTACACCGGAATGCCGAGCGCGTCACCGAACGCGGCCGCGGTGGCCATACCGACGCGCAAGCCGGTGAACGGCCCCGGACCGACGCCGACCACGATCGCGTCGATATCGGTCCTGGAACGGCCTGCCTCGTCGAGGCATTCGAGGATCTGCGGGGTGAGCACCTCGGCATGAGCACGGGGGTCGACCCGCACCCGGGAGGCGACGGTGCGTGCCAGGACGGGATCCGCCGAGCCGGCGCCCTGCTCCAATTCCACCAGTCCCGCTGTGACGGCGGGGGTCGCGGTGTCGACGGCTAGTACAAGCATGATTGGCCCAACGATACCGGGTGGTAGGCCCCACGGATGCAGAGCTACCTGATAGCTAATCCACCCATTCCCAGATCGCGGTGCGCACATCCGAATCCGGCTCACGCGACAGCACCACGCGCAGGTGGCGCTCGGCGAGGTGCTCGACCACGCCGCGGCCCCACTCCACCACGACCACCGCCTGATGCAGATCGGTGTCCAGATCCAGCGCGTCCAGCTCGTCCAGATCGCCACCGAGCCGATAGGCGTCCACGTGCACCATGGGCACGGCGGGCCCGCCCTCCCGCTCCCCGGCGCGGTGCTGGCGGGCGATGATGAACGTCGGGGAGCTGACCCGGCCCTGTACGCCGAGCCCCTCGGCGATACCACGGGTCAGCGCGGTCTTGCCCGCGCCGAGCGGGCCGTCCAGAACCACCAGGTCACCGGCGCGCAGATCCATGGCCAATTCCCGGCCGAGCGCCTCGGTGTCGGCGACGGTGGGCAAAATCCGAGACCGTCGATCAGCCACCGGACACCTCGGAGGCGTTTCCCGCCACCGGGTCGATGGCACCCGCGCGCACCAGCAATCGATCCAGCGCGGCATTGACGATGTCCGGGTACTGCAGATGCGGCATGTGCGCCGCCCCCGGCAGCAGAATGAGTTCGCTTTCGGGCAGAGCGGCGGCCAGCGCGCGCGAATTGCGGAACGGGATCACCAGATCGTGCTTACCGCCGAGCACCAGAACCGGTGTGCCCGCCAGGGCGGGCAACGCCGCCGACTCGTCGTGCAGCTCGATGGCTTGGAGAAACTTCACGATGGTCTCCACCGGCGTCTGGTCGATCATCAGCGTCGCGAAGCGCGACAGGGTCGGGCTCACCGGACCGTGGAACGAGCTGACGTGCAGGATCGGTGTGATCACATGCCGCGCGGTGGCGCGGCCCGCCTGCACCAGCGCGGGCGCGGTGTGCACGGCCAACCGGAAGCCGTCGATCGCGGGGTTGCGCAGCAGTTGCCCGATCCCCGCCGCGGTGACCCCGGCCGCCGCGGTCGACAGCAGTGCGACGCCGATCACCCTGGCCGCGAACAATTCCGGGAATCGCGCGGCCGCGGCCAGGACCGCCATACCGCCCAGCGAATGCCCGACCAGCACCACGGGCCCGGCCGGAGCGGTGGCGCTCAGCACAGTGGCCAGGTCGCGGCCCAGCTGGGCGACGGTACAGCTCGCGGCGCTCGGCACTCCGGATCGACCGTGCCCGCGCAGATCGAACAGCACCATGCGAACCCGCGCGCCCCAACGCTTTTCCAGATCGCGACGCTGGAAGTGGAAGGAAGCCATGCTGTTGCAGAACCCGTGCACGAAAATCACCGTCACCGGCGCGTCGTCGGGGCCGCAGGTCCGGGTGGCCAGCGGCACGCCGTCATCGGCGAGCACGGTCCCCGCGCGGTCGGCATCGATCAGTCCGAAATCCTCGTCGCGGTAGTCGTCGCCCCGCGGGGGCCACAGCACGCGCGCGCCGGCGCGGCGCAGGGCATGGGCACCCGCCAGCGCGCCCACGAGCCCCACGGTGGCGAGCCCGCCGCGCAGCGGGGTCACCCGGAACCGGCTCACCGGTCGCCACCCGTGTAGCGCCGGGTGACCCGGCCGCGCGGCGAACACACCACTTCGTAGTGGATGGTGCCGAGCAGGTCGGCCCAGTCCTGGGCGTGCGGTCGCGCGCCGAAGAGGATCGCGGTGTCGCCCTCCCGGACGCCCGCGGCGTTGTCTCCCAGGTCGACGACGAACTGGTCCATGCACACCCGGCCCACGTTTCTGCGCCGGGCTCCGCCGAGCCAGACGTCGAATCGCCCGCTCAGGGGGCGGAACACGCCGTCGGCGTAACCCGTGGGGATCAGCGCGACGGTGGTGTCGTGCGGCGCGACCCACTGGTGCCCGTAGGAGACGCCTTCGCCCGCGGCCACCCGCTTGACCAAGGCGACCCGGGCCTGGAAGGTCATCGCGGGCCGCAGGCCGAAGTCGTTGCCCGGTATGGGGGACAGGCCGTACACGGCTATGCCCGGCCGGACCAGGTCGAAGGCCAGATCGGGGCGGGTCAGGGCGGCGGCCGAGTTGGCGATGTGCACCAGTTCCGGCTCCAAGCCGTGTTCCTTGGCCGTGGCGATCGCGTCCAGGAACCGGGCGCGTTGCACGTCGTTGTTGGGGTGTTCAGGTTCGTCGGCGTGCGCGAGATGGGAGAAGATCGCGCGGAAACGCACCGCCTGCTCGTCGACCAGAGCGCGCAGCGCTGTCAGCACTTCCGGGTACTCGGCCGGTGAGACCCCGTTGCGGTTCAGGCCCGTGTCCACCTTCAAGGCGACCGTCGCCGGACGGCCGACGCGGCGCGCCGCGGCTTCGACCGCCCGCAGATGGGCGGGCGAGGAGACCCCGATCTCGACGTCGGCGTCCACCGCGGCCGCGAAGTCGGCGTCGGTGTTGTGTAACCAGCACAGGATGGGCGCGGTGATTCCGGCCGCGCGCAACTGCACGGCTTCCGCCACCGTCGTGACGCCCAATTCCGCCGCCCCCGCCGCGAGGGCGGCCCGCCCCACCTCGACTGCGCCGTGGTTGTAGCCGTCGGCCTTCACCACCGCCATCACCGCGGCGTCGCCCGCGTGTTCCCGCAGGATCCGCACGTTGTCGGCGATGGCATCCAGGTCGATGACCGTTTCCGCTTGCGCATTCACGGCAGTCTTCTCCGCCTCTTTCGAGTATTCGGGCCGTACCAGCCGGGGGGCGCTATATTCGCGTTCAGGTCTTCCGTCTGGTGCCGCCGGAGTTCTGGGCGTACCCGGGGAGTTACCCATGTGCCCTCGAGATCAGTCGTCGCGTTGGTTCCGGTCGAGTCTATTGGCGTGCTCGATCTCGGTTGCAACCGGTTTACGCGCCGGTCAGCGCTGTGCTCGACGCCACGATGAGCACAGCCTACGTATGGGCGAGGCCGCGGAGGACTCCGATCGCGGGACGGACGTGGGTCGCCAGGACGCTCGCCGAGACCGGGGCTCCCGCGGGCGCGCCGTCGTGGGCCGCGAGGTTCGCGGCCAGGGCGTGCACCCGCGCGGCCGCGGCAGCGGACCAGGCGGTGTCGCGACCCGCGGCGAGCAGCGTCCCGATGATGCCCGAGAGCACGTCGCCCGCGCCCGCGGTGGCGGCCCACGAACCGCCCGCTTCGTTGACCAGCACGGGGCGGCCCGGTGCGGCGACCAGCGTGGCCCGACCCTTCAGCAGTACCGTGACCTGCCAGGCATCCGCGAGGTCCCGGACCGCGGCCACCCGGTCTTGGCCGACTTCGTGACCGGTGAGGCGGGCGAACTCGCCCGCGTGCGGGGTCAGCACGGTCGGCGCCGCGCGATCGCGCACCAGGTGCGGCCGTGCGGCCAGCAAGGTCAGGCCGTCGGCGTCGACCACGACCGGTAGGTCGGTGTCCAAGATCTGGCGGAGGCGTTGCCCGGCGTCGGCATCGGTGCCCGCGCCGGGACCGAAGACCCAGGACTGGACGCGACCGGTGTCGGCGAGCTGCCGGGTGGCGATGACTTCCGGAAAGTGGCTCAGCACCTCGGCCGCCGCGGTTCCCGCGTACCGCACCATGCCCGACGTCGCGGCGACGGCAGCGGCCGCGCACAGCACCGCGGCGCCCGGATATGTCGCGCTTCCCGCGCATATGCCGGTCACACCCTGTGTGTACTTGTCGTCGGCCGCGCCGGGAACCGGCCATTCGGCGCCGATCGAGGCGGGCTCCAGTGCGACGAGACCCGGCTCCGGGAGACGTAAACCGATGGGGACCAACTCGATTCGGCCGCACTGCGGCGCGGCGAGCGCATGCACCGGTTTGTAGCCGCCGAAGGCGACCGTGACGTCCGCGCGCACGGCCGGGCCCTCGATCGCGCCGGTGTCCGGATCGACGCCGCTGGGCAGGTCGGCCGCGACGATCGGAGCGTCCAGCGCCGCAACGATTTCCGCGGCACGCGGCCGCAGCGGACCACGACCGGAGATACCGACGATCCCGTCGATCACCAGATCCGGGCGACCTGGGTCGTCGGCGACTCGACCGCCCGCAGCGCACAGCGCCGCGAGTCCTTTCGCGTGCGCCCGCTCCGGGTTCAGCAATACCGCGGTGACCGCGACACCGCGGCGGCGCAACTGCGCTCCGGCGTAAAGCGCGTCGCCCCCGTTGTCGCCGGACCCGACCAGCAAGGTCACCGCCCGACCCGCGACACCGCCGGTGCGCTCCCGGAGTTCGCCCGCCACCACGGTGGCCAAGCCGTGCGCCGCACGACGCATGGGCACGCCGTCCGGCACCCGGGTGAACAGCTCGGCCTCCGCCGCACGCACTTCGTCTACGGTGAAATAGCCCCGCTGCGTGGACATCGCCGCTCCCTTCGTCGGTGTGGCCTACTACGCTTGGCCATCATGCCAAGCGTCCGCCGCCACACCGGGACTGTCCGCCTCGTCACGGGAGTCGCCTTGGCCGGGGCGCTGCTGCTGTCGAGCTGCGGCGGAGACGAACCCGGCTCGGCCGCCACCACCACGAGGAAACCGGCTCGGCCCACCACCACCGCTCAGCAGACCGGCGAGCGCAAACCCGCCGCCGCCACCGTGGTGGTGGACGATATGGAATTCTCCCCCGCCGAGGTCGCCGTCGCGGTCGGCGACACGGTCACCTGGAAATTCGACGACCAGGTCCCGCACACCGTGCAGGGCATCGGCGACAAGGCGATGGGCATCAACAGCCCGATCCTCGACCGGGGCGAGTGGAGCTACACCTTCACCACGCCGGGCACCTACCGCTACCTCTGCTCACTGCATCCGGAGATGCGCGGGTCGGTCACCGTCGAATAGCGGGGCGAGGGCGCGCTGCGGCGCGTTCGCGGACCACCACATGCCTGCCGCCAGATCGCAGGCTCCTCCTTGTATCCGGTCAGACCGGGCGGTAGTCGCGGGGGCGTGCGCCACGCGCCGAGCTGGTGTTGAGGGCTTCGACCGCGGCCACGAGCGGAGCGAGTTCGGGGTTGGCGGCGGCTTGACCGAGCGCGCCCGCGAGGGCGGCGTCGTGTGTGGGCCGGGCCCGCGCGAGCAGGTCCAATCCCGCCGGAGTGACGTCGGTGTAGATGCCACGACGGTCGTCGGGGCACAGGTAGCGCTGGAGCAGGCCGCGATCTTCGAGCCGGGAGACCAGGCGGGTGGTGGCGCTCTGGCTCAGGACCACGGCTTCGGCGACCTGGTTCATGCGCAGGTGCCCGCCGGGGCCATCGTGCTGGCGGCTCAGGACGACCAGCAGCGAGAACTCGCGAACGCTCAGGTCGTGGCCGGATTGCAGCGCCCGCTCGATGTGCGCCTCGATCCGGTCGTGCAGCAGCGAGAGTGCGTACCAACCATCGGCCAGGCCCGTCAGGGCGGCATCCGCGGTCATGGCGTTCCTTCGGCTCGGGGATCGTGCCTCCAGGATAGACAGGCTACGCAATATCCAGCGCTTGCAATTATCAAGCGTATGCAATTATTGTTTGCGCCTGTAAAGCTCTAAGGCAACATCCATGTGGAGGCTCCATGCCGCTCGCACTCCTCGCCCTGACCCTCGGGGCATTCGGGATCGGGACGACGGAATTCGTCGTCGTCGGTCTTCTGCCCGACATCGCGGGCACCTATTCGGTGTCCATCCCCACGGCAGGCCTGCTGGTCACCGGGTACGCGCTAGGCGTCGTGGTGGGTGCGCCGTTGATGACCGGCCTCGGCACCCGGGTGGCGCGCAAACGCATGCTGCTCGGCATGCTGACGCTGCTCGTTCTCGGCAACGTGCTCTCCGCGGTCGCACCCACCTTCGGGCTGATGCTCAGCGGACGGATCGTGGCGTCGCTCGCCCACGGCGCGTTCTTCGGTATCGGCGCGGTCGTCGCGGGGACGCTGGTCAGCGCCGACCGGCGTGCCGGTGCGATCGCGATCATGTTCACCGGTCTCACCGTCGCCACGATCGTGGGCGTGCCGCTCGGAACGCTGCTCGGTCAGCACTTCGGCTGGCGGCTGACCTTCTTGTTCGTCGCGCTGGTCGGGTTGGTCGGGCTGGTGGGAGTCGCGGCGTTGGTCCCGGAACAACCCGCCCCCGCGGACGCGCGGCTGCGCACCGAATTGGCGGTGTTCCGCAATCCCCAGGTGCTGCTGGCGATGGCGATGACGGTGCTCGGCTTCGGCGGCGTATTCGCAGCGATCACCTATCTGGCGCCGATGATGACCGAGGTCACCGGCTATGCGGAGAGTTCGGTCATCTGGCTGCTGGTGCTCTTCGGGCTCGGCTTCTTCGCGGGCAACCTGATCGGCGGCAAGTTCGCCGACCGCCACCTGATGCCGATGCTGTATCTCACCCTCGGCGGGCTCGCGATCGTGCTCGCGCTGTTCACCGTCACCGCGCACCACAAGGTGGCCGCCGCCGTCACTGTCGTGCTGATCGGCGCACTCGGCTTCGCGACCGTCCCGCCGCTACAGAAGCGCGTCCTCGACCACGCGGCGGGCGCGCCCACCCTGGCCTCCGCGGTCAATATCGGTGCGTTCAACCTCGGCAACGCCGTGTCGGCCTGGCTCGGTGGCGTCGTGATCGCAGCGGGTCTGGGCTACACCTCCCCCAACTGGGTCGGCGTGGGTTTGGTTCTGGTCGCGCTGGGTCTCGCGGTCCTGTCCGGATACCTCGAACGCCGCGACACCCCCGCCGTTGCGGCGGAGCCATCGGACGCGGTGCACGCATAGAAACATGCGAAGCGGCGGCCGCGCACTCGAGGGTGCACGGCCGCCGTGCCTATTCCACGGTGACGGATTTAGCCAGGTTGCGGGGCTTGTCGACGTCGTAACCTCGAGCCTGCGCCACCTCGGCGGCGAAGATCTGCAGCGGGACCGTCGACAGCAGCGGCTGGAAGAGAGTCGGCGCGCTGGGAATCTCGATGAGGTCGTCGGCGAACGGGCGAACCGTGTCGTCGCCTTCCTCGGCGATCACGATCGTGCGCGCCCCGCGCGCCTGGATCTCCCGGATATTGCTCAGCAACTTCGAGTGCAGCACCGCGCGACCCTTGGGCGACGGCATCACCACGATCACCGGGAGGCCGTCCTCGATCAGCGCGATCGGACCGTGCTTGAGCTCGCCCGCCGCGAATCCCTCGGCGTGCATATAGGCCAGCTCCTTGAGCTTGAGCGCGCCCTCCAACGCCACCGGGTAGCCGACGTGACGTCCCAGGAACAGCACGGTCGGCACCTGCGCGAGTTCCCGTGCGATGGTCCGCACCTGCGGCGCGGTCTCCAGCACGCGTTCCACCAGCTTCGGCATTGCCTCCAGTTCGGCGAACTCGCGGGCGACCTCGTCGGGGTACTTGGTGCCGCGCGCCTGCGCCAAGGCGAGCCCGACCAGGTAATTCGCGGTCACCTGGGCCAGGAACGCCTTGGTGGAGGCGACGCCGATCTCCGGCCCGGCCCTGGTGTAGAGCACCGCGTCGGACTCGCGGGGAATCTGCGCGCCGTTGGTGTTGCAGATCGCCAGGACGCGCGCCTTCTGCTCTTTCGCGTGGCGCACCGCCTCCAGCGTGTCGGCGGTCTCGCCGGACTGGGAGATCGCCACCACCAGCGTGGAGCGATCCAGCACCGGATCCCGGTAGCGGAATTCGCTGGCCAGCTCGACCTCGACGGGCAACCGCGTCCAGTGCTCGATGGCGTATTTGGCCAGCAGACCGGAGTGGTAGGCGCTTCCGCACGCGACGACGAACACCTTGTCGAAATCGCGCAGCTCCTGGTCGGCCAGACGCTGCTCGTCCAGCACGATCCGGCCCGCGCCGTCGCGATCGGTGCTGAAATGCCCCATCAGGGTGTCGGCGACCGCGGCGGGCTGCTCCTCGATCTCCTTGAGCATGAAGTAGTCGTGGCCGCCCTTCTCGGCCGCGGCAAGGTCCCAGTCGATCGTGAACGGGCGGGTGCGCGAACTCGCGTCCTCGCCGGTGAAATCGGTCACCCGGTAGCTGTCCAGGTTGATCACGACAGCTTGGTCCTGACCGAGCTCGACCGCCTCCCTGGTGTGCTCGATGAACGCCGTGACATCCGAGGCGATGAACATCTCGCCCTTGCCCACGCCCACCACCAGCGGCGTGGAACGGCGCGCGGCCACGATCATGTCCGGGTGATCGGCGTGCGTGAAGACCAGGGTGAACGCGCCCTCCAGACGGCGCAGCACGGCCAGCGCGCTGGCCGCGAAGTCACCGGCGGTCGGGCCGTTCGCATACGCGCGGGCCACCAGGTGCACGGCTACCTCGGTGTCGGTGTCGCTGCTCAGCTCGACCCCGGCGTCCTCCAGTTCGCGGCGCAGCGGAGCGAAGTTCTCGATGATGCCGTTGTGCACCACCGCGACCTTGCCGCTGTCGTCCCGATGCGGGTGCGCGTTGCGGTCGGTCGGCGCGCCGTGCGTCGCCCAGCGGGTGTGCCCCATGCCCGTGGTGCCCACGAAGCGGTCGATGCCGGTTTGCGACAGCTGGGCCTCCAGGTTGGCCAGGCGACCCGCCTTGCGTTCCACCGCCAGCGCGCCCGCGCCGTCCAGGATCGCCACACCCGCGGAGTCGTAACCGCGATATTCCATGCGGCGCAACGCGTCAACGACGACGCCGAGCGCGTCTCGGTACCCGACGTACCCCACGATTCCGCACATGGCTCACCACACTACTTATCGGATAACGTTCACGTCGTGTCGGCGTCTGTGAAATCGCTACTGAGCACCCTGACCAGCCGGGGCCCGCACCGCGTGTTGCGCGGCAATCTGGCCATCGCCGGCCAGCCGGGGGTGGTGTTCACCCCCGAGTCCGGGCGGAATCTACCTGCCGTCGCCTTCGGGCACGGCTGGCTGACCGGGGCGGGGCACTACCGCACCCTGCTGGAACACCTCGCTTCGTGGGGAATTGTGGCCGCCGCCCCGGACACCGAGCGCGGGCCGATCCCGTCACATCTGGGGCTGGCCGCCGACTTGCTGACCACGCTCGACATCTGCACCGGCGTGCGGCTCGGCGACGGCGAGATCAGCGTGCACCCGGAGCGTCTCGCCCTGGCCGGACACGGCATGGGCGCGGGCGCCGCCGTCATCGCCGCCGGACGCCGCGACGTCGCCACCGTCGTGGCGCTGTTCCCCGCGCCGACGTCGCCGGCCGCCGAAGCCGTCGCGCCCGAGCTCGACGTTCCGGCGTTGATCCTGGCCGGCGCGACCGACATCACCTCGGTCAGCTCCAACGCCATCCCGCTGACCACCGCGTGGGGTGGTCCCGCGATCCTTCGCGCCGTCGACAAGGCCTCGCACAACGGCATCATCGAGGGCCGGCGTATCCTCGCCGCCATCGGCGCGGGCAAGCACGAATCGAAGACCGCGCGCACCACCCGCGCCCTGCTGGCCGGATACCTGCTCGCCACGCTGGCGGGCGACAAGACCTACCGTCCCTTCGCCGAGCCCGACGAGGTCATCCCGCACACCACGGTCGTCGACCCCGAAGCGCCGCAGGAGAAGGAGCCGCCGAAGCTGAAGGTCGGCCAGTTGGCCGCGCTGCTGCGACGGTAGCCGACTCACCGGTGTCCGGAGCGCCGGTCAGATCAGCCAGCTCTTGCGTTGGTAGAACTTGGCCTCCTCGTCCTCCTCGTCGACCGGCGCGACCGTCTGATTGGCGCGCCGGGCGGCCATCGATCGCGCGACGGCCTCGCGCTGCTCCCGCGCTTCGTCCTCCAACCGTCGCTGCGCCTCCGCCTCGGCGGCGGCCTTGTCCAGTTCGGCGGCGTGCGTCGCCCAGAACTGGTCCATGTCCGCGGTCAAGCGATCGGCGAACTCGCGGCCGGTCGCCGCAGTCTGCTCGTTGATCGCCTGGATCTCGTCGAGCAGCAGAGACATGCGGCGCTGATTCTCGGCGGCGAGTTGCCTCGCTTCCTCGGCGTAATTCACCACGCGGCGCCTCCTCGCTCCTCCGAGGTGGCGGTACCGGTCGCGGCCGCGCTCACAGCGGACCAGCCTCGGCGAAGTCCGCTCCCAGCGGTCCGGCTTCGGCGAGTTCCGCGCCGCTGTCCACCGGGGTGTCGGGTTCCGGCTCGCCTTGCTCCGGCAGCGGCTTCGGGTAGTGCTCGCCGTCTTCTTCGCGGCGGGTGCTCGGCGGGGTCGCGCTCGGCAGACCGGGCCGACCGGCTTCGGTCTCCGGGGCCGGGTCGGGCGATTTCTGCTTCTCCTGAGCCTCCGGCGCCGGAACCTCAGGCGCCGAAGGCTGTGCGTTCTCCGCTTTCGGATCGGTGGTCGAGATGATCGGCATCCCGTGCTCGTTCAGCTCGACGGTGAACTCCTGTTCTTCGCCGGTGGCGTCGGACAGGAGGAGTTTCAACCGGCCGTCCGGCCCCATCTCGAACTTCACATGCTTTCCGCCGATATCGAATTCGGCCTTCGGCTCCACTTTCTCGTTCTCGGCTTCTTCGTTTTCGACGTCGGCCTCGGCGTTCTTCGGATCGACGCTCTGCATGAGCTTTTCGACCGCGTCATCGACCCCGCTTTTGATCGTGCCGCTCAGCGCGGACAGCCCCTGGGTGACCGCCTGGCCGAGACCCGTTGCCAGGGGGGAGAACTCCCTGGCCACCTGGCTGATCGCCGCCAACCCGTCCAGCGACGGCGTCCTGAGCGCCGGGGTGGTCGGGTTGCTGGGCGTGGTCGGAGTAGTGGGTGTGGTCGGTGTGGTCGACGTGGGTACGCTGCTGGGTGTGGTACTCGCCGGGGTCGCGGTGGCGGGTATCCCAGGCGGCCCCGGGGCAGCCGTGTTCGTGGGATTGTCCTGGCTCACAGGAGCATCCGGCTGGGGGGTGGCCGGTCCTTCCGGGCGGGGGTAGGCCTGCTCGGATACCTGCGCCATCGCATCGGTCAGGTTCTTGTACTGGTCATTGAACAGGCGATCGACCTCGGCGCAGACATCGACATACGACGCCAGTTTTCGATCGAAATCCGGTTTGAAGGTCTTGGTCAGCCACTCGTCGGTGACGCTGCGGACCCGGTCGCCGTACGCGCCGGTGAGCAGATTCTTGCTGTCGGAATTGATGAAGCCGAGAACGCTTTTGTTGATCTGGTCCTCCGGCACGGCGAGCGCGGGGAAGATGCGACCGAGTTCGCGCACTTGGTCGGCGTCGATCCACTCCCGCGCATTGTGCACGTCGACAATGACTTTCACGTCTTCGGGAGTCTTACCGTCGATCTTGACGACTTTGCTGCCGCCCACCGGGCCCTCCAGCAACTCACGGGTGGCGAACGCCTTCGCGGCGACCGCCGAGCGCAAGGAACCGGCCATATCCGCGATCACGGTCATGGCCGCCCGGGCGTGCTGCCGGTCCTCGTCGGCAAGGACCGACTGTTTGCCGAGCATGTCGAGCGCGGTGGCGGCCGCCGTTCCCTGCCACAACTCGGGCAACCTGCGGTTGTAGCCCTGCTGCGCGTCCCATTGCCGATCGACTTCGGCCAGAGCGACTTTCAGCGCCTCGCCCGCCTGCTCCAGCTTCTCCACCCGCATGCCGCGCTGCTCGTCGTACATCGCCAGCAGCTTGTCGACGTTCCCGCGCCCCCCGTCGCCGCCGAACGCCGCCTCGTACAGCGGCATGAACTCGATCCAGTACTGCAGGCCCGCGCTGCCCTCGTCCAAGAGGGTGTCGATCGCCTTGCCCTGCCACGAAACCGTCATGATTCCGACTCCTCGAATGTGTGGTGTCGCTGGTGCGAACACGTGTCATTCGGCGGTTTCATGTCTTGTTCGTCTCGGAGGCGCGTTGCTGGTCGGTCTCGGCGTATGCCACTACGGCGGCGCCGAGCGCGTCGGCGGTCGCGGTGGTGGCGTCGCTCCAATTCCGCAGCCATGCGCTGATTCGGTCCAGGCCCTGATGAACCGCCGTTCCCTGCGGCGCGTAGTTGCGGCCCGCCTCGCCGCCGATGCCGAACCGGTGATCGGCGACTCGTACAGCTTGGTCGCGGACGGCGTCCGCCGATCTCCGGTAGTCGCTGCCCAGCGCACCGAGTTCCCCCGTCCGGACACCGACCATCTCCGACCCACCCACGATTCCCCTCCATCCTCGTAGTGTCATTGCGCCGACGTGAAACTCGTTCGCGCCTGATTCCGCCGTACTTCCTTCGACGCAACACGCCGACACCCGGTTCCCCCGAATTTCGCGCCGGCGGCACAACGATCTCGGCGGCCGAACCGCTCGTGTCGGATCGTTGGACGTGGGCGCCTCCGAATCGGTTCCTTCCGACGCCGGTTCGGCTAGCCGCCGATCCGGCCGTGATCGGTGCGAACCCACTCGGACGTGCCGTCGGGGTGGCGGTGGAATTCCCAGGCGGCGTAGTCGCCGTCCTTCTCCACCACGGTGACGTGGTCGGCGAAGCCGTCGTGGTCGTAGTCGGTCCAGACGTGCATCGCCTCCTCGCCCGTCGTGGTGATGGTGTCGAGGGTGCCGTCGCCGTCGATGTCCTGGGTCGGGTGATGCAGTTCGATCGCACCCAATCCACCGAGCGACGAGGACGCGTCGATGCCGGGTATATCCAGACCGGGGAATTCCGAGGTGATCATGACTCCTCCTCAGCAGGACTCGTACGGTGCCGCACAAGCGGCATCATCCCATCCTGACAGCCGAGCGGCCTCGGCGCAGCCTTCCAGCTCACTTCTTCGGCATCACCAGCCACAGTACGAGGTAGAGGATGAACTGCGGACCGGGCAGCAGGCACGACACCACGAACAGCAGACGGACGACGTTGGCATTCCAGCCGAGGTAGTCGGCGATGCCACCGCAGACGCCCGCGATCCACTTGTCGTGGGCGGAACGGGCGAAACGGCGGGTGGGGACGGTCATTGGTCTTCCCTCTCTGGCGGTGATCGCTACGACCTCCACTGTCCTCGCCGCCGCAGGCCGCGCCATCGGCCCGGCGGGCGATACCGACCCTGATTTCTCCCGGGGGCCGACCTCAGGGTGCGACCCTGAGCACGGCAGACTCGTGCTGGTGAGCACCACTCTGCATGCCCGCGGCCTGTCGGCCGGTCACGGCGAGCGCACGCTGTTCGCCGACCTCGATCTGACCCTCGCGCCGGGCGACGTGATCGGCCTGGTCGGCGTGAACGGCGCGGGTAAGTCGACGCTGCTGCGCATGCTCGCCGAGCGGCAGGCGCCGACGGGCAGCATCACGCTCAGTCCGCCGGACGCGACGGTCGGTTACCTGGCGCAGGAGGCGCAGCGTGTCGCGGGTGAGACCGTCTTCGATTTCCTCAGTCGCCGAACGGGAGTCACCGCGGCCCAGCGGACGATGGACGCCGCGGCCGAGCGACTCGCCGAAGGCGGGCCGGATGAGTACTCCCCCGCGCTGGATCGCTGGCTGGCTCTCGGCGGCGCCGACTTGGACCAGCGCGCCCACGAGGTGGCCGCCGACCTCGGCCTCGCCGACAGCCTGCCGAGCGGCCTGGACACGCCGATGACCGGTTTGTCCGGTGGCCAGGCCGCACGCGCCGGGCTGGCCTCGGTCCTGCTGTCGCGCTTCGACATCCTGCTGCTGGACGAGCCGACCAACGACCTGGACCTGGACGGCCTGGCCCGGCTGGAGCGGTTCGTCGCGGGCGTGCGGGTGCCGCTGATGGTGATCAGCCACGATCGGGAATTTCTGGCGCGCACCGTGAATCGCATCGTGGAGCTGGACCTCGCCCAGCAACAGGTGGGGCAGTACGACGGCGGTTACGAGTCGTATCTGATGGAGCGCGAGATCGCTCGGCAGCACGCGCGCGAGTCCTACGAGGAGTACGCCGACACCAGAGCGAGCCTGGAGGCCCGCGCGCAGATGCAGCGCAACTGGCTCGAGCACGGCGTCCGCAACGCACGCCGTAAGGCGCGTGATCCCAGGAAGCTGGATTCGGACAAGGCAGGCCGCAAGATGCGGGCCGAATCGACCGAGAAGCAAGCCGCCAAAGCCAGGCAGACCCAGCGCCGCATCGAACGATTGGAGGCAGTGGAGGAGCCGCGCAAGGAGTGGGAGCTGCGCATGAGCATCGCCACGGCCCCGCGCAGCGGCTCGGTGGTGGCGACGCTGTCCCGGGCGAGGGTCACCCGCGGCGACTTCACTCTGGGACCGATCACCACCCAGGTCGACTGGGCGGACCGCATCGTACTCACCGGGGCGAACGGCTCCGGGAAGTCCACCTTGCTGGCGTTGTTGCTGGGTAAGCTCCGGCCGGACAGCGGGACCGCGAGCCTGGGCTCCGGTGTGGAGATCGGGGAGGTGGACCAGGCACGCGAACTTTTCCGCGGAACCGCCGCCTTGGCCGACACATTCGGGGCCGCGGTACCCGACCTGCCGGAGGCGGAAGTGCGGACACTGCTGGCCAAATTCGGTCTGCGCGGCCCGCACGTGCTGCGGCCGTGCGACACCCTCTCCCCCGGTGAACGCACCCGCGCCGCCCTCGCACTGCTCCAAGCCCGCGGGGTGAACCTGCTCGTGCTGGACGAGCCGACCAACCACTTGGACCTCGTCGCCATCGAACAGCTGGAGCAGGCCGTCGAATCGTTCACCGGCACACTCTTGCTCGTCACCCACGACCGCCGCATGCTCGACACCGTCCGCGCGACCCGTCGCTGGCACATAGCTGCCGGCGTACTCACCGAGACGCACTGACACCGGGCGCGCGTATACTGCCCAGCGCACCGCAATTCCCGTTTCGAGCGAAGCGAGACCGCACACCCAGCGCCGAAGGCGCCGGCGAAATCACACAGCCGCTACCCGTTTGGCGAGATCGTCCGCCAGCTGCCGCGCCTGCGCCGGATCGGTGGCCTCCACCATCACCCGCACCAGTTCCTCGGTGCCGCTGGGCCGCAGCAGTACTCGTCCGGAGTCGCCGAGCGTCCGCTCCGCCTCCAGCACCGCTTCCCGCACCTCCGGTGCGCGCGCGACCACGGCTTTGTCGCTGACCGGCACGTTCACCAGGATCTGCGGCACGGTTTGCAGCACACTCGCCAGGTCGGCCAGAGTGCGCCGGGACTGCGCCATCCGGGCCATCAGGCGCAGGCCGGTCAGGATGCCGTCACCGGTGGTGCCGTGGCGGGGGAACACCACATGCCCCGACTGCTCGCCACCCAGCGTGTAGCCGCCGCGCCGCAACTCCTCGAGCACGTAACGGTCGCCGACCGCGGTGGTGCGCAAAATGATTCCGGCCGCGCGCATGGCGATGTGCAGACCGAGGTTGCTCATCACGGTGGCGACCAGGGTGTTTTCGGCCAGCTCGCCCGCCTCGTGCATGGCCAGCGCCAGGATGGCCAGAATCGCGTCACCGTCGACCACGTTGCCGTAGGCGTCGACGGCCAGGCAGCGGTCGGCGTCGCCGTCATGCGCCAGGCCCAGGTCTGCCCCGTGCTCCACTACCGCGGCCCGCACCTGGTCGAGATGGGTCGAGCCGCAGCCGTCGTTGATGTTCAGCCCGTCGGGTTCGGCGTTGATGGCGATCACTGTCGCTCCCGCCTCGCGATACGCGGCGGGCCCCACCTCGGCGGCGGCGCCGTGCGCGCAGTCGACTACGACGGTCAGCCCGGACAGGTCCTGGCCGGTCGCCTCCACCAGGTGCTCCACGTAACGCTCGTGGGTGCCCGCGAGGCTGTACTGGTCCGGGATGACCAGCCCGTGATCCCGCGCGCCCGCCGCGCTGCGCACCCGTCCGATACCGGCGCCGGTCGGGCGGAACGGCGTGTCCGCGGCGACGAGCGCCTCGATCCGGTCCTCGATCGCGTCGTCGAGTTTGTGCCCGCCCGCGGCGAAGATCTTGATGCCGTTGTCCGGCATGGGGTTGTGCGAGGCGGAGATCATCACGCCGAGACAGGCATCGTACAGACCGGTGAGGTAGGCGACGGCCGGCGTCGGCAGCACTCCCACCGAGAGCACGTCCACGCCCGCCGCGGTCAGGCCGGCGGTCACCGCGGCCTCGAGCATCTCTCCGCTGGCCCGGGGATCGCGGCCGACCACCGCGAGCGCACGCTTCTTGCCCCGGCTCAGGATCTGCGCGGCCGCTCCGGAAACGCGCAGCGCGAACTCCGGACTCAGCGACTCGTTGGCAAGCCCGCGGACTCCGTCGGTGCCGAACAACCGTCCCATACCTCGCCCCTCATTGGTGATCCGTGACGTGAGCGTCGGCCCTGGGAGGCACCGGACTGTGCACCATGCAAGCCCCACGCACGCCACATCTTCATACAGCGCGAGAGCAGGCGACCAGCTGTTCGCTGGAAGCCTGCTCTCGTACAGCTGCCGCGTCGACCGTACCGCCTCCGGCACCGCGAGGGCGCCGGATGCGGAGGGCCGACGATGCCGAAATCAGCGCTTCGAGTACTGCGGCGCCTTGCGCGCCTTCTTCAGACCGTACTTCTTACGCTCGGTGGCACGCGGGTCACGAGTCAGGAAGCCGGCCCGCTTGAGGGCGGGACGATCGTCCGGGGTGACCTCGATCAGCGCGCGGGCGATGGCCAGCCGCAAGGCGCCTGCCTGGCCGGACGGGCCGCCGCCGACCAGGCGGGCGTGCACGTCGAAGTTCTCGGTGCGCTCGACGGTCACCAGCGGCGACTTGACCAGCTGCTGGTGCACCTTGTTCGGGAAGTAGTCCTCGATGGTGCGGCCGTTGAGCACGAAGTTGCCGGAGCCGGGCAGCAGGCGCACGCGCACGACGGCCTCCTTGCGGCGGCCGACGGTCTGCACCGGGCGGTCGATCACGACCGGAGCGTAGGTCTCGGAAGAGTCCGAAGCCTCGGAGTCCTCGTAACCCGCACCGTCCTCGACGGGCTCGGCAGCGTCGAATTCCTCGACGAAGTCCTCGTTGAATTCCTCGGGAGCGGTCACTGGGCCACCTGCTTGATCTCGAACGGAATGGGCTGCTGAGCGGCGTGCGGGTGCGTGGGGCCAGCGTAGACCTTCAGCTTGCCCGCGATGGCGTTACCGAGCTTGTTCTTCGGGATCATGCCCTTGACGGCCTTCTCCACGAGCCGATCGGGACGGGTCTCCAACACCTGACCGACGGTCCGCGACTTGAGGCCGCCCGGGTGCCCGGAGTGGTGGTGGATCAGCTTGTCCTGCCGCTTGTTGCCGCTGATGGCGACCTTGTCGGCATTGATGATGATGACGAAATCGCCACCATCGACGTGCGGGGCGTAGGTCGGCTTCGTCTTGCCACGCAGCAGATTCGCTGCCTGGACGGCGAGACGGCCGAGCACTACGTCAGTGGCGTCGATGACGTACCACTTACGGGTCACGTCACCCGCCTTGGGGCTGTACGTAGGCACAGTGCTTCCCTGTCTGTCGTCGGTGTTGCCAGCCGAGCGTGCGGTCGAGAGTGTTCCCGGCGGCCGGTGGAGACCCGGGGCTCGGTGGACGCTCGGGCGATCCACCAGGGATCGACCGGACGTTCCACACGCCAACGAGCCACGATACCAGTGGGGTATCGCGGGAAGAAATCGCGTCAGATTTCGATCGGCGGACCGAAGTCCATGGCTCCGGGCGGGCCGGGGACCAGGTAACGCAGGGTGTCGACGTCCGGCCGCCCGCACTCGGCGACGCTTTCGTGGCCTTCGGGCCCGTTCCCCCGCGCTGTGGTGACTCCCGGTCTGGGCTTGGTGATCGCGTAGGGGACGCTCGGACACGCGACCGGCTCGGCCGCACCGTCGGCGGCCATCTCCTCCGCGACCACCGATCCCGTGTCCCCCACGACCTGCCGCGCGGTCAGCTCGACCCGATCGCCTCCGGACGGAAGCGCGACCACGGCCAGTGCCACTGCCCCGGCGACGGTGTTCGCTCCGAACAAATTGCCCTTCATCTTGTTCCAGAGCTTGCCCTTGCGGTGCCGATCGTCCGCATCGGACTCCGGGTCCTGCCAGGCGTCCTGGCGCTGTCCGCCGTGTAACGGCTCCGGTGCGCCCGAGTAGGGCGGCTGCGGGCCCAGCGGCGGCACCGGCCCACCGGGCAGCGGCCCCGACGGCGGGCCCGCGAGGTCGCCCTGCGGACGCCCGGTCTGCTGCTCGTCGGGCGCGCTCGGCGGCCGGGTGAAGCGACTGCCCAGCTCGGCGAGGTTCGGCGGGAGACCCCGCGGCGCCTCGTCGTGCTGGGTCGGGTATCCCGGCCCGTACTGGACGCCGGGCACCGGCCCGGTCGATCGCTGTCCGGCGTCCGCGGGTTGCGGCGGCGCGGGGTACTCGGCCTGGGGCCGCGCGTCCACCGGGCGCTGCGGGACAGGCTCGGCATGCCTGCCCGCCGGCTCGGGCTCCTCGGCTTCGGTGTCGCTGACCAGCAGGTGCGCCGCGCCGAGCACGAGCGCGTGCATCGGATGGTCGGCCACGTGCAGCCGGTGGCCGAGATGGTTCTGGAAAGCCAGGCGCAACGCGTCGTTGAAGCGCACGTTGCCCGACAGCAGGACCGTCGAGGTGTCCGCGCCGATCGAACGCGCAGCGGCCATCACCTCGATCACCACGTCGTCCGCCGACCTGGCATCGCGCATGGCCTCCGCGTCGACCGGAACGTCGACCGACTCGGTGGGCTGCTCGTCGTCGCCGTGCACCGCGACCACCAGCATGCTGCGGCCGTCGGAGTACACGCCCGTCGCGCCGATGCCGTGCGGCATGGAGCGGTCCGGCGGGTGCACCAGTCCGAGCGCTCGGACGTAGCCGGACAGCGCGACGCTCTCCGGCAGCGGCTCCACCATCACGTCGAGCTGTTCCACCATCGAGGCGTATACCTCGACCTTCTCCTCCGGCCAGTTGTCCGGGAAGGGCAGCGCCACCAGGTCCGGTTTGCCGCGCAAGTGTTTGCCGATCTCCGCGAGCGGGTTGTACATGCGCGCGCGGAAGACCAGCTCCGCGGGCCACGTCGCGCCCGCGACCACGATCTGCGGATGTCCGAGGATGTCGCGCACGTCGGCGATCGCCATTCCGAGATCCGGCCTGTTGCGTTCCACGCCCGCCGTATGCAACCGGCCCGACGAATCCGCCAGCAGATAGGCCGGCGGCGTCCACATACCCTCCACCTGCACCGGGCGGATGGGGATGCCACCGCCACCGGCCGCCACAGACACCACATCCCAGCCGAGATGCACTGCCCCTACTCGCACCGTCACAGGCATAAGTGTGCCCGGTTCGCGGCCGAGATGCTCGTCGTTGCCCTCCCGCGCCGCTCGGAGCCGCTTTCGCGCACCGGGGCGCCCGCGAACGCTCGAAGCCGCGTCACGCCGCCGACTTCTTCAGTCGCAAGCGGCGCCAGGTGAGGACCGCCAGTACCACGGTGATCAACAGCAGCACGCCCGCGTCCAGCGCCCAGATCTCCGGTTTGTGCTGCCAGAGCGTGTCGGGCTGCGCGTTCAGGAACAACTCACGGACGTTCACCGTCGACGCACCGGCCGCGTAGCCCCAGCGCGCCGGGAACAGCCAGGACACCTGCTCCAGCACGATGCGGCCGGTGACCGGGATCAGACCGCCCGCCATCACCAGCTGGCACATGATGGCCACCACCAGCAACGGCATCACCTGCTCGTTCGACTTCGCCAGCGACGAGAGCAACAGGCCGAGGACCACGCAGCAGATCGCGGTCAGCGCGATGTCGATGTACAGCTCCGCGCTGCCGGAGGCCAGCACCGCCCCCTCTCCAGGACGCTTCTTGCCCGCGAGCACGATGCCGACCAGCACCGCTGATTGCAGCAGCGCGGTCAGGCTGAACACGGCGATCTTAGCCATCAGGTACGCCGAAGGCAGCAGCCCGACAGCGCGTTCGCGGTGGAAGATGGTCCGTTCGCCGACCAGGTCGCGCACTGTGAGCGTGGAGCCCATGAAGCAGGCACCCAGAATGAGCACCACCAGTAGCTGCTGCGTCTCACTGCCGCCCTCCGGCACGAATGTGCCGTCCGGCAGCGCTTTCAACGCGCCGCGTTGGAAACCGTTCTTCCCCGGCACCACCAGCGAGAGCGCACCGAGGATGAACGGCAGGATCACGAGGAACGTGAGATAACCGCGGTCGGCCAGGATCAGCCGGATCTGACGGCGCGCCAGGGTCGAGAACTGCTTTCCGCGACTGGACTGCGGTGGACTGCCCGCGGACCCGTACGGCTGCGGAGGCGGCGGAGGCGGCGGTGCGAACGCCTGCCGGGAGCGATAGGCCGCGAACGCCTGATCCGGGTTGGCCGCGACGTTGGCGAAGATCTCCGCCCAGTCGCTGGTGCCGAGCGCCGCGCCGACACCGGCCGGGTTGCCGCAGTA
The DNA here is from genome assembly GCF_023501985.1 of Nocardia sputi. Classification (NCBI taxonomy): domain Bacteria; kingdom Bacillati; phylum Actinomycetota; class Actinomycetes; order Mycobacteriales; family Nocardiaceae; genus Nocardia; species Nocardia sputi. The sequence goes on along the minus strand of NZ_JAMFLC010000005.1, from coordinate 145,398 downwards.
GGCGGTCTTGCCGCCGGGGGCCAGCAGCAGCACCTGGTCGCACATGTCCAGGTGCGCCACCGAGTGGGTCACCACGATCACCACGCGGCCGGCGTCGGCCAGCTCGCGCAGCATCACCATGACCTGGCGGTCCAGTGCCGGATCGAGGCCGGAGGTCGGTTCGTCCAAGATCAGCAGCGACGGGCCGGTCAGCAACTCCAGCGCCACCGAAGCGCGTTTGCGCTGACCGCCGGAAAGGCGGTCGACCCTGGTGTCGGCGTGCTCGGTGAGCGAAAGCTCCTGCAATACACCGTCGATGACCTTCTGCCGGTCCTGCTTGCTGTTGTCCCGGGGCAGCCGCAGCTCGGCCGCGAAACCGAGCGCCTGGCGCACCGTGAGCTGGCGGTGCAGCACGTCGTCCTGCGGCACCATGCCGATGCGGGAACGCAGCGCCTCGTACTCGGCGTGCAGGTTGCGCCCCTCGAAGGTGACCACGCCGCCCGAGGGCCGGGTGGTGCCTGCGATCAGGCGCGACAGCGTCGACTTGCCCGCACCGGAGGGCCCGATCAGCGCGGTCAGCGTCCCGCGACTGGCCGACATGTTCACGTCGACGAGCAGTTGCTTGTTGCCCTCGACGGTGAAGCCGACCCCGTGCACCGCGAGGCCCTGCTCGGCGACCGGCTTCTGCCGGTGCACCAATGTGCCCTGCTGGACGACGAAGTCGACGTTGCCGACGGTGATGATGTCCCGTTCGCGCAGCACCACCCGCTGCTGGCGGTGGCCGTTGACGAACGTGCCGTTGGCCGAACCGAGGTCCTCGATGGTGAGCCCCTCGGCGGAGGCGACCAGACGGGCGTGCTTGCGCGAGGCCAGCGGATCGTTGACGACGATCTGGTTGTCGGTGGTGCGGCCGATGCTCAGCCCGGTCTGCGGGATCCGGTCGGCGCGGGCGATGGGCGCCGTGGCGGCCCTGGCCCGGACCGGCGGCATGTTCGAGGTCTCGGCCCTGGTCGTCATGTTGACGTTCAGCGCGGGCGCGGGCGTGTCCTGCGGCGGGGAATAGTGCGGACGCTGGAACTGCTGCGCGGGTCGCCGGACCGCCTGCGGCGGCGGACCGGGCTGCGCCTGGGGCGCCTGCTGCGGGGGTCGCACCGAAGGCCGGTGCGGTGGTTGCGGGCTCGCCGGCAGCAGATGCAACAGCGGACCGCTGATGGCGTCACCGAGCCGGACCTGGGTTGGCCGGTCGATCGACACCGGCTGGGTCAGCCTGCGCGCGTCGACGAACACCCCGTTGGTGCTCCTGTTGTCGGTCAACACCCAGGCGCTGCCCTGCCAGGCCAGCGTCGCGTGCACACGAGAAACGAGCGGGCTGTCGACGAACAGCGTCACCTCCGGCGCGCGGCCCATCGTGACCTGCTGGCTCGAATCGAATACTCGTTCGTTTCCATCATGGCGCACGGTGATGGTCTGCGCCCCCGGTGAAGACATGCAGCGGATACTATTCCATCACCCGGACATCGGCGGTGCCCCCGATGCGCCAATTGCCGCGATCCGGCGACGTGAACGCTGTACCGGTCGACGAGGGGGAACCTTGCCGAGAGTGGGAGCGACCTCGCTGGTCGCGGCGCTGCTGGGTGTTCTGATACTGGCCGGGGGCTGCACCCGAGTGGTCGACGGCCGCGCCGTATCCGTCTACGACGATCCGTTCAAGGTCGCCGGACTGCCGACCACGAGCGGACCCAGCGGACCGCGCACCGGCGTCCCGGACAGCCCACTGACCGCGACGAATGGCGACGGCGGGGCCGTGGACACGCTGGCGCTCAACGCCGTCGACGACATCCAGACCTACTGGCGCGGCGAGTTCGGCAAGGAATTCCAAGGCGAGTTCAAGCCGGTGGAGAAGCTGCTGTCGTGGAGCGCGAAGGCTGGGCGCAGCGAGGCGGTCGAGTTCTGCAAGGAGACCACCTACCGCTTGGTGAACGCCGCCTACTGCCGCTTGGACAATTCCATCGGCTGGGATCGGTCGGTGCTGCTTCCCACCATGGAGGAGGCCTTCGGCAAGATGGCCGTGGTGATGGTGCTCGCGCACGAGTACGGGCACGCGGTGCAGACCATGGCCAAGATCGTCGGGCCGAAGGACCCGGTGATCGTCAAAGAGCAGCAGGCGGACTGCTTCGCGGGGGCGTTCATGCGGCACGTCGCCGAAGGCAAGGCCCGGCACTTCACGATCAACACCTCCGACGGCCTGAACTCGGTGCTCGCCGCCACCGTCGCCATCCGCGACTCCGACCCCGACGACCCGGAGAGCGTGCACGGCTCGGCCTTCGAACGCGTCACCGCGGTGCAGATCGGTTTCACCGACGGCCCCAAGGGGTGCAAGGGCATCGACCAGGACGAGATCGACCAGCGCCGCGCGAACCTGCCCCAGAGTTTCAGCGACGACCAAGGGCACGGCGAATTCCCGATCACCAAGGAAAGCCTGATCGAACTCACCAAAGCGCTCGAGTTCATTCTGCCGGTCGATCACGAGCCGACCTACGACTACTCCCGAGCGAAGATCGAATGCCGCAACGGCGTGGTCACCGAACCGGTGTCGTACTGCCCCGCGAAGAACACGATCGCCGCGGACATTCCCGGGCTCGCCGAGCGGGGTACCTCGAACTCCGGCGAGGACGACCCGCTGCCGCTCAAAGTGACCGGCGACTACAACGGCTACATCGTGTTCATCTCCCGATATACCCTGGCCGTCCAGCAGAGCCGCGGCCAGAGCCTGGTGGGCGCCAAGACCGGACTGCGCGCGGCTTGTCTGTCCGGAGTGGTCACCGGCAAGCTCGCCGAATCCGGCCGACCGGTGAGTCAGGGCGATATCAAGCTCGCCGCAGGCGATCTGGACGAGGCGGTATCGGGTCTGCTCACCGACGGCTTGGCCGCGAGCGACGCCCAAGGCAGGACCGTTCCCAGTGGTTTCTCCCGGGTCGAGGCCTTCCGCGCGGGCGTCCTGAACGGCGAGAGCATCTGCGCCGCACGCTATGCCTAGCGCGCTCAGCGGCCGAACGGCGGCGGCGCGGCCAGTTCGAAGCGCAGCACCCGGTTGCCGAGCATGATCTCGGTGCCCGGTAGCAGCACCGTGGACTGGTTCGCCGCCAGGCGCATCCAATCGCGGTAGCCCGGCAGCCGGGTCCGGGTGCCGTTGGTCGAACCGCAGTCCACCACCATCACGTCCCAGTTCACCAAGCGGATCTCCGCGTGGGCCCGGGACATGCCGCCGGAGGCGTCGTCGACGCGCAGCGGGACGAGTCCGCTCTCCGCGGCGGGGGAACGCTCCGGATCGCGCCCGATCACCGCGTCCGCGGCGAGCATGTAGGTCATGCCGTCGTCGAGGATCAGCATGCCCAGCGGCGGGCGGACCACTTCGATCAGCGCCTGCGTCTGGTCCACCGGCATCCCGCACACGGTGCAGAACGCCGCCCGCGGATCGCTGGGATGCGCTCGGGCGCACTTGAATCCCATGACTTTGACGGTGAGCGCGGTGGCTTTCGCAGTGGCCTCCAGCCTGCGCCGCAGTTGCGGATCCGGCTGCGGCGCGGGGTTGGTGCCACCCACCTGGGTGGGCGCGTGGTGCGGATCGATCGGCGGCTGCTCGGCCTCCGCGTCGAGCATCGCGGTCGACGGCGCGGTCGGGTACCGCGGTTGGCCGAGCACGTGCCGCGGCTCCGGCTCGGGCCGGTGCTGCCGTTCCGATGCGGTGGGCTCGGGTTCGATGCGCGCCGTCGGCAGCGGCGGCGACTCCGGGCGGCGATGCGTGCCCGGTGGACGGGACGCGTGGCTGTTCGCGGGCATACCGGCGCGGGAACCCTCCGACCAGACGATCGCGCCGCCCGCCTGCGCGATGCCCTCGACCAGCCAGCCGATGCCGCGCTCCGGCGGCAGATCCGGGATGCGGCCCTTCCCGTCGTCGACGAACAACGCCGCCGCCCGCGCGGGAATCGCGGCGACCCGGTCCACCGTGAAGGCCGCGTCGCTGCCGCGATACCGCTCGACGGCGCCGTCACCGGCCAGCACGGCGGTGACCGCTCCGTGCAAGAAGATCGCCAAGCCCCCGTTCTCGGCGAGCGAGAGGATGCCGAAGTCGATCGGTTCCCCCGGGCTGATCCGCTCGGCGTGTTTCATCAGCCAGCGCGTGGCCTGCCGGGCCACCAGGGCTCCGGGACCGTCCGGTTCCCGATCGGTCGCCTCGCGCACCAGTTCGGCCAGTGATTCGACAGCGACGACGGCGGGCGAGTCCTGCGTCGGCCTGCCCGGCCTGCGGTGCGCGACGACTACGACCGCCCCCGCGACCCTGGCCACGGCGTGGCTGCCTACGACGACTTCGACCTGCCGATCCTTCAACGGTATCGGCCTCCACCGGGGGTGCAGTGCAAGGTCGTCGCCACACCCACAAGGGTATGGCAATACGAACACCACCGGTCCCCCTCCCCGTCGTCCGTCGGGTAACTTCAGTGTCAGTAACGGGAGGAACGAGGGGCCTGAGATGGTTCGGACGCAACGCATCGCGCTCACCGCGTCTTGCCTGGCACTGGCGGGGATGCTGGCCGGTTGCGCAGGCGTGCAGGGAACGCCGACCGCGGGCGAGATCGATGTACGCGTGCTGGAAGTCGGCACCTATCCAATCGACAAGCACGACTACAGCCAGGACTCCGGCGGCAAGGGCGCGCTGTTGGAAGGCATGCGGATGTCCGATGCCGTGGTCCCGACCGTGCGCATCGACCCAATGCTGAAGTTCGGGCGCGGCAGCACCGTCGTGACCGACGCCGAGCAGGCGCTGAACTTCGTGGCCAAGGTGTCCAAACCGGTCTTCGACAACCGCAAGCTGATCGTCGGGTACGCCGCCAGCGGCGCGGACCGCCCCGATCCCGCGGGCCAGTCCAACCCGGCCCCGGATGCCACGGCGGTCACCAACGCCCTGTTCCGTTTTCCCGACGAGGCCACCGCGAAGCTGGCCGCGCGCGAACTCGAAGACGTCGACATCGCCATCTCCCCGGACAACCGCAAACTGTCGTCGACGAAATATCCCGACGCCCACATCCATTGGCGACCCGGCGTTCCGACTGTCGGCACCTTCATGGCGCACAAGGAGTTCGTCATCTCCTTGTTCATCCAGCGGCCCACCGCCGATGGCGACGACCTCGTGAAATGGGTCGACAAAACCCTTGCCGCCCAGGTCGCGCAGCTGGGTGAGTTCACAGCCACCCCGGAGAACAAGCTCGACTCCCTCGAGGTCGACCCGGACGGCCTGCTCGCCCGCGTCGCGGTCGCCGACCGCAAGGACCGCGCTCCCGACCCGGCGTCCTTCGCCGTCTACGGCGGTTACCACACGGTGCACCGCGCCGACGACGAGTCCGTCCACCTGCGCCTGATCGAGGACGCGGGCGTGGACCACATCGGCCTCGTCGACGACAGCTACGTCGCCCGCACCCGCGATGCGGAAGCCGCCCAGAAGCTGGTCACCGGCCTGTTGGAGAGCGAAGGCGCCCACTACGACCCGCTGGGCGCTCCCAGGGACGTTCCCGGCGCCAAGTGCCTGCAGCTCAACAGCAAGGGTGACGCGGAACGGGAGTACAAGTACCGGTGCTACGTGGCGTACAAGCGGTACGTCGGAGTCGTCACCAGTGATAAGGAACCGGACGTGCGACAGAAGGTCGCCGCGGAGTATGCGCTGTTGGCGAACAGTTTCTGAGTTCAGCAGGGTAGGTGCCGCCATTTTCGCGGTCTTCGCTCGCCGGGGGCCCGAAGTAGGATTCCGGCGCAACTACCGCAATCAGGGGAGGGAAGTGCAGCACGGCGTCATGTCGAAACCTATTCGAACCGCCTGTGCCCTGACGTTCGCCGCAGTCGTCGCCGTCGCAGGCGCCGCGTGCGGCGGCTCGGAGGCCGGGCCGGAGCAAACCACACCACCCATCGACTTGGCGCAGCTCGACGTGGGCAACTACCCGACCCAGCCACGTTCGCTGGGAACCGCGAAGAATCCCGAGCAGGCGCGCATGATCGAGGCGGAGCGGCTGGCGAACTTCGTCCCGCTGCCGTCGGACATCGACCCGGCGTTCGTCTCCGCGAATCCGTCGATCTCCAAGATCTTCCTCGAGCCGAAGGGTGCGCTCGGGCGGATCATGGACGTCTCCCGCTTCGCCGAAGCCGCACCTGAGTTCGTCGCGGGGTTCCTCAGCAGCGCGGGCAGCGCGCCGGACAATCGCGGCACGGACCTGGTCAACGCGATCCTGATCTTCCCGGACGAGCAGAAGGCGGCCGCCGCGGCCGCGGCCCTGGAACGCGTCGACTTCGAGGCCAACAACCGGAATACGCCGGTGCAGATCCCGAAGTACCCCGCCGCGCACGCGCATTGGCAACCGCAGACCCAGTCGATCGGCTCGTGGTTCGCCACCGGGAAGTTCGTCATTTACACCTGGGTATTCGACTACGTGAAGATCTTCCTGGAGAAGGTCGACCTTCCCCAGCTGCTCACCCTGGTCGAGAAGAGTTTGGACACCGTCGTCCCGGCGATCGGCCGCTTCACTCCGACGCCCGTCGACCAGCTGATGACGCTGCCGATCGACATGGACCGCATGCTGGACCGAACCCTGCCGCGTCCACGGGAAGATTCCTGGATCGACCCGCCGGGCGCCTACACCGGCCATGGCGCGTTGCACTTCACCACCGATTCGGCCGAGGACCGCAGGATGATCGAAGCGGCCGGAACGGATCGGTACGCCACCGACGGGACCGATCTGTTCCGCACCCGCGATGCCGCCGCGGCCATACAGTTGCGGGAGGAACGCGGCGGCCTGTCGAAGAAGTTCCGCGCGGCCGAGTCGCCGAAAGGCCTCCCCGTCGCCCGATGCAAGGAGTACATCGGCAACAAGACGGTCGTCGTCCGGTTCTACTGCTCGGTGGCCTACGACCGCTACGCGGCATTCGCGTGGTCGCATCAGTTGCTCGACGCGCAGCAGCGCATCTCGTCTCAGTACGCGTTGTTGGTGAACGCCGCATGACGACATTCCGCACCACCGCCGCGGCGCTCGCGTGCACGGTGGCCACCGTGATCCTCACCGGTTGTGGTTCCACGATGCCGGGTGCCGCGCAGCCGGGAGAGATCGACGTTCGCAGTCTCGACCATGGCAACTACCCCACCGAGCCGCTGAACGCCCACGACGACGATTATCAACCGCTGTTCATCGACATGGGGAAGGTCGCCGCGATGCGGCTGGCCGATTACGTCGCCTCCGCATACGACATAGATCCGCGGATGAGGTACGGCTGGACATCGGCGAGCGTCAGCAAAGGGGTACTGCCCGGAGAACTCGGGCGATCGGAGGACATGCGGCCGATCGCCGAGCGGAACCGGATGATGTACGGGTTCCATACCAACGGATCCGACCAGAACATCAGCCTGTTTCCCTCGGGGTGGCCGACCAAGCCACGGCCCAACTCCACGACGGTCGGCACGACCGTCATGCAGTTCCCCGACCCGGAGCGTGCCCGCCAGGCCGCGACCGAGTTCCACGATGCCGATTTCGGCGCCTACCGCGATCAGAACGAACCCCTCACGCTGCCGCGGCAGCCGCAGGCACGAGCGCACTGGCGTCCCGGCTCTCCGTTCCTGCGTACGGTGCTCGCGCACGGTTCCTATGTGGTGGCGTTCCTCGTCTCGGCCAACGCACCTGATCGCAACGCCTTGGTCGCGCTGGCGGAGAAGGCGTACGACGTCCAGCTGCCACTGCTCGACCAACTGCCTGCGCTGACCGAAGAAGAGATGTTGCGGCTGCCGTGGGACCCCGACCATCTGCTGAGCCGTACCCTGAATCCGGCCGAGGTCCAGTCCCCGAGCTACGACGACTCGCACGCCCTGTTCGGTCTGCGCGGAATCATGCAATACGCCGAAGACCGCGATTACGCGAAACAACGTTTCACGGCGATGGGCGCCGAGAAATTCGCGGCCTCCGGCGGCACCTTGGTGATTCGCACGGCGAGCCCGGAGGCGGCGCGACGTGTCGCCGCGGAACGTATCACCCCCACGACGGTAGCGGGCCCGGCCGAGCCACCGCAGCATCTGCCGGATTCGTCTTGTGTGGAGAACCGGTCCGGACTTTTCGACGACCGACGATTCACCTGCGTCGTCGCGTACAAGGAATACGTGGGATTCGTCGCCGCCAATCAACTACTGGACGCTCAGCAACGAGCCGCCGCGCAGTATTCCATTTTCGCGAACAGCCGATAATGCCGCACTTTCGTCGCGACAGGGGTCCAGTATGCTGCGTGGCGAGCGCAGCGGCCCGCGTCGAGTCAGGAGATCGTAAAAGATGGCGATGAGCCCCGGGACCATCGTCGGCGGGTACCGAATTATGCGGGTGCTCGGCGCGGGCGGCATGGGCACGGTATATCTGGCCAAACATCCCAGCCTGCCCAGGACCGACGCGCTGAAGGTGCTCGGCGGCGAACTCAGCCGCGACTACGAGTTCCGCACGCGTTTCGAACGCGAAGCCAATCTCGCCGCCGGGCTCGACCATCCGAACATCGTCTCGGTCTACAACCGTGGTGAAGAACAGGGCCAATTGTGGATCGCCATGCAATACGTCGACGGCACCGATGCTGCCGCCGAACTGGCCCGCGACCCGCACGCGATGAATCCGCTGCGCGCACTGCGCATCACGACCGAGGTCGGTAAGGGCCTCGACTACGCGCACCGCAAGGGCCTGCTGCACCGCGACGTCAAACCGGCGAATTTCCTGCTGTCCACCCCAGCCGACGGCGAAGAAGAACGCGTCCTGCTCACCGATTTCGGCGTAGCGAAAGCCAATGACGACACCACCGAACTCACGCAGACCGGCAGTTTCGTCGCGACCATCGCCTATGCTCCGCCCGAGCAGCTCACCGGCAGCCCGCTCGACCACCGCGCCGATGTCTACAGTCTCGCGTGCTCGTTCTACAAATTGCTCACCGGGCGCAACCCTTTCCCCGGAACGCAACCCGCCCTGGTGATGATGGGGCATCTCCACGAGCCCCCGCCGTCGGCCACCTCGGTCCACCCCGGATTGCCGCCTGCCATCGACCATGTCTTCGCCCGAGCCATGGCGAAGGACCCGGCAGACCGCTTCTCCAGCTGCCGCGAATTCACCGACGCCGCCGCCGCCGCGCTCACTCCCGGCTACAACCCGGTCGCCACCAACACTTCCCCGACCTATCCGATCCAGGTTTTCGATCCGCGGCCCAGGACCGATCCCCGCGTCGCCGTCTCCGTCCAGGGAGCCGTCCCCCGGCAACCCGCACGCAAGAACTGGCTGCTCGCGGCGGCCGCCGGCGTCGTGACCGTCGCCCTCGCCGCGGGAATCGGCATCTGGGCACTGAACCGGGACGAATCCGGGCCCGCGCCCGCGGTCGCGACGCCGAGCAGTACGGCCGCGCTGTCGCCGCTGGAGCAGGCGCGGGCGAACAACCCGGTGTTCCGCGGCAAGACGATCACGATGGTCGACGTGGCCCGCGGCTCGCAGGTCTCGATCTTCCTCGGCGGTACCCCGCAGACGAAGTTCCTGGAGGATCTCGGATTCGTCTACAACCTCAACTACGCACGGCAGGGTGACGAGACAGGACCTCGGGAATTGACGGGGTCCTCCAGGCTGGAAGTCGCACCGGACGGTTACGTGCTGGCCGTGCGCAGCGACGAGAAGGCCGGTGGCGGTGGACTACTCGGCCTTCCGTACCAGGTGGCGGGCACACGCGCCACGGTGATCCCGCTCGACGATCCCGCAGCCGTCGCCGCGGTCCGCAATTGGAGCGCGTCCTCCGAACAGACTTTGCTCGAACGTCTGGTGCCGGTGCTGCGCAATCGGGTGAAGTAGGAAGTCGATCGGCGCGTCCCCCGGGTGAAGGTCATTCCACAGGTTGCGATCGCCGACGCCGCAGAAGGTCCACGACGCCGGTAGTCGACTCGTTCCCCCCGCCCTCGGCGACCCGGCGCTGCATCAATGCCATGAAGGGCGTGAGGAGTTCGGGGCTGACGCCCTGTTCGGCGGCGGTACGCAGCAGCGTCGCGTTCGTCGTGACCATCATCGCCAAATTCGACTCCACGTCCTCGGCGTAGTCGCCGCTCGCCAGCTGCGCGGCGGTGCCGTACGCGTACCCGGCCATCGCCTGCTGATAGCCGACCAGCAGGGGCGCGAACTCCACCGGTGAGATGTCCTCTCCACCAATCAAGGCGAAGGCATGCGCGGCCCCGGCGAACATGCCCCACATTCCGCTGAGGAGAGCGATGTCGTACAAAGCCGCGAAACCGGCGTCCGCCCCGACGTAGGTGACACCGGCGGGTACGGCCAAAGTCTCGGCGTGGGTCTCGTGCAGCTCCACCGAACCGCTGTAGAAGACGTACCCGCCGGAGTCGGCGACACCGATCATGGACGGGACGGCCATGATCCCGCCGTCCAGAAAACGTCCGCCGCGCTCGGCGATCCAGCCGGACAACTCCCGGGCTTCGGCGGGGGTGCTGGTGGTCAGGTTGACGATGTCCCGGCCGGTGAGGTCGATGCCGTCCAGAGTCGCGCGAACCGACGCGTCGTCGAGAAGGCAAACGACGACGAGAGCGTTCGCGGCGACGGCTTCAGCGGCGGTGGCCGCGACCACCGCCCCCTCCGGCGCACGCCGGGCACTGCGGTTCCAGACCGTGACGGCGTATCCGGCGGTGAGCCATGAGCGGACGAGTGCCGAGCCCATATCTCCGAGACCGAGGACGGTGAGCGACTTCTTCGAATGATCGAACATACGGGCTACTCTTGGCCGGGCATTCCGGGTGGATCAAGTACGCACATGGAAGTGGGCACCTACTTCCGGGTAAGCCAGCAGGCAGCTGAAAGGGGTGGTCGTGCCGATCACACGCAGACCGGGCGCGTACACGTGCGGGCTCGACGCCACACTGTCGATACTGAACGGCAAGTGGAAGATGATGATTCTGTGGCCCCTGAGCGAACGCCCCCACCGCTTCGGTGAGCTACGCCGCCAGGTGCCGGGAGTCACGGAGAAGGTGCTCACCACACAGCTGCGCGAACTGGAAGCCGACGGGATCGTCCATCGCGAGGTATACGACGAGTTGATCCCGCGTGTCGAGTACTCTTTGACCCCGCTGGGCGAACTGCTCAACCAAGCCCTGCTCCCGTTGGAAGCTTGGGGCCGTGAACATCTCATGGACGACTCCACACCCTCCGGTCGTCGCTGATACGCCCGGCCGGCAGCCACTTACGAGTCACCCCAGGCACCCACTCGAGACACCCGAACACGAAGGGTTCGAGCGGAATCCTGTGTAGCGGCCACATCCGCTGCGGCGAAGGCTTCGAGGGCTTTTCGCGTTCCGCGACAACCTGGTTTCGCCATGGTCGAACTGCAATCTGCTGGTAGCGGCGGACTTAGGCGTTCGGTAAGGTGTACCGCAGCCAGCCCACTCGCCGATCATTACAGCAGCGAGCAGGGGGAAGGAGGGGAGCCGAGCGCTGGCGTTACAAGTCATGCAGGCCCGGACCGCATCGTGGTCTTCCGAGCAGGCCCGTGCGCGGCCGCCGAAATCACGGACGGGCCGGACTGAGGGGCGCAGGGCCCTGATCCCGTGGGGCGATACCGAACTTCTCGAGGCCGAACTTTCTCGAGTCGGGATGGAACCGATCAGACCCGCACCGCGTCCAACCAGATGTACAGGCCAACTGAGGCTTCCGCCGTTGGCCGAGACGGGAACCGAAAGGAGCCGAAATGGCAGGACAGCTCGAAGCGAGCGAAGAGGCGATCACGAAGTTTGTAGACAATTGCCGCCAGCGGCACCAGGATCTGCAGACCGCGATCACCGCACTGAACAGCAAGTCGGATCAGACCACCGCCACCTGGAGCGGCGCGGCCCGCCAGGCGTTCGACACCTTCATGGACAGCTACTTCGCCCAGGCGCGGAAGCTGAACGACCAGCTGGATCAGACTTCGGACAAGCTCGCTCACGCCGGACGGAAGTTCGCGGATCAGGATCAGCAGTTCGCCCAGCAGGTGGCGGCGCAGTCCTCCAGCCTGGACCTCCCCTGATCCGATAGCCGTACCACAGACAACAAGGAGCTCCCCATGGTAGCGAACGACCCCGGTCGGATTGCCTCCAACTTCGGCGAAGTCGATGCGGGCGCACAGGCCATCGTGGCCGAGGCGCGCAGCGTCATGACCATGCTCGAAGATTTCCACAAGCAGGTCACCGACTTCGTGACGAACTACTGGAAGGGTGACGCGAACGACGCGTTCGCCTCACTGCAGGCCCAGTGGAACACGCAGGTCACCCAGCTGAACACCACGCTGGAAAGCGCGGGCAAGCTGGTCAGCAGCGGCAACGCCGACCTGCAGGGCACCGACACCGCGCTGGCGGGCCTCTTCTGAGATCCCGTCTCGGCTGATTCGAGCCCCCGGTACTTCGGTGCCGGGGGCTCGAATCGTTCTACGCTGAACTTCGTTTCCTCCACAACCGCTGCCGCGACCACAACCGCTGCCGCGACACCGGAGGCAGCTCACGGGACGACGCGGACCGAGTCCCCGAAATTCGTGCACAAGGTCTCCAACTGACTCCACCCTTCCCCCACGTACTGGCAACCGACGCTGACCTGAATTCCCGACTCCAGCAGGACGTGCCAGCGCACGGTTGACCCGTCCTCAGGGTGTTCCGAGTAGGCGAGGCTGGAACGGCTACCGAATACGACGTCGCGTTCCAGATCGGTCAGGACTCCCGGCGGACGCTGCGCCATCTGGACCTCCAGCTTCGCGGCGACCTGTTCATAGCCGGAACCCGCCGTCAATGGCGTCTGCATCACCGTAATGCGCTGCCGCGCACCAGTTTCGGGAACCAGATCGACACGGGCGCGTGCACTCTCCGGCGCTGGAGCCACACGCCAGCCGGGCGGAACTCGAAACCGTATGCGGCCGAATGCTTCCGGTGCCGACTCAGCCGATGTGGCGGCCGGGGACGGCGCCACGCTGGTCGAGGCCGTCTCCGTGCTCGGCGCTGCTGTCGCCGCGTCGTCTCCGCGACCGGACACGATTACCGCGCCGATGACTACCAGTGCGACGACTACGAGAGCAGCAACCGCAACGACCGCGAACCGCGCTGTGCTGTACCGGGGCTGCTCGGCTGCGGCGCGGTCCCGCAGCGGTCGCATCCACTCGGTGGGCGCGGTCGCGGGCGGCATTTCCTGTCGATGGCTCGGTCCCGGCCGGCGACCCCGGAGGAGATCGTTACCGGCGACCGAGCGCAGCTCGACAGCGGCGCCCGCGGCCTGCTCGATCGCCGCACCGAGCAGGCCGAGCTTCGTGGGGTCGGCGATACCCACCACCTGGGCGAGGTCGATCGGGCCGCCTTCGAGCAGCCGAGTGACGAGCCCGCGCAAAGCATCGAAAGCCGGTGATTCCTCGGTGATTTCAGCGAGCGCGAGTGCGGGGTCGTGTTCACAGGATTCGACATGTACGCCGCGATGGCTTCGGATGACCGCGGAGGCCGTGGTGGTCAACGTTCCGAATTCCAGCACCAGCGTTCGCCGACTGTGGCTGGTGCCCTCGTCCGACGCCACCGATCGCACCGCGATCCCCTCGAACACGACCTCCGACGTCCAGCGCCGCGCCGCCTCCTCGAGTACGCCGCGACGGGCGGCGCCCCATTCGGTAGGGCAGATCACCGTCATCCGGGCGCACGGTGCGGCAACGCGAAGATTCTCGAGCACACTCGCGAAAACGGCGCCCATCGCGTCCACCACCGACGGCGTTCGAGGCGGTAAGGCCATGGCGGCGGCGGGCACGAACTGGACTACCGACCCCACCTGGGTAGGCGGGGTCAGCGGCTGCCCCACGACGAGGTCGAAGCCATTGCTGCCCAGAACGACCGAGGGCGGCGCGTCCCAGTGGGTGTCGGCGCCGCGCGCCCAGATGCGCGCTTCCGTGACGACGAGCTCGACCTCGGACATCAGGGCGACGGCATCCACGCCGTCTGTACCAGGCCCTCCTGGTTGCGGGTGACGTAGGTGCCCCGGCCCGGGGGCATCGGGCTCGGTCGTTTGGTGCCCATCAGGACTCCCTCGTCCTTACTGCAGCTCAAGATCAGGCCGGCGGAGCCCAGATCCCGCATCCTGGCCAGCGTCGCCTCGAACATCGCTCTGCTCGCACCACCCGAACGCCGGGCGATGATCACGTGGAAGCCGAGGTCGCGAGCATGGGGCAGGTGTTCGAGCAGCGCCTGGACCGGGTTGCCCGCGGACGTGGCGACCAGGTCGTAATCATCGATGATGACGTACAGTTCCGGTCCGCTCCACCACGAGCGATCCCGCAGTTGCTGCGGCGTGACATCCGAACCCGGCGTGCGCTTGTTGACGTAAGCGGCCAGGTCGTTCATGTTCTGGGTGAACTGAGGCGCCGTCGAGCCGTAACCGGCGAGGTACCCCTCCGGGACCAGGCCGAGCATGCTGCGCCGGTAGTCGCCGAGGATGAAGCGGGCTTGATCGGGGGTGTTGGACGCGGCGATGCCCTCGATCAGCGAGCGCAGCAATGTCGTCTTTCCCGACTCGGTGTCGCCGATGATGATGAAGTGCGGGCTCTCCACGAAGTCGATGTAGACCGGAGCCAGCTCCGACTCGTTGATGCCGAACGGAATGCGCAGGCACTTGGTGTTCGGGTCGACCTGCGACGGCCAATCGCCCGCCAGGTACAGCAGTTGCTCGCGCGCAAGCTGCTCGGGCAGCATGCGGACCTGCGGAGCATGACGGCCCGGCGTCAGCCGGGCGATGGCGGCGACCGCGTCGGCGACGGCCTGGGCGAGGTCGGTCGGATCGGGATTGCCGTCGATGCGGGGCAGGCCGGTCAGCATGTGCAGGCACTCGGGGGTCATGCCGCGGCCCGGCCGCCCCTGCGGGACCAGGGAGGCGAACTTGCGTCCCAGATCGGAGTCCATCGGATCACCCAGGCGCAGCTCGATCCTGGTGCCGATCTGATCCTTGAGCGCGGGCCGTGCCTCCGCCCAGCGATTCAGCGCGATGACCACGTGCACGCCGTAGGACAGACCCTGCACGGCGAGGTTCATGATGGTCTGCTCGAGCATCTCGAAGTCCTGGCGGATCGAGCTGAAGCCGTCGATCACCAGGAACACGTCGCCGAACGGATCCTCGTGCGCACCCGCGGCGCCCGGACTGCTCGCCGGGTCCATCGCGCGCAGCCTGCGGAAGTCCGCCATCGATTCGATGCCGAGCTGGCGGAAGCGCGCCTCACGCTGACGGACGATGGTGGTCATCTCGGCGATGGTGCGCCGGACCTGGTCCTCGTCCAACCGGCTCGCGACCGAGCCGACGTGCGGCAACCCTTGTAGGCCCGCCAGGGTGCCGCCACCGAAGTCCAAGCAGTAGAACTGCACTTGTTCGGCGGTGTGCGTCAACGCCATCGACATGATCAGTGTCCGCAGCGCGGTCGACTTGCCCGATTGCGGGCCGCCGACGACGGCGACGTTGCCGCGGGCGCCGGATAGGTCGATGATCATCGGGTCGCGGCGCTGGTCGTAGGGCCGGTCGACGATGCCGATCGGGGCGCGCAGCGTGGACACCGCGGAGTACTCGCCGGTGAGGAGGGAGCGCGGCAGGAGCTGGTCGAGCGTGGGCGCCTCGTCCAAGGGGGGCAACCAGATCTCGTGCGCCGGGCGGCCGTGGCCGCGGATCCGGGAGACCAGCATGTTCAGGTTGGACACCTGCTCGCCGTCCTCGTCCTGGTGCTCCTGCTCCAGAGTCGGCTCGGGTGGCAGCGGAACGCGGTCAGCGGCACGGAAGTCGACATGCGTCGCGGTGAACGGCCGTGCTTTGACGTCGATTTCGCCGGACTGCGTCGCCACGATCATGTCGCGCTGCGAGCCCCCGCCGACGTACGGTCCGGAGACATAGGAAGCCTGGAAGCGCTGGATCTCACCGGAATCCGCCTTGAGGTAGCCGCCACCGGGGTTGTTCGGCAGGTTGTAGGCGTCGGGCACACCGAGCACCTGCCGGGATTCGTTGGCGGAGAACGTCTTCAGGCCGATCCGGTAGGACAGGTGGGCCTCGAGGCCCTTGAGTTTGCCTTCTTCCAGGCGCTGCGAAGCGAGTAGCAGATGCACGTGCAGCGAACGGCCCAGACGGCCGATCATGACGAACAGCTCGGCGAAATCCGGATGCTGGGTGAGCAGTTCGGAGAACTCGTCGAGCACCACGAACAGGGCGGGCAGCGGATCCAGGTCGGCGCCCGCGGCCCTGGCCTTCTCGTACTCGGAGACGTTGGCGAAGTTGCCCGCGGCCCGCAGCACTTCCTGGCGGCGGTTCATCTCACCGGCCAGGGCGTCCTTCATGCGGTCGACGAGGTCGGCCTCTTCCTCCAGGTTGGTGATGACGGCGGCGACGTGCGGAACCCCTTCCAGGCCGAGGAATGTCGCGCCGCCCTTGAAGTCGACCAGAACCAGGTTCAGCTGATCGGGCGAGTGCGTGGCCAGCAGGCTCAGCACCAAGGTGCGCAGGAACTCCGACTTACCGGAACCCGTGGCGCCGATGCAGAGACCGTGCGGCCCCATGCCGTTCTCGGCGGCCTCCTTGATGTCCAGATCCACCGGCAGGCCGTCGGCGCCGACACCGAACGGGACGCGCAGGCGTTCCCGCCCGTAGCGCGGCCGCCAGGCGTGCTCGGGGTTGAAGGAGCCGATGTCGCCGAGACCCATCAGCTGGGCCCAGGTCGAGATCACCTCGGAGTCGTCGTTCTCCACGTCGCTGCTGCGCTGCGTGGCGGCGCGGTAGGGCGCGAGCCTGCGCGCCACCTGCTGCGCCTGCTCGGGGCTGATCCGGTCGATCAGCGCGAAGCGCTCCTGATTGCCGGTCGCGCCGCGGCCGACGCACTCGCCGTTCTCCACGATCATCTTGATGCCGCGAGAGACCGCCAAGCGCGGCGCGTAACCGCACAAGTCGATGATGGTCACGCCCTCGTAGCCGGATTCGCGCAGCTGATCGTCCTCCGCCTCGAGCAGACCGCCGTCGACCACGATGACGATGTGCACCATGTTCGCGTTGGCCGGCTGGTTTCGCGAATACCGGACCCGGTTGCCCAGCAACGGATGCAGCCCGGCCATGGCCTCCCGGATCGAACCGTAGAACATGCGCTCGGTGCCGATGCCGTCCTGCGAGTCGGGGTGCTGGGTGTGCGGGAGCCACTTGGTCCACTCCCACTCCGCCGCCGTGTCCGGCCCGCAGACGACCGCGACGAGAACCTGGTCCGGCGCCTGGAACATGCACAGCTGCACCAGCATCGCGCGGGTCATGTCCCGCGCCTGGCCGCGGTCGCCGTCCAGCGCGATGGTGGCGAAGCCCTTGACCGCGATAGCGGTCGGCAGGTCCGGCACGGTCGAATGCGCGCGCACGAACCGGCGCAGCGAAACAGCCGCGATGGGCTCGAGCTCCTCGACCGGGCCGGTCTCGGGGGCGACCAGCCTGGTGGCCAAGCGCTGCCCGCCGAGACCGATGCGGGCGTGGCAGAAGTCCTTGTCTCCCGCGCGGCGTTCCCACATGCGGCTGGTGCCCGCCAGCATCCAGACCAGGCCGGGCTCCGGGTGGCTCCACTCGACGGAAGCGCGCTGCTGCGCGGCGGTCTCGTTGACGTCCTTGCGAACCTGGTCGAGGTAACGCAGGTAGTCCTTGCGGTCCTCGTTGGCCTCGGCGGCCTTCTGCCCCTTGCCGCCGCCCTGACCGGCGAACATGCCGACCATGGAGAACAGCATCATGAGCGGGAACATCATGCTCATCGGATTGGAGGCGATGCCGCCACCCTGGGTGAACAGCAGGGCCATCATGCCGACCATGCCGATCACCATCACGACCGGCATGAGCTTCATGACCAGGTTTCCCGGTGTGACCCGGGGGATTTCGGGCGGCGGCTGAAGCGTGACCTCGCCCCCCGGCGTTCGAGGCATCTCGCGGCGCGCACGGCGCTGGAAGCGGACAGTGCTCATCGACGAGAAATCCCCCTTCGGCCAGCTGTGATTCGGCCTCAGTGTAGAGGTCACCGCTGACATGTCGTACAGTTCGACCAGCATTCTGCTGCCCGGACCGTGGGTTCGCAAGCTCGCATTCGGCCCGCGAGGCTGCGGAATCACGAGGTAGAAGACCGAGTTGGGGGAAGCTTGACGCACGCGCGACTTGACCACATCGACGAAGAATCCTCGCGCGGGATCGTCCGCGCTCCCGACCTCGCCCGGGTGACGATTCTGGCCAAGCACACCCAGGTCGACATGGCCATACCGGTGGATGTGCCGGTCGCCCTGGTCATTCCGAGCGTGGTCGACATGGTCGCCCAGCACAGCCGCACCAACGACTTCGACAACGAGGGCGAGCGCTACGAGCCCGCGGAATGGGTGCTCGCCCGAATCGGCCATCCGCCGTTCTCCAACTCGCTCAGCCTCGGCGAGCACGGTGTCCGCGACGGCGAACTGCTGATGCTGGAAAGCGCCTCGCACACCGCTCCTACGCCGCTGTTCGACGACATCATGTACAACGTCGCGATCGCCGACACCGATCACTACCGCAGCTGGACCCCGCGGGTCGCGCGGATCACCGGCTCGGTGCTCGCGGCGATCACCATGGTCGTCGGCTGCCTGGGTCTGCTGCTGTCCCCCGGCTCGCTGCCGATCGCGGTGGGCGGTTCGATCGCGCTGGTGGTCGCGATCCTGCTCGTCGTCACGGCGATGGTGCTGAGCAGGATGTACGGCGACACCGGCACCGCGCTGGTGCTCGGCGGCTGCGCGCTGCCCGCCGCGTTCAGCGCGGGCATGCTCTATGTACCCGACCATTACGGCTGGGCGCACATCCTGCTCGGGTCGGTCCTGGCGGGCGCGACGGCGATCCTGGCCTGGCGGGTCACCGGCGTCGGTCTCGCGTTGTTCATCGGCATGGCCACGCTAGCCACGTACACGGTGCCCGCGGCGCTGGTCGGCCTGCTCACCGACCAACCGGAGCGCGCGATCGGCGCCGGGGCGGCGGCGCTCGGTCTCGGCGGGCTCTCCCTGGCCCCGCGGATTTCCATGCTGCTGGCGAAACTGCCGCTGCCGCCTGTCCCGTCGCCGGGCACCCCGATCGACCCGACCGAAGACGACCCGGACGATCACCGCGCACTGCCGACCATGGAGGTGCTGCGGGTGAAGTCCGAACGCGCCCGCATGTACCTCGCCGGTCTCGTCGCGGCGACGACGCTGGTCACCGCCGCGGGAGCGCTCGCGGCCACCGACCCGGCATCCGACGACCCGTACTGGCAGGGCGTCGCGCTCGCGCTGGTCTGCGCGGCGGTGCTGATGTTCCGCAGCCGCACCTACGCGGGCGCGGAGCAGGCCGTCGTGCTCATCGCGGGCGGCGCGGGGATCGTGCTGATCATGTTGGTTGGCGCCGGTTTCGCGATGCACCAGCCGCTGGCCGTGTTCGGCGCTGCGATGATCGTTCTGGTCGCGGCGCTGATCCTCGGCATCATCATCCCGAACCAGTCGGCCACCCCGCCGATGCGCCGCGGCGTCGAACTGCTCGAGTACACCTTCGTCGCCGCCGTGCTGCCGCTGGTCTTCTGGGTCTCGGATCTCTACTCCCTCGTCCGGGGTCTGTGAGCTCGGCTCGATGACTCCGAAACATCTGGGCTCGCAGCGTTTTCGTGTTGTTCGGACCGGAGCGGCGGCATGCGTTCTCGCGCTCGGGGTGTCCGTCGGGTTCGGTGCGACCGCGAGCAACCCGGCGCACGCGGAGAAGCCGACCGTGAGCCCGAATACGCCACCGCCCCCGGGGGAGCCAGCCGCTCCGCCGGACAAGACCGAGCGGGCGACGAACACTCCGTGCGTCAGCACCGGGTCCGGCGGCAGCGGACCGTCCATCCCGGAGGCCCAGCGCTCGCTCAACCTGGAGCACGCCTGGCGATTCTCCCGGGGCGCAGGCCAACTCGTGGCGGTCATCGATACCGGTGTCGCCCGTCACCCCCGCCTGCCCGGGCTGATCGCGGGCGGCGACTATGTGAGCAGCGGTGACGGAACCGAGGACTGCGATGCGCACGGGACGTTCGTCGCGGGACTCATCGCGGCGACGAAGGTCGACGGTCAGGGCTTCTCCGGGGTCGCGCCCGAGGCGCAGATCCTCACTATCCGCCAGACCAGCAAGCTGTATCAGAAGGAAGGCGCGAATCGGGACAAGGGGCCCGACGCCCTACCCGAGGGGTACGGCACCACTCGCACGATGGCCTCGGCGATCCGTCGTGCGGCGGACATGGGAGCCAGCGTCATCAATGTGTCCGAGGTAGCTTGCAGGCCGACATCGGAGCCCTTCGAAGACACCGATCTGGGTGCGGCGGTGCGATATGCCGCGATCGAGAAGGACGTGGTCGTCGTGGTCGCGGCCGGTAACAGCGCCGATGCCTGCAAGGGCTCCAACCAGGTCATCGATCCGCTCGACCCGGCCGCCGACCCGTGGAGCAAGGTGGATTTGAACGTGTCGCCCGCCCGCTACGACGACTACGTGCTCGCCGTCGGTTCCATCGACGGGCAAGGCCAGCCGTCGACGTTCACGGTGCCGGGGCCATGGCTGGGCGTAGCCGCGCCCGGTGAGAACATCACCTCGCTCGATCCGTTGTTCAACGATCCGAACAGCAGGGGAACCGCGGTCCAGGTCGGGAGCATCCGTCAGCAGGGGCAGCTCGGGCCGATTCAAGGCACCAGTTTCGCCACGCCCCTGGTGTCCGGTGTCGCCGCACTCGT
The DNA here is from genome assembly GCF_023501985.1 of Nocardia sputi. NCBI lineage: Bacteria > Bacillati > Actinomycetota > Actinomycetes > Mycobacteriales > Nocardiaceae > Nocardia > Nocardia sputi. Next base: position 124,604 of record NZ_JAMFLC010000005.1, on the reverse strand, counting down.
GCGGGCTCGTTTCCCGGAGTTGAGCGCGCTGGAGGTCGTCGAACGCATTCAGGCCACCGCCCACGCCCCGGCGGAAGGGTGGAACCCGTACGTGGGCTACGGCGCGGTCGATCCGGTGGCCGCGCTGACCGCCGAGGTGGGCGACATATTGCCGCCCAAACGGCCGTCGCCGTCGAAGAGCGTGCAACTCGCGGTACCCGCTTCGGCCCCGCCGCCGGACCACAGCGCGCGCGATGTGGCCTTGATCGGCAGCGGAACCATCGCGGCACTGCTCGCCTTGGGCTTGCTCGCCTCGTTCCCGATCCGCCGACGACTCGGTGTGTCCGACGACGATATGTGACTCGGGAATCCCGGCACCCGCTGCGGGGCTGGGCCTTTCGGTGCGAGTAGGCGCGCGCACTGCGGTGATTCGCCGACGCGCACCGCTGAACGGCGGGACTATCTCGCGGCGATCGGCTGCTTGGCGGGCGCCGGGTCCGCGGCGACGCCGTCGTGGGCGACCATGGCGGCGTCGCGGCCCATCGTCGGTCCGCTCGCGAGCAGCCCGACGATCGGCCACGGCGCGGGCTCGGGTGTCACGCCCGATTCCTTGTCCATCCCGAGTGCCTTGGCGGCCTCGCTGTCCTTGATGCCGAAGCGGACACCGGTGTCGGCGATGTAGAACATGCTGTCCTTGCGCCTGCTGTCCGGTTCGATGCCGGTGGTCTGGACGAACGCGCCCGAACCCGGCTTGAAGTACACGGAGTCCACGTTGTCGCCCTTGCCGTCGGCCTGGGCGAGCGGAACCAGCTTGGCGCTACCGGGCATCGGCAGGTCGCTGCCGTCGATGACGGTCAGTTCGGCACGCAAGGCGACGTCGGCGTTGCCCGCGACTCCCGGAATGGGCTTCCAGGACAAGCAGCTCACGGGCCGGGCCTTGGGCTGGATGATGGTCGGTGCGGTCTCGGGGTAGGTATCCACGTTCAACGCGTTCGACACCGGCGCATGCTGTTGCTCGTAATCGCCGATGGCGGTGCCGTGATCGGGGTTGCGCTGCGAACTGCGGATCACGTCGGCGGTGAACGGGCTGATGGCCTGCAAACCGTTGTGCAGAATGACGAAGTTCTGGTTCGCCTTGCCGGTCACCTGGACAACGGTGCCGATCTTCAGGCCGTTGATCGAGTAGCCGGACGGCTGCCCGCCCGGATCGTCGATCTTCGGCGGCACGATCGCGTTCACCTCTGGAATAGCGTTCAGCAGACCTTCACTGATCGGGCGCGGGGTCATGCCTCGGATGCCCAACGGGCCCGCGACCGACGGGTCGTTCATGTCCACGCGGGCGCGCGTTTTGTTCCAGACGAGGTAGGTCGCGTCCTTACCCTTGACCAGCAGCGCCTTGTCCGAGCCCGTCGCCGACGCCTTGTCGCCGAGTTCCACGTCGCCGATCAACACGGAGGTGCTGCGGTCGTCGGTGCCGTCGGTCTTCAACGAGTCGCACACCGTCCAGGCGCGGCCCTTGCCCTCCTTGTCGAAGTGCAGCGACCCGGGAGCGCCTGGGATGCCGATCAATTGACCGCGAGCCTTCTTCCCCAGCTCGGACTCCTTCACGATCGCGGGCTTGGCGGCCTCGCCCGCGGCCAGGCGGGCCGAAGCGAGGTTGAGAGCCGGGTGCACCACGTCGTCGATCATCACGTAGACCGCGCCGGAGTCCTTGCCTACCAGGATCTTGGCGTCACCGATCTTGTCCTGCGGGCGCAGCAACGCGAGCACGCCGCATCCCGCCAGAACGACACACGCCAGGATCAGGCCCGCCGCGTACGCGCGGGACTGAGAACGCATGGGGTCGTGCAGCATTCGCACGTCCCGGCGCACCAAGGCGTGCTCCATCCGCCGGACCAGAAAGCGGTAGCCGCTCACCTGCCAGCGTGTGGTGGGTTTTGAAGGCATTATTCCTCCCCCGAACAGTGCTCACGTCCGCCGAACACAGTACAGTTCCCGAGGATTCTTGTTCAGCTCGGCCACAGCGAACCGGCCGACACCGGGTACTTGGGGGACGACAATGGCGGAACCGGCAGGCGCGGGACCACGAGCGCTGCTGGGGCGCATCTCGATGCAGAACCTGCTGATCGCGCAGATCATCGGGCTGTTCGCCGGAGTCGTCGCACTGTTCGCCGGTCTGCCCGGGCTTCCCGCGCTCGGCGTGGCGGTGGTCGTCGCGCTGATACCGCTGATCCCGGTCGCCAAACGCACTCTGCTGGACTGGGTCGCCACGTGGTGGCGTTATCTGACCCACCGCGACTACGAGCTCGGCGACACCGTCGACTTCCGCGGCGCGGATGGACGCTCGCTCGGCCTGTTCTGGGACGGCAGCCGCGTGGCGACGGTGGTCGAGGTGCTGCCCCCGCCCGGCGGGCTGACCAGGATCGCCCGCACCACGGTGCACGCCTCGCACCTGCTCCCGCTGGCGGAGCTGGCCAAATGTCTTAATCAGCACGACATCCTGCTCAGCGGCATCGACATCATCAGCCACGGGCACCGCAGCCGTTCGGGCACGCCCGCGGGCAAGATCTACGAATCGCTGCTGGGCCCGCTGCCCGCCACCGCGCACCGCACGGTGTGGTTGGCGATCAGCTTCGACGCGGTGGCCTGCCCGGAGGCGACGGCCCGGCGCGGCGGCGGAGCCGAAGGCGCATCGCGGGCGGTCACCATCGCGACCCAGCGGATCATGCGCACACTCGAGGACGCCGGCTGCAACGCCCGCATCTTGACGGCGCCCGAGATCCGCAAGGCGGTCTTGCAGATCACCAGCGGCTACGATCCGCGCACGCTCGAACACCGCTGGCGCTACGCCGAAATCGGCAACAGCGTGAACGTCGGCAGCGCGGTGGATCCCAAGCGCCTGGACTCCGATCTGCTCGCGCAGCTGTGGGTCGCGCCGTCGCGCGGCACCACCGTGGCCGTGCGGCTGCGCCCCGGCAGTTCGGCCGAGTCGGTGAGCATCGGCGCCGCGTGGCGGCTGACCGCACGCGAGCTGCCCGAAGGGTCCGAACTGCCGGGCATGATCTCGATGAACGGACGCCACCGCGACGGACTGCTCGCCCACCTGCCGATCGCGGTTCCCGGCGTGGACGACACCGTCCCGATGATCGAGCACTTCATCGACGTGATCGATGACCTGCACCTGCCCTCGTCCGGCTGCGGCCAGCTGATCGGCTCGGACGACGAAGGCAACGGTGTCGCGGTCCGCATCGTCGGCGCCGGCATCTCGACGGTGTACGTCGCGGGTGAGCTGTACCTGGCGCAGCAGTTGGTGTTCCGCGCGCTCGCGGTCGGCGAACGGATCCTCATCCGCACCGACCGGGCGCGGGCATGGGAAAATCTGGTCACCACGATCGGGAACCCGGAGCGGCTGACCATCGCCGTCGAAATCCACCAATCCGACGCGGGATTCACCGCCACGGTGGTGGACGGCGTGCTCGCGCCCGCCCCGCACGCGGGCGTCACCACCATCTACGTCACAGGGGACCCGATGGGCTGGCCCGCCAGCCGTCCCGACCTGGCCATCCAGCAGCCCGGCGCGATCGGCAACCACGTCGTGCTGCGCACCGGCACCGCGCAGGTCGATCTGACGCTGGTGTCGATTCCCAGCGAGGCCACCTACATCGGCCACCCACGCGGCCGCCGCGCCGTTGCGGCCCAGTAGCGGCTGACCCGATGCCGACGCAGTTCGGCGGGTGGGTCCGATGTCGAGTCGGCGCAGCATGATTCAGAACCGTTGGACGAACCGGTACCAGCTGCCTTCGAGGGGCGTGTAGCCGACGTCGCCGTCGGAGCGGGGTGGGCCCTGTCTGGGTGCGCCGTGTGGGAAATAGGCGAATCCGACGGGATCGATGAGGCCTCCGTCGGTATAGAGCAGGCAGCCGTCGTCGCGTTCTACCACCGAGGTGATGGTGTAGACGCCGTACCGGCCGTGGGCCGAGGCGTCGCAACTGGTTGCGAGGCGTTCGAGACTGCCGGCGGAAACCCGCCATCCGAAGTCCTCGGGAAGGTCGGCCCACGCCAGCGCGCAGGTCAGTGCGACCGCGCCGGGCGCGAGGAGTAGCCGCAGGTAGCGGCGGTAGCGGATCGCACCGAACAGCCCGATCACCAGCCACAGCGCGCCCAGCAGCACCAGCGCCCAGCCGGCGAGCACGAGATACGGAAACGCGGCGTCCGACATCAGCAACCACAGCGTCGCTACGCAACACAGGCTCACCAACAGTGTGATCACCGCGACCGACACGCGCCACCACCGGGATGCGGTCCGAGCGGGTTCACCCTGACGGCGCAGCTCGTCGTTGTGTTCGGGGGTGGTCATCGAGTCGTGCCTCCTGTGGCAGAGCGCGCGGTTCGGGTCGAGAGGCCGCGGGTGTCACCATCGACCGAACTTACCGATTCGACGTCAGGCCCACCCGCCGAACCGGGCGTCATCGCGGCTAGCCTGGGTACGGGTCGGCGCTTCTGGCGGCTCGCAACGTGCGGGCCCACCAGGCCAATTGGCGCAACATGCGGTCCGCCGCATCGATCGCGGCGCCGTCGCGAGTGTCCCCCGCCTCGTCGAACCGCTTCTTGGCCTGGTGAAAGCTGACCGTCTCGCGGACCGACACCATGTGGATCTCGGCGACGACCTGACGCAGCTGCTCCACCGCCCGCAAGCCACCGGACAGGCCCCCGTAGGAGACGAAAGCGATGGGTTTTGCGCGCCACTCGTGTTTCGCGGTGTCGAACGCCGTCTTCAGCGATGCCGGATAGCCGTGGTTGTACTCGGAGGTGACGACGACGAACGCGTCGGCGTCGCGCAGTCGCGCGCGATAGGCCGTGGTGTGCTCGTTCTCGGTGAGCTCGACCGGCAACGGTGTGTGTGCGAGATCGATGACGCCCGTGTCGAATTCGGGGCGAGCGCGCACCGTACGCAGGAACCAATCCGCGACCACCGGCGCGAACCGCTCCGGACGCACACTGGCCACGATGACCTCGAGCCGCAACGGGGTATCCACCGCGCGAGCCTAACTCGCGACCTGACCGCCCCAGCCCCCGGCGCGCTCGGATACTCCCCGTGAACTCTGCTCCCGTCGGCAACGGGCACCCACCCGAAGCCACCGACTCCGTCGGGTCGACCGAACGCCGAGCACGAGCTGTCTTCCCGCCATTGACGAGCGAGTGCGGACCGACGAGCCTGCCGAATATCCTATGGTCGACAGGCCCATCTCCTCGCGGCGCCGCGAGCGCCACGGGACGAAGCCAGTGCCTATGAGCGCAATGGAGTGCAACTGAGACGGACGGGCAGTCGATCGAACACGGAGACAGGATGATTCTGGTAACCGGCGCCACCGGGAATGTCGGTGCGGAACTGGTGCGGACTCTGAGCGAAGCGGGTGAGCAGGTGCGAGCGCTGGTGCGCGATCCCGCCAAGGCCGCGCTCGTGCCGGGCGCCGAGGCCGTGACCGGCGATCTCAACCGACCGAAGACGTTGGCCGACGCCCTCGACGGCGTGGACGGCATGTTCCTGCTCCCCGGCTACGACGACCTGCCGGATCTGCTGGATCGCGCGCACAAGGCCGGAGTACGCCGGGTCGTGCTGCTGTCCGGGGGTTCGGCCGCGCTGCGGGACATGGACAATGCCGTGTCCCGCTACATGGCGCTGTCCGAGGACGCGGTGCGAGCATCCGAACTGACGTGGACTCTGCTGCGACCGCGGCAGTTCATGTCGAACGCGCTGCGCTGGCTGCCGCAATTGGCCTCGGGCGACGTTGTCCGCGTCCAGTTCCCGGGTATCCGGGCAGGAGTGATCGACCCCGCCGATATCGCGGCGGCCGCGGCCGCGGCGCTCATCAGGGACGGGTTGGAAGGACAGGCGCTCGAGCTCACCGGCCCGCAGGCGCTGCGACCGGCCGAGCAGGTCGCGGTGCTCGGCGCGGTGCTCAACCGGCCGCTGGTGGCGCGCGAACTCGACGACGAGGAGACCGAAGCCGAGTTGGCCGCCACCATGCCGAGGGAGTACGTCGACGCGTTTCTCAGCTTCTTCGTCGGGGGGACGCTGGACGAGGAGACGCTCTATCCGACCGTCGAGCAGGTGACCGGCCGGTCGCCGCGCACTTTCGAGCAGTGGGCGACTGCTCACGCAGAAGAATTCGCGACGGCGCCGAGCTGACCGACCACGCGCGGCCGTCCGGGTGACGTATAACTCGGCGGCCGCGAACTCGGCCAGGCCCTGTGCGGCCGCCACTGTCGCCGCCTCGGTCACTCGATGTCGCGCGGCGAGCAGCGCCCGGCGCAGGTGCCCGCCGGGCGACCCGGCCGCCTCGTGACCAGCACCCGCGCGCTCAGGGCAGTTCGAACGGCAATGACACTCCCGCGTGGACGCGGCACCGGTCACAAGTGCCGGTGCCGTCCACCGCGGCCACCGCGCGGCGGATGAGTTCCTTGAACGGTGCGAGGTTGCGTTTGAACTCGGCGAAGACGTCGACCGCGTGCACTCCCTCGCCCTCCTCCAGGCCGGCGTCCAGATCGGTCACGAGAGCGACTGCGGCATAGCACATTTCGAGTTCCCGGGCGAGCACCGCCTCCGGGTGACCGGTCATGTTCACCAGTTCCCAGCCCTGCGCGGCGAACCACCGGCTCTCGGCGCGGGTGGAGAAGCGCGGTCCCTCGACCACGACCATGGTCGCCTCGTGCATCATGCGCAGCGCGTCGGACTGGGCCTTGATGGCGGCGGCGCGCAGTTCCTCGCAGTAGGGGTCGGCGAAGGACACGTGGATGCCGCCGCCGCCGAAGTACGTCTGCGGGCGGCCGGAAGTCCGGTCGACCAGTTGGTCCGGGACCGCGACCGTGCCGGGGCCCCAGTCCGCCCGCAGGCTGCCGACCGCGCAAGGCGCGAAGATCCGGCGCACGCCCAGCGAGCGCAGTGCCCACAGGTTCGCCCGGTAGGGCAGGGTGTGCGGTGCGAATTCGTGGTTCTTGCCGTGCCGCGGCAGGAATGCCACCGGCCTGCCCTCGACTTCTCCGACCGCGATACCCGCGCTCGGGGCGCCATAAGGTGTCTCGACCTCGACGGTGGTCGCCTCGTTGTCGAAGAAATCGTAGAAGCCGCTGCCGCCGATGACGGCGAGCGCGGGCCGGGGGTGCGAACTCATACCCCGATTGTCTCGTCCCGTGCTGTCCGTCGCGCGCCGGGATCGGCGTTACGCTGCTCGCGTGGCGGTACCGGACCGGTCCTCCGACTGGTCCGGCCGGTCGCGAGCCTGCCGCGCCGTGCGGTCGGCGCGGCGCCGGACCTGACAATCCCGGCAGGAAACTGTACCCTAGGGGGGTATTGATCCCGCTTCGCGGGACCGACAGGCAGCGAGGAGACATCGGTGGCGGATTCCCCGCACGACCACACAGCGACCGACCACTCGGCGCACGGCTACATCACCGCGAAGGACGACTACCTGAAGCGGCTGCGCCGGATCGAGGGCCAAGCGCGCGGTCTGCAGCGGATGGTCGAGGAGGAGAAGTACTGCATCGACATCCTCACCCAGGTGTCCGCCATGACCAAAGCCTTGCAAGCCGTGGCGATGGGCCTGCTCGAGGACCACATCAGCCACTGCGTGGTGGACGCGGCCGTCGCGGGCGGGCCGGAGGCCGAAGCCAAGATCAAGGAAGCCACCGACGCCATCGCGCGCCTGGTCCGATCCTGAGCGGGCTATCCGTGCCAGCGGCGGTAGACCGCGGCCGCGCCGGGGTGCAGCGGGATCGGCCCGGTGCTGATCAGCGACCGGCCGTCGAGGAACTGGGTGCCCGCCGCCTCGGTGGGGACCAGCGCGTCGGCGTGCCACACCAGCAGTTCGACGATCGCGGCGGCCACGTCTTCGGGCATGGTGTCGGCGGCGAGCAATAGGTTCGCCACCCCGATGGTGTGCACCGAGACCCCGCCGGGGTAGGCGTCCGCGGGGATCGCGACCCGGTCGTACACCGGGCCGAACCACTCCCGCATCGGCGCGGCCAGCTCGCCCATGTCCACCAGCCGCATCCGGCTGGGCACCGCCAGCAGTGCGGTCGGCACGCCACCCGCCCACAACAGCGCGTCCGCCTCGCCCGCGGTCAGGGCGGCCACCGCCTCCGGCAGCGGGCGATGCGAAATCGCCACGTCGGCGGCCGGATCCAGTCCCGCGACGCGCAGGATCCGTGCACCGGTCAGCGCCGCGCCCGACCCCGCCGCGCCCAGGCTCACCCGGGCGCCGCGCAGGTCCGCGACCGAGCCGATCGAACTGTCCGAGCGCACGACCAACTGCAGATAGTTCTCGTAGACCCGCCCCAGCGCCGACACTCGATCGGCGCTGTCGGGCACCGAGTCCACGAGCGCGAGCGCGGCGTCGACCTCGCCGCGGGCGAGCAACGCCAGGTTGGCTTGCGATCCCGAGGTGGTGACCCGCTCGATCCGCACGTCCGCGGCCGCCGCGGCGGCCAGGCCGAGCAACCCGGCGAAGGCGTGATAGAAGCCGCCCACCTCGCCGGAAGCCAGCCGCACCGTCGCGCCGGCGCCGCGCGGTGCGCAACCCGCGACACCCGCCGCGACGGCAAGCGCGAGGAACCCGCGACGACCGAAGCCGCGACGGACGATCGTTTCCCGGCTCATCGGGCCTCCCCCGCGGGCAAACGCACCCGCACCGCGAGACCGTGCGGACGCACCGCCGCCACGGTCAGGACGCCACCGCGCGCCTGCGCCAACGCCGCGGCGATCGGCAGGCCGAGCCCCGAGCCGCCTGCTCGTGCCGCGGAACCGCGGAAGAAACGCGTGGTGAGCTTGTCGATCTCGTCGGGGCGAACACCGGCTCCGTCGTCGCGGACGCTCACCGTGACCCAGCCCGGCTCGGTCTCGACCACCAGATCGGTGTGCGCGCCCGCCCCCGCGTAGCGGGTGGCGTTGCTCAGCGGTACGTCGAGTATCTGAGCGAGCACGTCGGCCGGGACCGCGACATCGGCGCGCTCTACCGTCGGCGCGACGCGCAGGTGCTGCCCGGCCGAGTCGAACGCCGAGCACCAGGCATCGAATCGGTCGGCGACCACCTGCACGGCGTCACACCGGTCCTCGTCCTCGGCGGTCCGAGCGAGGTCGAACGCCGCGGGCGTCTCGGCGACGGCCAGGCTGAGCAGGCCGTCGAGCAGCGCGGTCAGGCGGTCGACCTCGGCGCCGGCGCCGCGAAAGGTGCTCGCCGCGCTCGCCGGGATCGCGGGCTCCAGGGAATCGAGCCGGATGGTCAGGGCGGCCAGTGGGTTGCGCATCGCATGGGCGGTGTCGGCGACCAGTTGGCGCTGGGCGTCCACCGAATCGGCGACGGCCGCGGCCATGGCGTCGAAGGATTCCGCCAGCGCCCGCATCTCCGGCGGCCCGCCATACCGGCCCGCGATCGACACCGGCGCGACGGTGCCTGCGCGTGGCTTGGGCAGCGTCGCGGTCAACTCCGCCACGCCGTGCGAGAGCGCCGCGAGCGGCCGCAGCACCCAGCGGCCGATGGTCACCGCCAGCAGCACGAACAGCGCCATCGCGACGACGCCGCCGAGCACGATCACCGCCCAGGCCCGCGCGATGTCGCCACGGGCGCGCGCGGTCGACGCCTCGATCACCACGGCTCCGTTCACCTGCACGCCGGTGCCGACCGGCCGCGCCACCAGCATGGTCGGCGCGCCCCACGGTGTCAGCTTGTCCACCGAGTGCGGGCGCTGATTGCGGCGCGCGGCCGCCACCGCCGCGAGGATGCCGGGGTCGTTCACGTCGGCGCCCGCGTTCACCGTCGTCGCGCCCCTGGCGTCGACCACCAGCACGTTCTCGCCGTAGAGCTCGTGATAGCGCAGCACCTCGTCGGCCAGCGCGCGGCTGTCCCCCGCAGTGACGGCGTTGTCGGCGAGGGTGGCGAACCGGTCGGCGTCGCCCGACCGTGCCAGCACCAAGGCCTGGGTGCGGCTGGTCGCGATGGTCAGCGACAGCGGCACCGCGAACGCCAGCACCGCGATGGCGGCGAACACCGTCAGCGCGACGAGCAGGCGACGCCGCATGACCTACCTCCGCACCGCCGGACCACGCTCACTCCCCCCACCGGTACCCGTATCCGCGGATGGTGGTGATGAGGCCGGGCCGATTCAGCTTCGCCCGCAAACCGGTCATGTGCACGTCCAGCGAGCGCGAGACCGCGACGAACGCGTCGCCCCAGATGCGATCCATCAACTGCTGCCTGCTCACCGCCGCGCCCGGTCGTTCCACCAGCGCCTCGACCAGTTCGAACTCCTTCTGCGTCAGCGGCACCGGTGCACCCGCGACCTCGACCACGCGTGCGCCGAGGTCGACCCGCACATCACCGGTGACGACCACCGTCTGCGCCTGCTGCGCCGCGGCGGCCGCCCGCCTGGTCACCGTCTCCAACCGCGCGACCAACTCGGCGATCCGCGGCGGCTTCACCAGATAGTCGTCGGCGCCGCCACGCAGGCCGCGCACGATCGACCGTTCGTCGCTGCGCGCGGTCAGGATGACCACCGGCACCGAGCTCACCTCGCGCAGTCGGCGCAGCACCTGCAAACCGTCGCCGTCGGGCAGGCCCAGATCGAGGATGACCGCGTCGTAGTCGCGATGCGCGATCAGCAGGTCCGCGCCGCGTCGCTTGCGTTCGGCGCGGTAACCGCGGGCGTTGAGCGCCTCGACCAGCGCGTCTCCCACGCCGTCGTCGTCCTCGACCACCGCAAGCCGCACGCGCCGATCCTTCCACAGGGGATGGACCGGCGCGTGTGCCGGGCGGTCAGTCACGCACGGTGACCAACGGAGGTCCCGGCTCGGCCGCCGCGGCGCCGGACCCGGTGTCGGCGGTCGCGGTGGGCTCGGGCGCGTCGATCGTCGACGAGGTCGAGGTCTCCCGCATGAAGTAGTAGGTGACCAGCGAGATGGCGATGCAGCCCGCGACGTACCAGAAGTACAGCGACTCGTGACCGCCCTTCTTCAATGCCAGCGCGATCGTCTCCGCGGTGCCGCCGAAGATGGCGACGGTCAGGGCATAGGGCAGCCCGACGCCGAGCGCGCGGATCTTCGTCGGGAACAGCTCGGCCTTCACGATCGCGTTGATCGAGGTGTATCCGGTGATGATCAGCAGGGCCACCATCATCAGGCCCCACGCGGCGACCGGATCGGTGGTGCGCGCGAGCACGGTCATGATCGGCACGGTCAGCAGGCTGCCCGCCACACCGAAGAAGATCAGCAGTTTGCGGCGGCCCACCCGGTCCGACAGCGCGCCCGCCAGCGGCTGCAGCACCACGAAGACCAGCAGCGCGACGAAATTGATCCACGCGACGGTCGACTTGGAGATGCCGGAGGTGTTGATCATGAACTTCTGCATGTAGGTCGTGTAGGTGTAGAACGCGACGGTTCCGCCCAGGGTCAACCCGACGACCAGCAGGCACTCGCGCGGGTACTGCAACAGGATGCGCAGCGAACCACGCGACTGTCCTCCACCCGCCGCGCCCTGCTCCGCTGCCCGCCCGGATTCCGCGCGGAACTGCTCGGACTCGTCCATGCCGCGCCGCAGCCACATCACGATCAGCGCCCCGGCGGCGCCGATCACGAACGGAATCCGCCAGCCCCAGTCGTTCATCTGGTCGGCGTCGAGGAACTGCTGCAGCACGATCTGCACTCCCAGCGCGACGAGCTGGCCGGCCACCAGGGTCACGTATTGGAAGCTCGAGTAGAACCCGCGCCTGCCCGCCGAAGCCACCTCGGACAGATACGTCGCACTGGTGGCGTACTCGCCGCCGACCGAAAGGCCTTGCAGCAGCCGGGCCACCAGCAGCAGGGCTGGAGCGGCGAGACCGATGGTCTGGTAACCGGGGGTCAGGGCGATCATCAGCGAACCGGCCGCCATCACGGTCACCGACAGGGTCAGCGCCGAGCGCCTGCCGAACCGGTCGGCGTACCGGCCCAGTGCCCAGCCGCCGATCGGGCGCATCAGGAAGCCGACCGCGAACACGGCGGCGGTGGACAACAGCTGCGCCGTCGGGTCGTCCTTGGGAAAGAACGTCTTCGCGAAGTACACGCTGAACGCGGCGTAGACATACCAGTCGTACCACTCGACGAGGTTGCCGATGGATCCGCGCAAAACGTTCGCGACCACCCGGCGCTCGCCCACGGGCTGTGTCTGTGTCTGTGGCTGTGGCGTAGTCACAAGATCTCCTTCTTCGACGCCTCATCGCGTCGTCGCAGATCAGTGTGTCGGCAGTCACAAGCTCTCGGAACGGCTCTCGACGCTTCCTAACAGTCCCTTAGGACGATCGCCGCGGCGGCGAAACATCGCCGGCCCCCGGCGGGAAGCCGGGGGCCGGGTTGGCTCGAATCGGAATGCTCAGGAACGCGCGGCGAGCAGCGGAGCGAGAGTACGCAGCGCGGGTAGGTAGTTGTCGCCGAGGATCTGCACCGCGACGTGGTCGGCGCCGGCCCGCAGGTGCCCCGACAGCCGGTCGGCGATCTGCTCGGGCGTGCCGTGCGCGACGACGGCGTCGAACACCCGGTCGCCGGGCGGGACGGTGAGGTCGGCGTCGGTGAAACCGAACCGGCGCAGGTTGGACACATAGTTGGTCAGGCCCAGGTAGAACCCGACGGTCTCGTCGGCGACGGTATGCGCCGCCCGGACGTCATCGGTCAGCACCACCTTGTGCTCGGTCGCCAGCACCGCGTCCGGGCCGATGATCTCGCGAGCCTTCGCGGTGTGCGCCGTCGGCACGAAGTAGGGCAGCGGGCCCACCGACCGCTCGGCGGCCAGCTTCAACACCCGCGGGCCCAGCGCTGCCACCGCGCGACGTTCGGCGGGCACGCCCGCCGCGTCGAGTTCGTCGAGATACTCGACCAGCGCGTCGTACGGCTTGCGGTATTCGCCGGTGTGCTCCGGATGTCCCGCGCCGACGCCGAGCAGGAACCGGCCGGGGAAGCGCGCCTCGATCCGGTGATAGGAGTCGGCAACCTCCTTCGCCGGGGCCGCCCAGATGTTCACGATGCTGGTGGCCACGGTGATCGTTTCGGTCGCCTCCAGCAGTGGTTCGACCACTGGCAGATCCGCCGGGGGCGAGGCCCCCAACCACAGCGCGCCGTATCCCAGCTGCTCCAATTCCCGCGCGTCCTCCGGGCTGAACCCGTTGTACGCCCGCCACACTCCGAACCGCCCGAGACTGTCGAATGCCATGTCCGGACCCAACATGTGCTCGCGGGCGGCTATTCCGCGCGGACGGATCCCGGGCTTCTCACCCCCGTCGGATCTGTGCCGCGCCGCTCCAAGAGGGCTACTGTGGCAATTGCACAGCTATCGGCGCCCGCCGCCGTGGCAGGCGTCACCACTACGAAATGGAGGTGATCGCTGTGCTCAGATTCGATCCATTCCATGACATCGACACCGTCACCCGCCAATTGCTCGGTGAGAGCGCCGGAACCGCTCGCGCACCCCGATTCATGCCGATGGATCTGTTCAAGGCGGGAGATCACTACGTCTTGAACGCGGACCTGCCCGGCGTCGATCCCGGTTCGATCGATGTCAGCGTCGACAACGGCACGCTCACCTTGCGGGCGCAACGCACCGTGCCGAGCGAGGAAGGCGTCCAGTGGATCGCCTCGGAACGCTTCGCGGGCGCCTTCATGCGCCAGCTGTCCCTCGGCGAGAACGTCGACGTCGACAACATCGGCGCGACCTATAACAACGGCGTGCTGTCGGTGACGATCCCGATCGCGGAGCGCGCGAAGCCGCGTCGCATCCAGATCTCCGGGGCATCCCAAGAGCCGAGGACGATCGAAGCGCAGACGAGGCAGACCGAACAACTGTCGCCGACGCAGCGCGAACAATCCCAGCAGTCCGAACAGTCCCAGCAGCAATACCCCGGGTCATCCAAGTGACCGGGTCGCTACCCGCACCCGCACCCGCACCCGAGCACGGGTGCGGGTAGTCCCCATTCTCAATCGCCGCAACAACCCGCGTCCGGGACCGGGACCGACCGCATCTCGCGGGTCTGCGCGTTGCGGGCGGCGAGTTCCCCGTCGGCCGGATAGTCGACGCCGATCAGGCTCAGACCGTGGGCGGGAGCGACGGTCACCGAGCTGGAACGCTCCCGCTCACGCAAGAGCTCGGCGACCCATTCCGGAGTGCGGCGACCTTCGCCGACCGCGAGGACCGCGCCGACCAGGCTGCGGACCATCGACCAGCAGAACGCGTCCGCGCTGACATAGGCGACCAGCAGATCGCCGTCGCGCACCCAATCGAAGCGCTGCAACTCGCGGACGGTCGTCGCGCCCTCCCTACGCCGGCAGAACGCGGCGAAATCGTGCAGCCCCAGCAGCTTCCGCGATGCCACGCGCATGGCTGGGACGTCGACGCCGGATCGGCAGGCGACCACGCCGCGGGCCTGCAGCGGTTCCGCGCCGTACGGTGCGGTGGTCAATCGATAGGCGTAGTGGCGGCGGACGGCGGAGAACCGGGCGTCGAACTCGGGCGCGGCCAGGCGTGCGTCCTTGATCCGCACGTCCTTCGGCAGGAATCGCGCCATCCGGTGCACCAGCTTGCCCGCATCCAGTTCGCCGGAGGTGTCGAAGTGCGCGACCTGTCCCTCCGCATGCACGCCCGCGTCGGTGCGGCCCGCCACCGTCAGCTGGATCGGCTCGCGGAACACCTTGCTCAGCGAGTCCTCCAGCACGCCCTGCACGGTGCGCAGACCCGGCTGACGCGCCCAGCCGACGAAATCCGTGCCGTCGTAGGCGATGTCCAGCCGGACCCGGGACAGGCCGGTCACGGGCTCGCCGGGCGTGTCCTCGCGCGGCCGGTCCGACATCGATCCCACCGATTCCTCCACGGTCACATGATCCTCCGGTCGAAACGAACGAGCCCGCCGACCCAGTGCGGGTGGCGGGCTCGTACGTGAACTCCGACGCTCAGCGTCAGGCGTCCTTCTTCTCCTCGGCGGCCTGCTCCTCGGCGGCCTCCTCGGCAGCCGGAGCCTCGGCCTCGGCGGTCTCGGTGGCGGCCTCGTCGGCCTGCGCCTCGACGACCTCGGCGGCCGGAGCCTCCTCCGCCTGCTTCGACGCCGCGACGCGACGGGCGCGATCGGCCTCGTTGGTCACGGTCTTCTCCCGGACCAGCTCGATGATCGCCATCGGCGCGTTGTCACCCTTGCGCGGCAGCGTCTTGGTGATGCGGGTGTAGCCACCCTCGCGCCCCTCGAACGACGGGCCGATCTCGGCGAAGAGTTCGTGCACGACGGTCTTGTTGCGGATCACCTTCAGCACCTCGCGACGGTCGGCAAGGGTGCCGGCCTTCGCCTTGGTGATCAGCTTCTCCGCGTAGGGGCGCACGGCCTTGGCTTTGGCCTCGGTGGTGGTGATCCGGCCGTGCTCGAAGAGCGCCGTCGCCAGATTGGCGAAGATCGCCTTCTGGTGCGACGCCGACCCGCCGAAGCGGGCACCCTTCTTGGGCTTGGGCATTGTGATGTTCTCCTGTGTCTTTTCTCGGCGCTCCCGGGCGCGTCGCTTACGCCGCGGGCGCGAGGCCGGGCCGGGGCGCCTCCCCCGGCGGCCTAGAGCTGTTCGGTCTCGGCGTAGTCCTGCTCGCCGCCATCGGTGTCACTGAACGTGCCGCTGTCGCTCCACGTGCCGGTGCTCGCGTCGTAGCCGACCACGCTGGACGGATCGAACGACGCCGGGCTGTCCTTGAGCGAGAGGCCCAGCGCGTGCAGCTTGACCTTGACCTCGTCGATGGACTTCTGGCCGAAGTTGCGAATGTCCAGCAGATCCGACTCGGTGCGGGCGACCAGCTCGCCCACGGTGTGCACACCCTCGCGCTTGAGGCAGTTGTAGGACCGGACGGTGAGGTCCAGGTCCTCGATCGGCAGTCCGAACGAGGCGATGTGGTCCGCCTCGGCCGGCGAGGGGCCGATCTCGATGCCCTCGGCTTCGACGTTCAGCTCACGAGCCAGGCCGAAGAGTTCGACCAGGGTCTTGCCCGCCGAAGCGAGCGCGTCCCGTGCGCTGATGGAGTTCTTGGTCTCCACGTCGAGGATGAGACGGTCGAAGTCGGTGCGCTGCTCGACGCGGGTGGCCTCGACCTTGTAGGTCACCTTGAGCACAGGCGAGTAGATCGAATCCACCGGGATCCGGCCGATTTCCGCACCGGAGGCCTTGTTCTGCACGGCGGGGACGTAGCCGCGACCGCGCTCGACGACGAGCTCGATCTCCAGCTTGCCCTTGTCGTTCAGGGTCGCGATGTGCATGTCCGGGTTGTGCACCACGACACCGCTCGGCGGGACGATGTCACCGGCGGTGACGGTGCCCGGGCCCTGCTTGCGCACGTACATCGTGACCGGCTCGTCCTCCTCCGAGGACACGACCAGGCCCTTGAGGTTCAGGATGATGTCGGTGACATCCTCCTTCACGCCGGGAACGGTGGTGAACTCGTGCAGGACGCCGTCGATGCGGATGCTCGTGACCGCGGCCCCCGGAATCGAGGACAGCAGGGTACGCCGCAGGGAGTTGCCGAGGGTGTAACCGAAGCCCGGCTCGAGCGGTTCGATGGTGAACTTCGACCGGTTCTCGGCGACGACCTCTTCGGTCAGCGTCGGACGCTGTGAGATCAGCATGGGGATCATCCTCCTTTTTGGGCGCCCGCTATTTGACGCCTCGTCTCAGGGGTTGTGCGTGGCCGCCCATGTCGGGCGACCACGCACCAGCAGCACAGTGCTGTACTCGTCGAAGTATTACTTCGAGTAGTACTCGACGATCAGCTGTTCCTGCAGCGGCACATCGATCTGGGCGCGCTCGGGCAACTGGTGGACCAGAATCCGCAGTCGGCCCGGGATCACCTGCAGCCAGCCCGGAACCGGGCGGTCGCCGACGGTCTCACGCGCCACCTGGAACGGCAGGGTGCCCAGCGACTTCTCCTTGACATCGATGATGTCGTACTGGGTGACCTGGAAGCTGGGAACGTCGACCTTCTTGTTGTTCACCAGGAAGTGGCCGTGAGAGACCAGCTGGCGAGCCTGACGGCGGGTACGGGCCAGACCGGCGCGGTACACCACGTTGTCCAGCCGGGTCTCGAGCAGACGCAGCAGGTTGTCACCGGTCTTGCCCTTGAGGCGGTTGGCCTCCTTGTAGTACCGGCTGAACTGCTTCTCCATGATGCCGTAGGTGAAGCGGGCCTTCTGCTTCTCCTGCAGCTGGAGCAGGTACTCGCTCTCCTTGATCCGCGCGCGGCCGTGCTGGCCGGGCGGGTAGGGGCGACGCTCGAACGCCTGGTCGCCTCCGACGAGGTCGACGCGCAGACGACGCGACTTGCGGGTGATGGGGCCTGTGTAACGAGCCATTGTTCGCTGTTCCTTTCCCGCTAGACGCGACGCCGCTTGGGCGGACGGCAGCCGTTGTGCGGCTGCGGGGTGACATCGGAGATCGTGCCCACCTCGAGGCCCGCGGCCTGCAGCGAGCGGATCGCGGTCTCACGGCCCGAACCGGGGCCCTTCACGAACACGTCGACCTTCTTGACGCCGTGTTCCTGCGCCTTGCGGGCGGCGTTCTCGGCGGCGAGCTGCGCGGCGAACGGGGTCGACTTGCGCGAGCCCTTGAAGCCGACGTGACCCGACGACGCCCAGGAGATGACGTTGCCGTTCGGGTCGGTGATCGACACGATCGTGTTGTTGAACGTGCTCTTGATGTGTGCGTTGCCGTGCGGGACGTTCTTCTTGTCCCTGCGACGCGACTTCTGGGTCTTCTTCGGGCCCGCGGCCCGACTCTTCGGAGGCATCGGTTATCCCTACTTCTTCTTGCCGGCGACGGTGCGCTTCGGGCCCTTGCGGGTGCGCGCGTTGGTCTTGGTGCGCTGGCCACGGACGGGCAGGCCACGACGGTGGCGCAGACCCTGGTAGCAGCCGATCTCGATCTTGCGGCGAATATCGGCCTGCACCTCGCGGCGCAGGTCACCCTCGACCTTGAACTCGGAAGCCTCGATGTAGTCACGCAGCTTCGTCAGATCGTCGTCGCTGAGATCCTTCGAACGCAGGTCCGGGCTGACGCCGGTGGCCTCGAGGATCTCCTTGGAGCGGGTACGGCCAATGCCGAAAATGTAGGTCAGTGCGATCTCCATGCGCTTCTCGCGCGGGAGGTCGACGCCCATGAGACGTGCCATCTGGCAGTTTCCTTAATCGTTGCGGAGGTCTGCTCCCTGTCCGTCCCCTCGTCTTGTGGGGCACCGGCCTCCGAACCGGTGGTAGGCGCGCACGCCCCAGGGCGAACCCTGATATCCGCAGCGTGCGGCTGGTGCTGGGAGTTCTTCTTGCCAATCCGAACTGCGGTTCGGTGCTTGGCTGGTGTTGCGTCGAGCGGCGCCGTCGGCATGCCTCGGGCGGGTGAAGCGAGGTCTCCCTCGCCTCCGCTCAGCCCTGGCGCTGCTTGTGGCGCAGGTTGTCGCAGATCACCATGACCCGGCCGTGACGGCGGATCACCTTGCACTTCTCGCAGATCTTCTTGACGCTCGGCTGAACCTTCACGTCCGTCCAATCTGTTGTGGTTCACACGGGTGTGAACACAGTTTTTCCCCAGTCGGCGACTGGGGAAGCTCTGTGGTGAGTCGTTTCGACTCGGTCCCGGCGTACGCCGGGACAACCGGCCGCGCCGACCCGATCGCGCCGGGCGCGATCACTTGTAGCGGTAAACGATCCGGCCACGCGACAGGTCGTAGGGCGAGAGCTCGACGACCACACGGTCCTCGGGGAGGATGCGAATGTAGTGCTGCCGCATCTTCCCGCTGATGTGCGCGAGAACCTTGTGCCCGTTCTCGAGCTCGATCCGGAACATCGCATTGGGCAGCGGCTCGACAACCCGACCCTCGACCTCGATGGCCCCGTCTTTCTTCGCCATGTCCTCCGCGATCCCGGTTACACTCAACCTGGTTTGTTTGCCTGGTTCTGCTCGGATGGACCGGTCGCCTGAGCGGACCGCTCGCACACAAACAGGCGGCGCATAGGTGCACCGCCGCTCCAGCTTACCGACCCGTTCCCGTTCGGGCAAAAATGCCTCCCTGTATACCCGTGTCGCCTGCCGTTTCGCAGCCGCCTTCCCACCGGTGGCGGGCGTCTGGTCCTGCGCCGCGACGGGACCGGGTTGTCGCGTAAACTGGCCGCTGTCCAGGTATTTGGGTCGAGCAGATCGAGGGGGATGCGTGAGCCGGCGCAGCGAGCGAGGCACCGGCGGAGGCGCCCTCGGTCTGGGCCGAGCGAGCGGCAGGGAGGCGAGGCCGTGTGAGTAAGCGTAGCGAGCGAGTCACCGGCAGTGCGCCCCTGGCCACGACCGAGCCGAGCAGCAGCGAGGGAAGTCGTGAGTGAACGCAGCGAGCGAGTCATCGGCACACCGAGCCGCAGCGAGGCGCAGCCGTGAGCCGTAGCAATGACGGCCTTCCCATGCTGCCGCCGTGGCTGTCGGAGAGCGACGTCACACAGAGCGGCTACGAAGCGCCGGTGCAGAACCTCCCGCACGAGGAACTCATCGAGGAATCCCTCGGCCGCAGACGCGGACGTTTCAAGAATCGCGCACCCGAGGCGGAACGCCCGGAGGCCGCGCGGCCGGAGAAGCGCCGCAAGGGCTGGCGCCGCGACAAGCACGACGGACCCTCGGACGAGCAACCGCGGCAGAGCGAGCCGGACCGCGCGCCGATGCCTGCGCCGGTCGAGCCCGTACCGGGTCAGATGCCATCCACCGGCTACGACCGGATACCGCCGGAGCAGGAGAACACGTGGCAGGCGCCACCCCCGCGCGACAATTCGCCGCAGCGCGGCCTGCCCACCCGTAACCCCTCGCAGCCCTCTCCCGGATTCCAGCCGCTGGGCAGCAGGCCCGCGGACGCGTCCGTGCGCAACGATCAGCCCGCGCCTCCGCAGGCCCGCAGGCCGGATCTCCCGCCCCCGCCGCCACTGCCCGACCCGCCGCGGCAGCCGGACGGTGAGAGGTCCGCTCCGATGCCGACCGACGAGCAGGCCCGGCCGCCCCGCGGCGAGAGCGCGCCCGGCCAGGACGCGGGCACCACCCGCCCTCCGCTCGCGCCGCAGAACGGCGGATGGCCATCCACCGGCAACCCTCGGCTCGACGCCGCGCTGTCGGCCGTGCTGCCGAACCATTGGCCTGCGGCCGCGCCGCCAAACAACCAGTCCGCGCCCAGCAGCCAATCCGCGTCGCCGAGCAACCACCCCTTCGCACCACCGGTGGGCACGGACACGACCAGGAACACCGCGGCAGCGCCGGTTGCCGAGCAGCGGGAGATCCCGCCGAGCGGTCCGAATCAGACGTGGCCGACCGGCAACCAGCCGCCGACTCCGTCCAGCGGCCACACGCCCACTGCGCCGGTAGACGGCGGACACCCCGCAGTGCCATCGTCCGCAGCCGACCACCCGAGGTCGTCGGCTGCGGAATCCGGAGAGCGCCCCGCAGCCGATACGATCGGCGCCGCATCCACGATGGATGCCGGACGGACGCCCGTGGCAGACCGCCCCGCAGATCCCGGCCCGGTAACGTCGTCCGCCGAAGACGATCCCGCAGTGGCGCACCATGTGCCATCCGCACGGCCGTCCGCAGGTGGCATTCCCGCGCCCGCAACGCAGGCCGGCCCATCCGGTCCCACCGTCGCGGATTCCGGCGGTCCGCCGCCCTGGCTCGCGGCGCCGCGGCCCGAGCAGAACGAGGCACCCGCGACGGACCCGCCTCGGCGTCTCCCGCCGCTACCCGATCCGCCCGCGCCGCACGAGCGGGCACACGTCGCGCCGACCGACGACGAGCACCGCCCGCCGCCGCGCAGCGCGGACGGTCCGCCGCCCTGGCTCGGTCACACCGCACCGGAGCAAACCGGTCAGCCGGGCCGACCCGGACTTCCGCCTGTGCCGAACGAAGTCGCCGCACAGAGCGGCCGAGTGCCCGTCGAGCATTCGGGGCAGGCACCGCGGCTGCCCGCCGACCGCGGACCGGCGTCGAACCCGCAGCCCGCGGATCTCGGTGCCGCGCAACCGGCCGCGTCGGTGCCCCCTCCGCACACCGAACAGGGTGCGGTCGGTCCGGTGCTGCCCGCCCCCGATAGCGCCTCCGCGACCGGCGCTCCGGTTACACCGGATATCGCCGCGCAGCCGACCACGTTCACCGCTCGACCGAAGACGGCCGGGGCGGCGAATCCGGTTCCCGCGCAACCTGGCCCGGTTCCCGCGCAACCTGGTCCTGTGAACCTGGTCGGCCCTGTCGGCCCTCCGCCCGCGCAACCTGGTCCGGTTCCCGCGCAACCTGCTCCGGTTCTCCCGCAGCCTGATCCGGGTTTCACGGCGCCGAGTTGGACGAGCACGGCCGGAGCCGATTCCGCGTCGGCGCGCCCAGTGGGCGGCGGACGACACCGGCTGCCTGCCGAGACGAGCGCCTCCTCTGCTGCGCAGGCGCCGATCGCACCGGCGCCTGACTTCGACCAGCAGCCGGTACCTCAGCACCGGCCGGGCCCCGCCTACGCGGGCGATCCGCAGCCGGCACCACACGCGCCGATCGGTGAACACGCCAGTCACCCGCCACAGTTCGCGGGTGGGCAGCTGCCGGGTACCGCACCGCAGGCCCCCGCCGATCAGTGGCGCAACACCGCCGAACCGGTCGCCGCGCCCGAATCCGCCCCGGTGGCGCCGTATTCCGCGCCTCCGCAGTACCAGGCCGATCAGCAGCCCCACGCCCAGCCCGCCCCGCACGCAAGCCCGCAGTGGGGCACGCCGCAGGGCTACGCGCAACCGCAGGCCCAGCAGCCGGGCGTGCCGTTCCAGCCTTCGCTGGACAACGTGCCGCTGCGGCGGGCCAAGAAGGCGCCGGGCTCCGGGTGGCGCAAGGCGGTGCATCACGTGTCCGGCGGCGCGATCAACCCCGGCATGTCCGCCGAGGAACGCAGGCTGCAAGAACTGGTCGCGCGGATCAGGCAGCCGGTCCGCGGCGATTACCGGATCGCGGTGCTCTCGCTCAAGGGTGGTGTCGGAAAGACCACCACCACAATGGGTATCGGCTCCATCTTCGCCTCCATCCGGGGCGACCGGGTGATCGCGGTGGACGCCAATCCCGATTTCGGCACGCTGTCGCAGCGGGTGCCGCTACAGACCAGGTCCACCGTGCGCGACCTGCTCCTCGACTCGTCCATCCAGCGCTATTCGGATGTGCGCAGGCACACCTCACAGGCGACGAGCCGCCTGGAAGTGCTGGCCAGCGAACGCGATCCGGCCGCGTCGGAGGCGTTCAGCGAGGAGGAGTACCGCGCTGTCGCCCGAATTCTGCAGCGGTTCTACAACATCATCCTCACCGACTGCGGTACCGGACTCATGCACTCGGCCATGTCCGGGGTATTGGACCTGGCGCACTCGCTGGTGCTGATCTCCTCCCCCGCGATCGACGGAGCCCGCAGCGCCGCCGCGACGTTGGACTGGTTGTCGCTGCACGGTCACGACCACTTGGTGCGCAATGCGGTGGTGGTGATCAACTCTCCGCGCGCCGGATCGCCGAATGTCGGTATCCAGCAACTACGGGAGTACTTCCTGTCCCGGTGCCGCGCCGTGCACATCATCCCGTTCGACCCGCACATGTCCGAGGGCGCCGAAATCGATCTGCACCGGCTGCACAAGCAGACCAAGCGCGCCTACGTCGAGCTGGCGGCGACCGTCGCGGACGACTTCGCCACCGATCACCGCCGTTATCACCCGTGACACCCGCCGGGGCCGTGGCCCGGCGGGCAAGAAGGGCGAGCGGATCAGCCGCTCACCACTCGGGCAGACGCCGCCTGCCCGCCATGACGTCGCGCACCAGATCGTCGTAGGCGTCGGCGAGTTCGGCGAGATGATGCCACGCGTTGTGCAGCAGCTCGTCGTGCGCGTTCAGCGTCATCAACGCGTGGTGCGCGCGCACCGAGGACTCGGCCAGGCGATCGATCACCGCGCCCACCGTTTCGGTGTGCAGAGTGGCGCCGAGCCGATGCTGCGGCACGCTGCGCATCACCCAGTCGTCGATGGCCATCACCAATTCGACTCTGCGACGCTCGATTTCGCGAACCACCGCCACGGCGGTATCCACCGAACCACCACGGCCGACCAGGCGACGCTCGTGTAGCACTGCCAGATCGCGAGCGAACCACAGGAGCGGACCACCGACCACACGGTGCCCGCGACACGCCCGGACCAATAGGTCGGACGTGGGAAGCAATCCCGGCGCCGAAGAGCGCACCGAGGGATCGACACACCTCGGTGTGCCGGGAAGGGCCATTACGACCGTTGTATCCGAACCTGCCACGTTGCCTCGCCGTCATCGCCGCACAACACCGGATCAGGACGTTCATTACAATAAACCTCTGAAGGCCCCTGTCAAGCGTTACCCGGCCGTAGGGAGTCACGAAGAGTACACTTCGTTACCTGCACGACCAACCGAGGAGCAAGATGGCGGACGGTCCGACGTATCACCGGATCGCAGACCTCCTCCGCGAGGAGATCCGCGCAGCCAAGTGGAAGCCGGGCGATCGACTGCCCAGTCACTCCGAGCTTGCCGATCAGATGCAGGTCTCGATAACCACCGCCCGCAACGCGATCCAGGTGCTGGTGACCGAGAATTTGGTCTACACAGCAACTTCCCGCGGGACGATCGTTCGAAACCAAGAGGTTCTCGAATCCGTTGTCACCGACTCCATTCGCCCCGACCGGCCGCAGACCCCGCACGACATCTTCGAGGAGATCGCGCGGGCCGCGAGCCGGGAGCCGTCGAAGGAGTTCAGCGCGAGAATGGAGCCGGCCAGTCCCGAGGTCGCGTCGTGGCTGGGCATACCGCCGGATTCCTGGGTACTGGCCAGGACCGTGGTCCAGTATCTCGATCACGAACCGTGGTCATGGGAGGTCAGCTTCTATCCCCGAGACCTGGCCGAGGCCACGGGAATCGACTCCCCGCACGACATTCCGGAGGGAACCACTCGCCGCCTCGCCGACCGCGGCCATGCCGAGACCGCGCACCGCGACACTCTGGTCGCTCGTCCGGCCAGTGCGGAGGAGGCCTCGGTGCTCGGCGTCGCCACCGGCACCATCCTGCTCGACCATCTGCGCATCGGAGCCACGCACGAGCGCGTCACCCGTGCCACCCGGCATCGTTCGCTGGCCACCGGCAATCGGCTCGCCTACGAACTCGGCGATGCCCAAGGCACCGCGATAATTCGGGCGACGCTTGCCAACTCCCACGGGTCCGGTCCGGCCTAGCCCATGACGATCGCGCTGCGCCAGGCTACGGGGGGCGATCTCGGCCTGATCTGCCGCCTGCGTGTGCAGCGCACGGCGTGGCTGACCGCGCGCGGCTCCGATCAGTGGACGGTCGCCGGGCGCGGCCTGCCCATCGAGATCTTCGCCCGTGCCGTCGGACGTTCGCTGGACGCGGGCGAGACCTGGATCGCGGAGGTCTCGGGCGAGCCCGCGGGCACCATCACGGTCAACGACCGCGCCGATGCGGGTCTGTGGTCGCAATGGGAACTCGATGACTCGGTGATCGTCCATTTCATGATCGTCGATCTGCGTTTCGCGGGGCGACGCGTCGGTCACCGGATGCTCGCCCACGCGGGGATGCTCGCCCGCCGACAGCAACGCGGATGGGTCCGGCTGGATGCGTGGACCACCAATTCCGACCTGCACGACTATTATCGGTCCGCCGGTTTCCGTTTGGTTCGCATCGCGGGGCCGCTCGCGGTGGGACCGTCGCGCGCGCTGTTCGAGCGACGAGCCGACAGCTGGGATCGCGCACTGCCCGTACCGGTCCCGGCGGTCACACGATCGGCTACGTCGGCGATTCTGCGATCCCCCCGGTCGAACAACTGACCGGTACGCCACAGCGCGGGCAGGTGACCCTTGCGGATCGCGTCCGCCCGAGCGGCCACACGGGCCGGGCGAGTTGGACCACGCTTCGCCGCCCGCCTCGTCGTGGCTACCCGACCACAGTTGGTCAGACCGGTGGCAGGTGCGCGATGTGCACCATCTCGATGCCTCTGCTGCGCGAGACCAGGGTTCCGCGTCCGGGAGGCAATTTGCTCGGTCGCACGTCGCCGATCAGCTTGCCCTCGTCGCGCGATCCGCTCATGATCAAAGTCTCGACCGACAGGTTCTTCATGGTGCCCAATATCGGGTCGTACAGCGCGCGGGACACGCCGCCGCTGCGGCGAGTGACTACGAGGTGCATGCCGATGTCGCGGGCTTGGGGCAGGTACTCCAGTAGCGGCGCGAACGGATTGATACTGCCCGTGGCCACCATGTCGTAGTCGTCGACGACGATGTAGATCTCCGGGCCGCTCCACCAGCTGCGTTCCCGCAGTTGCTGCGGGGTGATGTCCGAACCGGGGATTCGTTTGGCCAGATATCCGGCCACCTCCTGGATCATCGGACCGCAGGTCTGCGACGAGGTGGAGTACCCGGCCAGGTGGTCACCCTCGACCACGCCCAGCATTGTGCGGCGGTAGTCGACCATGATGATCCTGGCCTGCTCGGTGGTCGACTGCTCGACCACACCCATCACGATATTGCGCAGCAGAGTGGTCTTGCCGCATTCCACGTCAGCGAAAGCCATGAAATGCGGTTCGACACCGAAATCCAGGACCAATGGCTGCAATTCGGACTCGCCGAGACCCACGACCACCCGAGTGGGGCTCAGTTCGATCCCCTGGGCCCTCGCCGAGGCCAGCAGCTCGTCCCGGCCGAACCGCAGGGGCAGCATGCGCACTTCGGGCGCGCGGCGGCTCGGGTAGAGCTGCTCGAGTTCGGTCCGCGCTCGCGCGACGCCCTCGGCCACACTGCCCGGATCGGAGTCGGAATCCAGGCGTGGCAACGCGATCAACATGTGCAGCTGGTCGGGGGTGAGGCCGCGGCCGGGGCGGCCGACCGGAACCTGGTGCGCGGTGCGCCTGCTCATCTCCGAGTCCGAGGGATCGCCGAGCCGCAACTCGAGACGGGTGCCGATCTGGTCCTTGACCACCGGACGGATCTCGGCCCACCGCGAGGCGGCGATGATCAGGTGAATGCCGAACGACAAGCCCTGCGCGGCAATGGCGTTGATCTGCGGTTCCAGCACGTCGAACTCTTCACGGACCGCGGCCCAGCCGTCGATCACCAGGAACACGTCACCGAACTTGTCCTCGGCCAACGGGCCGGCGGGCCCAGCCGTGCCGTCCGGGACGCGCTGCCCGTCGGCGAACTTGCGGCGGCGGAACTCGGCCATCGATTCGATGCCCAGCGCGGCGAACCGCTCCTCGCGCTGACGCATCAGCGTGGTGAGTTCGGCGACGGTGCGACGCACGCGGTCACCGTCGAGGCGACCTGCCACCGAACCCACGTGCGGCACGCCGGACAGGCCCGCCATGCTGCCGCCGCCGAAGTCCAGGCAGTAGAACTGCGCCTGTTCGGGGGTGTGCGTGGCGGCGGTCGCCATGACGATGGTGCGCAGGGTGGTCGACTTGCCCGACTGCGGGCCGCCGACGACCGCGACGTTGCCCTGCGCGCCGGACAGATTGACGGTGAGCACGTCGCGCCGCTGCTCGTACGGCTTGTCGATGACGCCGATCGGCATCCACAACTGACCGTGCCGGTTGACCGGCGAACGCCAGTCCGGGTCCGGCAGCAGCATGTCCACGGTCGGAGATTCCTCCAGCGGCGGCAACCACACCTCGTGCGCCGGGCGGCCGTGCCCGGTGAGCCGCTTGACGACGACGTCGAGCAACGTGTCCGGGATGCCGTCATCGGCGCCGGGCACGGCCGCGACGGCCGAAGGCGGCGGCGGCAGCTCCAGCAGTGGATTCGACGGCGCCGCCGACTCCGCGTCGGCCTCGATCGTCTCGGGCAGTTCCACCGGCGCGGCGGTGAACAACGCGGGCCGCACTCCGGCGACCGGGCTGCCGTCCGCACCGGTCACCGCTCCTTGCGGCGCGACGTACGGTCCGGACACGTAACTCGCGTTGAACCGCAACGGATCCGACGCGTCGCTCTTCAAATACCCCGAACCGGGCACGCTCGGCAGGTGGTAGGCGTCGGTGATGCCGAGCACCGCGCGCGATTCGTTCGCCGAGAACGTACGCAGGCCGATGCGATAGGACAGATGCGATTCCAGGCCGCGCAGTTTGTTCTCCTCCAGGCGCTGCGAGGCCAGCAGCAGATGCACGTGCAGCGATCGGCCGAGGCGTCCGATCATTACGAACAGTTCCGCGAAATCCGGCTTCTGCGACAGCAATTCGGAAAACTCGTCGACCACGATGAACAGCGCGGGCAGCGGATCGAGCGGCACGCCCGCGGCGCGCGCCTTCTCGTAGTCGGTGACGTTGGCGTAGTTGCCCGCCGAGCGCAGCAGTTCCTGGCGGCGGTTCATCTCACCGGCGAGCGCGTCTTTCATGCGGTCGACCAGCGAGAGTTCCTCTTCCAGGTTGGTGATCACCGCGGCGACGTGCGGCAGCGAGTCGAGGCCGAGGAAGGTCGCGCCGCCCTTGAAGTCGACGAGCACCAGGTTGAGCGCGTCCGGTGAATGCGTGGTGACCAGCGAAAGCACCAGTGTGCGCAGGAATTCCGACTTTCCGGAGCCGGTGGCGCCGATGCACAGCCCGTGGGGCCCCATGCCGTTCTCGGCCGACTCCTTGATGTCGATCTCCACCGGAGTGCCGTCGGGTGTGATGCCGATCGGCACCCGCAGGCGCTCACGGCCGGTGCGCGGACGCCACACCCTCGCCGGATCGATCTGGGCCGCGTCCGGGATCCTCAGCAGCGCCATCAGTCCCGGATCGGTCGCGGTTCCCTCACCGAGACTGACGATCTGCGCCGCCGTGGCGAGCCGGTATCTGCCCAGCGATCGAGCGAAGGACTCGGCCTCGGCCGTGCTCACCCGGTCGGCGGTGGCGAACTTCTCCACTCCGGCGGCACTGCGTGCCGCCACCTCGCCGTCGGCAGCGACCAGTTGCAGTCCGCGCCGCGCCGCGAGCCCGCCCTCCGGTGCGGTGAGGTCGAGCACCGTTACCGAATCCAAGCCCGACTCGCTGACCAGCCGTTCGCTGCCGCTGACGTAGCCGTCGTCGATGACGACCACCAGGTGCAGCCGTCCCTGGGTCGGCTGCGGGTTGCGCATGAACCGGCCGCGTTCGAGCAGCTCCGCCGCCAGCGCCGTCTCCAGCTCGCCGAGCGAGTGGTAAATCATCCGCGCCGACCCCATGCCGTCGCGCAGCGTCGGATGTTGCAACTGCGGCAGCCATTTCGCCCAGGACCAGGCCGGACCGTCCGGATCGGCGCAGACGATCGCGATCGCGAGATGGTCGGGACCGTGGAAGGCGGCCAGCTCCATCAGCATCGCCCGCACCAGCATGTGCGCGTCCTCGCTCGAACCGCTTATGTTGATCGCGGGAAAAGCGCGCAGCGACACCGCCGTCGGCAAACGGTGCACCACCGAGTGGGTGCGCACGAAGCGGCGCAGCGCCACGGTGGACACCGGTTCCAGGTCCTCCAGCGGCCCCGTCTCCGGGCGCGCCAGTTTGGTTGCCAACCGGTGGCTACCGACGCCCACGCGCACGTGCCCGAAGTCCGGGTCGTTCGGCCTGCGCTCCCACATCCGCCTTGTCCCGATCAGGGAGGGCAGGTCGGCCGGCTCGGGATGACTCCACCGCAGAGACTCCAATTGCCTGCCGCCGGTGCGGCGCACGTCCTTACGGACCTGGTCGAGGTAGCGGAAGTAGTCCTTGCGTTCCTCGTTGAGCTCGACCGCGCGTTTGGGACCGCCGCCACGGTAGCCCGCCATCATGCCGACCATCGACATGAGCATCATCATCGGGAACATCATCATGAACGGATTGGCCAGCAGGTTGCGGCCCATCATCGCCATCATCGCGATCATGCCGACCACCGCGAACACCATGACGACGGGCATCAGCTTCATCATCAGCGGCGCGGGCAGTGCGCGCGGAATCTCCGGCGGAGCCGTCAGCGCCACCTCGCCGCCGGGTGCCCGGGGCGGTGCAATGCGGGGGCGGCGCACAAAGCCTTCGGTAACCATGGTTCCTTCGTTCGGTCGGCGACGAGCGGTCGAGACGTCGCCCGCGCTACGGATCGAATTCCGCGTTCAGGTCCTGCCCGGAGCGGCGGAAGGGGATCGCCAGCGCCGCGCCGATCGCGAGGCAGGCCAGGCAGACGATGGCGCCGATGACAGCGATCCGGCGCGGCCGCGGGTCCGGGCCGGGGGGAATCACCGGCGCGGCGACGACTCGCGAAGTGTCGGCCCCGGCGCTCACCGGCTTCTCCGGCAGTTGCGCGGTGAGCGCGGCGAGCGGGTCGATCAGGCCGTGGCCGATCCGGTCGTCGCGTCCGGTGCCCGGTCCGTGGGCGGTGCGGACGATACGGTCCATCACCTGCTGCGCGGTGAGTTCCGGAAAACGCGCACGCACCAGCGCCGCCAGCCCGGCCACGTAGGGCGCTGCGAAGCTGGTGCCCTCGACGGACCTGATTCCCTCGGTGGTCTGCACGCCGTCGACCAGCCCCGTGCCACCCGGCTTGCTGTCCAGCGACACGATATTGCGGCCGATCGCCGAGACGGCCACCCATGGGCCGTGCAGCGACAGTTCGGACACCTGGCCGGTCGAGTCCACCGAGCCCACCGAGAGCACGTAGGGCGTGAACCAGGCCGGACTCGCCACCGTGAGCACCGAGCCCCACCCCGAGCCCTCGTTCTGCTTCGAGCACGCGCCGTCGGGCTGGAGGTTGCCCGCGGCCGCGACCACGACGACATTGCGGTCGTAGGCATACTTCACCGCCGCACCGAGCGAGGCGTCGGCCGTGTCGGAACCTGCTGCGGTGCAGGCGACTTCGGAGATGTTGATGACGGTGGCGCCGAGATCGACGGCCCGGACGACAGCCGCCGCCAGCGTGAGCACACTGCCGTAACCGTCGCTGCTGATCTTGCCCGGCGGGTCGCCTTGCCCGCCCCGGTCCTTCGGCTCGTAGGCCAGGCTCAGCTGCCGGATGGTGAGCAGATCCGCATCGGGCGCGACGCCGGCGAAGGCGTCGCGCGGACTCGGTTGCGCCGCGATGATTCCGGCGACCAGCGTGCCGTGTCCGTCGCAGTCGACCGTTCCGTCGCTGTCGGAGACGAAGTCACCGCCCGGTTGCAGCGAGCGCAGTCGCGGATGCGGATTCACCCCCGTATCGATGACGGCCACCTTCTGTCCGGCGCCGCGGCTGAACTGCCACGCGGACGGGAGATCGAGTACCCGTTGCGCCATCGGGGGCTCGCTGGGTGGCGCGCCGGTGAGCACGGGTTCGGCGCAGACGGCGCGCTGTTCGGTCGGTTCCAGCGGCGCCGGGCGCACGCTCAGACCCTGCGCGGCGCCGAGCGCGCCGGGATCGATCGCCGGCGGCGCGATCGCCTGGGCACTCGGCCAGGGCACGCCCATCCCGGCGCCGATGACCGTTGCGGCGCAGACCATCCGCAAGAGTCTCCGGCGCAAGGCGCTGCCGGTCATATGTTCCGGGCCATCGAGTAGACGTTCATGACCCACAGCACCAGCGGGATCACCGACACGATCAGCAGATACTCGAAGATTTCGATCATCCGCCTGGTCACCGGCGTGACCTCGATGTGCGGACCGATCACCCCGAAGCCGACCACACCGGTCGCGAACGCGAGCAGCACGCCCGCCGCGAAC
This sequence comes from Nocardia sputi, assembly GCF_023501985.1. NCBI lineage: Bacteria > Bacillati > Actinomycetota > Actinomycetes > Mycobacteriales > Nocardiaceae > Nocardia > Nocardia sputi. The sequence continues at coordinate 93,879 of NZ_JAMFLC010000005.1, read as the reverse complement.
AGGGTGTATTCGGAGTCGCCCACGGCGAAACCGACGGTCATGGCGAGGGCGGCCAGGCACCCGCCTCCGATCATCGTCGCGGCCTGGGTGAGGTCGGCGAACGAGCGACCGCGCAACGCGAGGATGATCGCGGTCACGATCGCCAGCGTGACCCCTTGCCAGCGTGCCGAACCCAGCGGATCGGCTACGCCGAACGCGCCGACGACCGCGCTCGCGGCGCATGCCGCGATCAGACCGGATTGGAACTGGTTGGCCGCGCGGGCGCGTACCCCGAGCCCCGCCGCCGAGGGCAGCGCGCTGGCGCCGATGGCGCCGATGCCCTCGATGGTCGGTCGCGGTTCGTGGTCGGCCGGGTCGATCGCGCCGCCCGCGGTCGGGACCGGCGGGATCGGCAGCCGCGCGAGCACGGCCGCCAGTCGCGGCACCGCCGAGATGATCGCGATTCCGGCTACCAGCAGACCGGCCGACAGTTTCGGCAGGCCCGGGTGCCAGATCAGGTAGACGGCCGCGGCGACGCCCGCTATCACGGCGAGCGTTGCGGCGCAGGAGAACAGCGTGGCGCCGGTGCCGGTCGTCCGGTATCCCACCACCGCGGCGACCAGCAGCACCGAGCAACCCAGCAGCAGATGAGGACTGCCGAGGGGCCCCGGGACGAGCAGCGCGGCGCCGCCGAACAGCAGCAGCAGTCCGTCCAGCGACAACCACGTGGCGGTCACCAAGTCGGTGTATCGGCGCGCCGCGATGCCCGCCGCGACGAATGCCGCGACGCCGCCGCCGAGCAGGGCGAAGGCGGGCGCGAGCGGATCGCCGTGCCCGCGAGAGACCACCAGCACGGCCAGCGTGGTCAGCACGCTCAGTACCGAGACGATCAGACCCATCCAGCGGGCGGCCACACCGGACCAGCTGTGGAATTCCTCTGCGGTCAGCCGGGATACGGCGTCGATGACGTCGTCGAACAGCGCGGGCGCTTCCTTCGCGGTCACCGACCGCAGGACCAGCAGCTCACCGTCGTAGACCTCGGCCTCGGTGAGCGTACGGCTCGGCGCGATCGCCTCCCGGCCGAGCCGAGCCAAGGTCCAGTGCCGCGCCTCCAGCGGCGCCGCCTCCTCCTCCGCGTCCGGCCGCTCGGGGTTGCGCGATTCGATCAGCGCCACCAGTTCGCCGATGAACGTGGCGATCGGCACGGTGGCGGGCAACCCGACATCGACTTGAGTATTGCCACCGATGACCGAAACACGACTCAAAACGGGCTCGGTGGTACGTGTACCGCTCGCCGACTCGATCAACGGCAATCTTCCCCCGCCCTCATCCGGAACAACGATTCACGACCCGCCGACGACATTTGCCCGACACGTCCAGAGTGAACGATTTCAACACTCGTCAAGCACTTTCACACATAGACGACTCTTGCGTTGCGACCTCCCGGCAGCTGAACCTAATGTAACGGACGCACCGGGCCACGCGCGATCGGTAGTCTGGTATCCAGATGAACGTCTCTACTACGAGAAACGAAGATTTCGGGGTTCGACAGCAATGACCGGCAACCGCCAAGCACAACGCGCATTCGATGCCGGAATCCTGTCGCTCGGATTGTCCATCGAGGGGCAAGAATCCGCACGTGATCTCGACTATGCGAAACTGGCTTTTCAACGCGCCACGGAGTGGGATCCCACGATGTGCGACGCGTGGCTCGGCCGCGCCGCCGCGGGCGAACTGACCAAGGACGTTCTGTTCAATCTGCACAAGACCAGTGCGAGCACGCTCTATCGCGAGCAGCGCAGGCTCGGTCTGCGCCCGCGTGAACTCGCGGGCCGGTTCCTGCCCGGCCTGTACATCGACTACCCGCTGGCCAACCACACCGAGATCACGCTGGCCTGGGCGGCGCACCTGATCGCCGACAAGGAGTACGACGAAGCCGAGCGGGTGCTCGACGACCTCGACGAATTCCGCCGGGGCCAGCTGAGCAATCCCGACGCCGAGATCGACAACCGCATCTGCGCGTATGTCCGTGGCGTACTGCACTACAACACCCAGCGCTGGCCCGACGTGATGACGGTGCTCGCCGGTTCGGCCGACTGGGAAGATCCGTATCTGGCGGCAGGCGCGCACGTGATGGTGGGCACCGCGTGTGCCCAGCTCGGCTTGTTCGGCGAGGCGATCCGGCGGATGCAGCAGGCGGAGACGGGCCCGATCCCGGCGGCTCGTTCCACCGCGATGTTCTGCCGCGGCCTGTGCCTGCGGGAATCGGGCAATGAAGAGGAAGCCCAAGCGCTGTTCGAGAAGGTGTACTCGCAGGCGCCGGATTTCGAGGCCAACGCGGCCGCGATGCGCGACCGCACCTACCGCATCACCGTCACCAGCCGCGAGGTGATCGATGCGCGGACCGACAAGTGGGATCCGGCCTCTTCGCCGTCCATGGAGCAGATGGAGCAGGCCGAGAGCCAGGACCGGGCGAAGAAGATCCTCACCGAGGCCCGGGCCGAACTGGACTCGCAAATCGGCCTCGCCTCGGTGAAAACCCAGGTGGCCAAGCTCCAGTCGTCCGCGCAGCTGGCGAAGATCCGGGCCGAGAAGGGTTTGTCGAGCCAACCGCGCGGCCAGCACCTGGCCTTCACCGGGCCGCCCGGCACCGGTAAGACCACCATCGCCAGGGTGGTCGCGAAGATCTACTGCGGCGTCGGGCTGTTGAAGACCGACAAGGTGGTCGAGGCCAAACGCGTCGACTTCGTCAGCCAGAACCTCGGCGGCACCGCGATCAAGACCGAGAAGCTGATCGACACCGCCATGGACGGCGTGCTGTTCATCGACGAGGCGTACACGCTGATCCAGACCGGTCTGCAAGGTGGCGACGCGTTCGGCCGCGAGGCAGTGGACACGCTGCTGGCGCGGATGGAGAACGACCGTGATCGCCTCGTCGTGATCATCGCGGGCTACGACGGCGAGATCGACCGGCTGCTGGCCGCCAACGACGGTTTGGCGTCGCGCTTTTCCAAGCGGCTTCAGTTCCCGTCCTACACCGCCGAGGAATTGGGGCAGATCGGCCAGGTCATCGCGAAGAAGCGGGACTCGGACCTGTCCGAAGGGGCGCTCGAGCAGCTGGTACAAGCCTGCGAGCGCCTGTACGCGATGCAGAGCACCGACCAGAGCGGTCAGCCGCGCCGCGGCGTGGACCTCGCGGGCAACGGGCGATTCGTCCGCAACGTGATCGAGGCGGCCGAGGAAGAGCGCGAATTCCGGTTGGCCAACGACGAATCGCTGGACCTGACCGACATCGATGAGGCGGTGCTGCGCCGCATCGAGGCGTCGGATATGAAGTTGGCCCTGTCCGGCCTGCTCAGCTCGCTGAACGTCGGTTGGACCGACTGAGGCCGACCAACCCCGCTACACCGTCGGTGGACCGGATCACCGGTCCACCGAACGTCATTGCGTGGGCAGCGAATCGTGGGCGACCAGCGCTTCTCGCGCCGACAGCGTGGGCCCGGGGACCATCTGGCCGATGATCGCCCATGGCGCGAGGCGCGGACTGCTCCCGAGCCCGAGTACGTTCGCGGTGGCCGCGTCCGGGATGCCGTAGCGGACACCGGTGTCGGCGACGTAGAACAGGCTGCCCCGGCGCGGACTGCCCGGCTCCATGCCGGTCACCTGGACGAACTCACCCGAGCCTGGCGACAAGTAGACCGCGTCGACCCGGTCGCCCGCGCCGTCGGAGGTGGACAGATCGACGGGTTTCGCGGATGGGGCGATCGGCAGGCGGGTGCCGACGAGCAGACTGACCATGGCGCGTTCGCCGGGTCCGTCGCCGGCCTCGGCCTCGCGCTGCGCCGGAGCCGTGCCCGGCGACTTCGCCCAGGCCACACAGGTGACGGGCGCGTCCTCGGCGGGCAGGATCCTCGGGGTGCGCACCGGAAAGTCGTCGATGGGCAACTGGTGGACCACCGCCACCCGCTCGAGTACGTCGGGTGGCATGGTCGCGATCTCCCGCATGCCGTGCGAATCGGCGTACCTGATCACCTGCGCGGCGAACGGCGACACCGGCTGCACACCGTCGGCGAGCACGACATACAGCGAGGAGTCGCCCTCCGGCCCCACGCCGGACACCGAGATGACGCCGCCGATCGGGAGATCCGACAGCGGGCCGGGCCCCCGCTCACCCGCCCGCGGGATCTGCGGCGGGGCAATCGCGGGCACCTGCGTCGTCGCGCCGAGGAATCCGGTACCGACCGGCCGGGGCCGATGAGCGGTCAGGTTCAACGCCCTGGTCAATACCGAATCGGCCGGGTCGAGTTCAGCGCGCTTACCGTCGTAGACCAAGTAGGTCTTGTTGTCGCGGCGGACCAGCAGCGCCTCGTCCTGACCGGAGGTCCTGATCCGGTCGGTGAGCGCGGGGCGGCCCGCGATCACCGTCGTCGTCGCACCCGAGGAGGAGGCGGCGCTACCGCCCTCCGACAGCGGAATCGTCTCGCACAGCGACCACTCCGAGCTGCCGCCCTGCTTGGATTCGGGCAACGCACCCGGCGCGCCCGGAATGCCGAGCAGCGGTCCGCGCGGCAGATCGTTCAGCTTGTCGTCCTTCACCGCGTGCGGCTCGGCGTCGGCCCCAGTGATCAACCGCGCGGACGCCAGATTCAGCACCGGGTGCAGGGTCTTGCCGCCGTCCTGGCGCTGCACCACCACGTACAACGCGCCGCTCTGCTTGCCCGACACGATCAGGGCGTCGCCGATCGCGCCCTGCGGACGCAGGAAGGCCAGGATCGCGGCGCCCGCCACCATGAGAACGCCGAGCACCGCGCCGACGAGCAGTGAGCGAATCTGGGAACGCATCGGATCGTGCAACATGCGGACGTCGCGGCGAACCAGTGCGTGATCGAGCCTGCGCAACAGGAATCGGTATCCGTTGACCTGGGCGCGGGTTGTCAGCTGTGCCGGCACATGGTCTCCATCGAGCAATCGATCGCCATCTCTTTCGACACGGTACCGTAATTCTCCGACGGCTCTGAACCGATGGAATCCGAAGCCGATCAACGGCGGTCGCACGCAGGCGAGGCAGGAATAAACAACTGTGGACGAGACGATGAACGGCGGGCCAACCGACAGCGAAATATCGGAGGCGTCGCGGGCGGTAAATCGACGCCGGTCGGCCTATGACACATTGCGTGATCCGGAATTCTGGTTGTTTCGCATTTTTCCGCTTCGCGTGATCGTGCCCGTCATGTTGCTGGCCGCGACCGTCGCGTGGATTGTTCTCGCGGTCTGCGATTCGATCTGGGGGGCTTGCGCCGCGGGCGTGGTGATCGCGCTGGCCGGTCTCACGCCGATCCGTGGTCACACTCCCGCCGCGCGCATCGGTAGCGCGATCAGCCGCAAGCGTCCCGGCCTGCGTCCCGCCGAACGCCTCGCGCAGGCGCCCGCCCTCGACGTGCCGCTCACCGAGGGGGGTGGTTACGGCGTGCGCTGGGACGGCGATCTGCTGCTCACCATGCTCCGGATCGATCCACCGCCGGACACGCTGACCCTGCTCGATCGCGGTTCACTCAGCACCGACCAGCTGCTCCCGCTCCCCGAAATCGCCCGCTGCCTCGATCAATTCGATCTGACCCTGGCCGGCATCGACGTGGTGAGCACCGGCGCGCGCACCGCGGGCACCGGTGTCGCGGCACAGCTGTACGACCGCATCCTCGGCCCACTGCCCGCCATAGCCCATCGCACCTGCTGGCTGGTGCTGCGGATGGATCCGCTGGCCAACGCCGAGGCGGTGGACAACCGGGGCGGTGGTGGCGCGGGTGCGCTGCGCACCGCGATCATCGCCACCCGCCGGGTCGCCAACCGGCTCGCCGCCCACGACATCGCCGCCTCCGTGCTGACCGCCACCGAGATGAACACCGCGGTGCGCCAGCTCACCCACGGCTTCGATGTCGACCAGCTCGTCGAGTCGCCGAAATCGCTGGAGTACCAGGGCCGCTTCCTCACGCAGTACCAGATCGCGGCCGACATGATCGGACCGCGCGGACTGGCCGGCATCTGGGCGGTGCCCAGCTTGTCCACCACGGTGACGTTGCGTCTACGGCCGGGAGCCGGCCGCCACGATCGACACACCGATCTCGCCGACACGGTGGTGCTCAATGCTGTGGTCCGCTTCGACACCGTCACCGCGCCCGAGGAGCCGCCGCTGCCCGGGCTGCGTGAACTGGTGGGCAACCAGCTGCGAATCCTGCTGGACACCCTGCCCATCGGCTACGCGGGCCGGTGGGGCAGCGACATCGCATACCGCGGCACCTTGGCCGCCCTCACCGGATTCGCGGTGCCCACAGCGGGCTGCGGCCAGCTCATCGGCGCGGACGAGCGCGGCCAGGGCATCGCGGTGCCGTTGATCGGCGAGGGCACCCGCCACCTCGAAGTCATCGGCAACCTGGACCTGGCCCAGCAGGTGATCCTGCGCGCCACCGCGCTCGGCGCACATGTCATCGTGCACACCGCCCGGCCCGAGGCATGGCACACCATGGTGGCGAATCTCGCTGCGCCGCAGGTGCTTTCCATCGCTCCGCGCGCCGCGGGCGCCAGCTGTCATCCGCCCGCTCCCCCGCCACCGCCCGCCGCTCCGTATCCGAGCACGACCGTGCTGGTCTTCGACGGCATCCCGCCGACCGCACACGCGGGCGGCGCGACGATCGTGCACGTGCGGCGGCCGGAGGACCCCGTCGGGTCGGTGGACGCGGACGTGACGCTGGTGCAGGATCCCCAGGCCCCCAACCGGATCACGGTGCGCACGGCCGCGCGCAGCGCGACCGTGCTGATGGTGACCACGCCGGACGAGATGCACTACATCGGTGAGTCGCTCGCGGCGCGATAACTCGCGCACACGAAAACGGCCGGCTGGAACCCTTACCGTTCCAGCCGGCCGTTGGTCGTCGCTCCGCGCGATCAGAAGGCGGCGAAGCCGTCGCCCACCTTGCCGTCGGCCTCGATGGCGCGATTGAGCGCGTTCTCGACCTTGACGCCGAGGTTGTCGAGCTTCTGGAGGGTGTCCTCCAGCTCGGAAGTCAGGTTTCGGTGTGCGGTGTCGAAGTTCGAGACCGCCTGCTCACCCTGCAGGTTGTCGCGGAACGCGGCGGCGGCGCTGTTGAGCTCGTCGATCTGCGCCTTCATGGTGGAACCGTACTGGCTGAGGTCACTGACCATCTCGGTGATGGCCGGCGAGTTGTACATGATCGTCATTGCTGTTTCCTTCTGGTGAGAGATTGGCGATCCGACTGGACGGCGACGCCGTCGAGGGTTACGCCAGGCCTGCCTGGTCGGAGCCGACGATGGTGTTCTTACCCGAGGTCACGGCCTGCGAGAGTCGGTCCAGCTTGCCGTTGAGCGCGGTGACCTCGTCGTGCCACTCGGCGGCCGCGGTGTTGAATTCGCGGTGGGCGTCACCCTGCCAGCCGCGCGCGACGGCCTGCACCGACTCGTCGATCTGGTTGATCGAGGTGCGCAGCGTCGAGATCGAGTCCTCCATGCGGCTGACGACGCTGTCGATGCCGCCCTCCTCGACACCGTAGGTCTGCCCCGAGCCACCGCCGAGAGTTGTGTAAGACATTTCGTTTCCTTCCGTCAGAATTCGTGTTGATAGGGAGATCCGGGCGATCTCACCGAGCAGGGGGTTACCGGGCCTGGCGACCCGAGAGCTACGGTGGCAGCCACCTCCCCCCGGGTAGCCCTTCCAGCAACGTGGCGACCGCCTGGGTCACCCGGTGGTCGGTGCCCGTCGTGACCGTCGACCAGATCTGTTGATCCGGCGAGACCATGGGAGCGACGACGATGCGCCCGCGGCCGGTGTCGTACACCGCCACCGCGCCGGGCGCCCGGCTGGTCAGCCCGTCCTGGTGGCTGTAGGCGACGATCTCGGCGTAGGCGCGGCAGGAGCCGAACGCCAGCCCGAGCACGGCGGCGTCGCGTTCGCCGACGCCCAGCGCGTACATCGCGTCGGCGTAGCCGCTGGAGTCCTCCGCCGCGTCCAGCCGGTCGGCCAGATCAGCGGCGAGCGCGCTGAATCCGGCGATCTCGGCGGGTTCGCACGAGCCGAGCGCGGCCAGCAGCGGACCGGCCAGCGTCACGTCCGAGCCGTCGGCCCAGATCGAGCGCACTTCGAAACACTCGCCCGAGCGCACGGCGAGCGCGTGCTGTTCGCCGCGGCGCGCCAGACAGAAGCGGCGAGGACCGTCCTCGGTGTAGATGCGCGCGACCAGCTCACGGTCCGGCTGCGCCAGGACGAACAGCGCTGCGGCCAGTTCTGATTCGACTTCGCCCTCGGCGTCGAGCAGGCCGTCACCGATCAATCCGGCCAGCGCGTGTTCCTGGGCGGCCAGGTACTCGTCGATCGAATCCTGTTGTGGCGCAACCGAGAGCGCCAAGGGGAGAGTTTGCACTCCCAACCGTTCGGTTACGACGAGCAACGCGTCGTTCGTCAGTGACGTCACGCCGCACCCCCCGTCTCGGGCCTGGTCTCCGTCGGCGCGACGGCGTGAGGTGCGGGCTCCGCGCCACCGAGTACCGCGGGCGCCGCTTGGATGCCACCCTCGAACCCGATCTGCTCACCTGCTTCCGTGGGAAGGGCGGCGCGCGGGAACCTAGCCGTATCCGGTGCCGGACCGGGCTGGCCGACCGCACCGGGCACGAGCGGTGCGGGCTGTCCGCTCGCGCTCACCGTGGCGGCGGGCGTAGCACGCGGAACGACTTCGGCTGTGGCGGCAGACTGCGCGTACACCGGTGCGCGGTAGGCGGTGGGCACCCGGGGCATCGCCGGGACGGGCACCGTCCCGATCCGCACCGCACCGTACGGTGCTGCGGTCGTTTTCGGGACCTCGGCCCGCGCGGCGGTCTGTTCGGCGGTCAGCGCCTGCTCCGGCGCCACCACGGGCGGCTCCTGCTGCTGCCACGGCGCGGCCAGGGGTTCGGTGGCCATTTCGTAGTTCTGCATGACCCGCGAGGCCACCGCCTTCGCCACGTCCTGCTCGGCGTCGGTCTCGGCCGCGACCGCACGGATCGGCGCACCGACCATCCCGCCCATCGACTCCAACATCCGCTGTACCTGCTGGATGACCTCGAGGTCGGCGGTGTTCGGCATCGCGAGCCGGGCGATCTCGTACGCGGTCACCTGGGCCTGGAACCGGGCGGCGTTGGCCGCCGCCGCGCCGGCCGCGTCGACCAGCCAGTCCCGCAAGGTCGTGACGCGTTGCACGACTTCGTCGCTGCGCCCCGACTGCCAGGCGCCGCGCATGTCCACGAGCACCTTCTCGTACTCGACCACAGCGGCGCCGAACGACGCGGCCAGGCGCGACCACGCGGCGACGGCCTCGGCCATCGGCACGGCGCCCGGCCCCGCGGTGAGGTCACGCGCGAGCCGCTCGGGCGGTCGCGCGGTCCACACCACGCCGGTGAAACCTGGCTGCGGTGGTTCGATCATTGCAGGGGAGGACCTTTCGGTTGCTCGACGACGCGAAAGACCGGTCAGGCGGGCCTGTCGCCCGTGCTGTCGAAGTCCGCCGTGTTGGCCGATTCCATGCCGTCGAACTGGTTGGAGTGCAGCCGCAACGCGGCCGCCAGCTTGCGCATCTCGTGCACGCCGGCCTGCGCGCTCGCCAGATACGACGACGCCACGTCGTTCGCGGTCTGCGCGGCCCGGCCGGAAACCTCGTCGGCGCCCGCGGGGACGATGGTCAGCGCTTCCTCGGCGGAGCGCAGGTCCGAGGTCAACCGATCGGCCAGCGCGTCCAGTCCGGATGACGCCTTGCCCGCGGTGACCGAGTCGAATCGCACGCTGTCGTACACCTCACCCCTCCCGTCACTCATGAGACCCTCCTGTGTACTGTTCGGCACTCGCGTCAGAGCGTGAGTTCCTTATCGGGCGGTGGTTCCGATGTCGTGTCGGCCGCGCCGACCACCGGCAGCGAGACCCCTTCGATCCGGCCGACCACTTCGTCGCCGTGCCGGCCGGTGATCATCTGGCCGCGCAGCGCGTCGGTGGTCGATTCGCCCTCGCGGGCCAGTCCCGCGCCACCCATGGCCCCGCCGCCCATCGGCATGTATCCGCCACCGGTTCCGGTCCCCGTCGCAGCGGTGCCCGCCGCTGTAGTGGACATCGCCGACGACGTTCCCGGGCCGGTACCGGGCGCTCCCACGCCGATGCCGCCCAACGAGCCGCCGGCCACTCGGGTTCCCGGCCAAGGGTTCAGCGGTGCGGCGGCGGCGGCGATCGCGCTGCCGATACCACCGCCGATGCCACCCACGCCGCCCGGGCCGCCGACGGCCGAGCTCTTCTTGCCGTCCTCGCCTTCCGCGGGCTCGCCTGTGCCCTCGTGCCCGCCAGGGGCGCTGATGGGTTTCGGCGCGAGCAGTGACGGATTCGCCGCCGCCAGCTGCCCCAGCGATTGAACGACCTGTCCGGCCGTACCGATCAGCGGCGTGATCATGCTCATGAGCTGGGTCAGCTGTTCAGCCGACTGCACGCCCGTCGGCGCGTTGGTGATCGGAACCTTTTGCCCGGCTTGCGTCATGCTCGCGCTGTGCCCGACCATCTCCGCCTTCGTCTTGGCGGTGATCGCCAGCGCCTCGGTCATCGCCTCGATCGCGGAGGCGACCAGGAAACCCTGTCCGCCAGGGGAAGCCGCCAGCAGCGGCGCGAAGGCCATGGTGGTGGAGAACTTCGCCATCACCGCCGTCATCAGGCCCGCGCCCGTGAAGACGCTGCCTGCGGCGTCGACGAGCACCGACTTCTCCTGCGCGCTCTGCGCCGCCAGCTTGTCGGCGTCGGTGCGCGCCTCACCGGCCTTCTTCGCGGCCTCCATCGCCGCCATGCCCTGCCAGACCGTCATCAAGGTCTGCACCAGGGACGAGCCGACCTGCATCACGGTCTGCATCACGGTGGACACGTTCTGCAGCAACTGAGTCGGGTCGACCGGCGGCGGGGGTGGCGCCGCGGCGGTGTCACCGGCCTGCGCGGGCGGAGGTGGCGCGCCGAGCTGACCGGTGCCGAACGCGGAGGCGAGATCGGCGAGCGGACGCATGAGCGCGCCGAGATCGATCGTCGGCAGCGGCGGCATGTCCGGCAACTGCACGAAGGCCGGAATGTCCGGCAGCTGCGGTAAACCCATGCTGTGCAGGACATCGTTCACCGGCATGTCCAGCATGGGCGCAAGAGCGCTGCCCCGCAGCAATTCCGGGATCGTCGGATCCAGCGGATCGGCGCCGGGCGGCGGAGTGGCTCCTGGCGTGGTCATGACTGCGTGCGGACCGCTCCGATGGCCGCCCCCGAACCGCTGTCGGCGCCCTCGTAGGTGGCGGCGGCCTGGTGCGCCGTCAGCGCCGTACCCGCGTGCACCGCCGCCAGTTGCGCCACCGACGACAAGTGGTTGGCCTGCGCGAAAGCATACGAGACGAGGAACTCTTGGCCGATCAACCCGAACACCGGCACCACCGCGGCGACGGTCGCGGCTTGGTCGGCCGCCGCGATCGCTCCCACGCCGGCAGCCATGGCCGCCGATTCACTTCCGTAGACACGCAGCGCATCCGGGACTACTGCAATGTGGCTCATGATCATCTTCCGATCCCGAAACATCCCCCGACGTTTCGTATTCAACTTTACCTAGCGAAGACCGCATATCACGATCCCGACGTGGTTAACATCCGGTGACTACCCGGTGGCCTCCTCATTGAATGTGGTGATGAGTTCACCACGCTCCGAGAAAGCCCTGTGCGCGGCCGCCCGCGCGGTGTCCACAACCGTTTTCTCGAACTCGTCCGGCGAAAGTTTTGATATCGCGGCGGAAAAGCTCAGTCCCACCAACGCGGCGTTACCGTCCACTTCCGCGGTCACCGCGCCGTCGGGCGATGTCTCACTCACCCGGATACCCTTCATGGCATCGTTGAGATCGGTGAGCCGGTAGAGCTGATTCTGCACCCGAGCGATGAGCTCGTCCATTGTTTCGACCATGACAACCTCGCGAATTCTGCTGTTGCTCAGACGGATCGGAGCCAGCTCTGTGGTTCGGTGTCGTACTCCTGTTCCTCGATGATCTCCTGCCTCGCCACCTGCTGTTCGGTGGGCAATCCGGTCAGCGCGAGCATCTCCGAGGTCCATCCCCACTGCTGCAACTGCGCTCGCCGAGCTAGAGCGGCACGGTTCGCCGCCTGTTTGCACAACCGCAGGATCTCGCCGGCCAGCGCGTCCGGATCGCGGCGCAATTGATCGGCGTCTATTTCGATGCCCAACGGCAGGCCCATTTCGGTGGTGCGCACCGAAATCGAGCCGGTGAGCGAATTCGCCGTGAATTCCGCCGGGAAATCACCCGGCTGTCCGGGCTGCGATGCGGTCATCGGAATTCCACCCCCTCTATCCTCGTTCGTCTTTGATCGCGCGGACGACTTCGGCAATGCGCGCGTTGATCACCGAGACAACACGGCGTTTATCGGCCGCCATCGCGACCGGAGGATGCCCGTCATCGATCACATAACGGCCGTCGTCCACGAGATCCCGCCATTTCAGGCGATGCCGGGTCATGCCGCGCGGGCCGAAGATCGAGTCCGCTTGGAGGACGTCGATGAATCCGAAACGCTCGGCCGGAGCCGACCGGAACTCGGCCGAGCGATCGTGCACGGACGCCTCGAACGAATCCCGCACCGACGAGGAGCCGTAGTCGTAATCCAGATCCAAGCCCTCGTCCTCGTCGGCGAGCACGATATCGGCCCGCTTGCCCGGGTCGGCTTCCGGCAGCGCACGCACGACCACGTCGGCCAACTCCACCGCCGCGCACTCCGTGACGGTGAATCCGCCGCTGTGGCCGACGGTTTCACCCGGCAACTGGGTGACCAGATACCCGCGATCGGCACGACGTGCCGCCATCAGCCGCACGTTGTTCGCCACGTTGGTGTAATCCCTTCCGTCGAAACCCAGTACCCGGACGCGAATGTCCGGGCGATACAGGTCCGCCAGCATCTCCCGCATCGCCGGAGTCGACGAGGCGCGCAGAGCGGCACGCACCTCCGCCTTTTCGTCGCGGTAGTCGTCCAACAAGGGTGTGCGGCTGGTGAAGGAAAACGGCCTGGGCGGGCCGGGCTCGCCGAAATCCTCCCAGAGCACGACGAACTCCAGGTCGGTGAACCGCCATGTGTGCGTCATGAGCCCGGCCGTCATTTCTCGACCACCGGTTTCGCCACGACCGGAGCCTCACCGATCGCCTCCTCGAGATGCTCGGTGGAGTCGAGGTAGTCGGCGCGCTTGTGCTCCTTCTGCTGTCCGCCCGCGGCGGCGCCGGGGCCACCCATCGGCATGCCGCCCATCGGCGCGCCGGGCATTCCCGCTCCCTGCGCGAGACCCGCGCGCACACCGGCCGCCGTGGCGGCGATGTCCGCCGTCGCTCGGGGAAAGAGTTTGGAAGCTCGCTCGAGGTTCTGCCCGGCCGGTGGGTTGGCACTGCCGATGCCCGGCCCGGGGCCGCCCGTCGCCCCCTTCCCCGCCCCACCCATCTTCTTGGCGGCGTCCTGAATGTCTTTCAAACCTGGTGGCAGACCGGGCAACCCGGCGAGCGCGCTCTGCTGCGCGATTTGCTGGGCGGCTTGTTGCGCCGCCTGCTGCGCGGCCCCTGCCAATTGCTGCCCGAGCTGCTGCGCCTGCTGCGCGGCTTGCTGCGCGGCCTGCTGAACCGCCTGTTGGGCGGCTTGCTGGGCCTGCTGCTGCTGTTGCGCGGCGGCGCGCTGCTGGTCCTGCTGCTCGGCCGTGCGGCGCGCCTGCTCCAGCGCTCTCTGTTGCTGCTCCAGTGCCTGCCGCTGCTGATCGGACTGCTGTTGCGCGGACCGCAGAGCCGCCAACTGTTGCTGCGACGCTCCCGGGGCGGCCGTGCCGGGTGAAGCCGTGCCCGGCGGGCCGGGCGGGCCGGGCGGCGCTGGAGCCTGCGCGGGCCGCACCGTTGGAGCCGGAAGGACCGGAATCGCCGAGTTCGTGTGCTTGATCCCCTCCGCGTACCAGTTCTCGAAGCCCCTCCGGTGCCACAGCGTGAGGCAGCTGTCTTCCTGGATTTCGCGGTCGACGTATCCGCCCCGGTCCCGGGTCTCACCGGGCATGAACCTCTTGGTCTCGGCCAGCCAGCCCGCGGTGTAGGTCAGATTCTGACTCATCACCCGCATGCTGTTGGTCAGCGCGGTGGCCTGGGACCGATACGTGTTCGCGGCCGCGATCGCCGCGTTGATACCGCCCTGGCCCTGCGGGGATTCCCACGAACCGTCGAGCGGGAACCGAGCCAGGCGGTTGTTCAGATCATCGAACGTTCCGTCGAGCTCGACGGCCATCCATTCCCAGACTCGAGCGTCCTGGATGACCGCCATGGAATCGATGCCGGTTTCGAAGGATTCGAAGAACGGGTGGTCCTTCTCGTGCGGGTTCTCGACTTCGATCGGAATCGAATCGCGCCCTTCCCGCGCGCCGGAAAATTCCTCCATCGCCCGGAACTCGTCGCCGCGGCCGTTGTTGTCGGCATCCTTCGGGGCCGGCGCCTTGGTGTTGTAATACTGCCGATCGGTCATGAAGCCCGGGATGTCGTTCTCTATGGCCGTGGGAGGCGTCGCGGGATTGCCCCCTTGGTTCACATCCCCTCGCCGAGGCGTGTTGTCCCGGATTCTGCGGAACTCGGCGCCCGAATCGGTCTCGGTCTCGTTGTACTTCTTGCCCGCCGCCAGGAAGGTCTCGCCCATGGCGTTCAAGATCTCCAGGAACCGCCGGAGGATGTCGTCCAGATCTCCGGCCGCCTTCGCGAACTTCGCCTGCAGGAGGTAACTCGACTGAGCGGCGCCGAAACCCCTGGGATTCTGGACATCTGCCACATGGCGCTTGACCAGCTCCACGGCGTTCGCCGCCGCGGCGGCGAGTGCGGCCGCTTCCCCTGCCGCGCTGTCGCTGAGCTTCAGTGTTCCATTGTGGGCCTGCTCGTTGAGGCGGGTCCACGGGTTGTCGGTCTCAGGCCTCGGGGGCGGCATGGGTCACGCTCCTGACCAGGTACTCGAAGATCCCGAAACAGCGAAGGCAGACCACCACTGCTGGGAATAGCTCCTGGACAGCGGCACAGCGAACGGCGATATGATGCCGAGGTCCGACCCTGGAGACACAGACTCCGACCCGCACAACTGAATCCACCCCCCACGTGGGCGTCGGCTATGCGCGCGCCACGGCACGCGGTCCCGTCCGCCCCCGCGCACGGGATCACCCTTCTGCGCCCGGCAACTCATACGCTGATGACCCTCCTCATCGCTGCGCGCCGCGACCGGCGGTGCGCCACACGTCAATATGGCAGCCGGTTCTTACGGCAGACCGAATATTGTCTTAAGACGCACCAACGATTCTATGGGTACTCGGGGCGACCCCGCATGTACAGCCCCGAATCTCGGTAGCCGCATGCGCGACTCACCACGCCGGATCAGCGGGTTCGTACTTCGCTCCGCAAGAAACGCGGGATCCGCCGGCACAGGGCGCACCTCCGGATGACCGGCGGTGGGCAAAAACCGTGAGGTTATGGGTTCGACCGATTGCGGCTCAACGCTTTTCGCTGTTCGACCACGACGCTCCCACCGGACCGTGCCGGTCCCGGAACCGGCGCTCGAACTCGGCGATGTATACCGATGGCGCCACCGAGGACGAAGACCGTTCCAGCACACCGTCGTCCGCGACGTAGTAGATCGCCCGGCCGATCGCGATCTCGCCCGGTTGGACCGGGACGTACACCATCCAGCCGACGCTGATCCGATCGGCGCGCAAGTCCTCCAGCGCATAGTTCGCGGTGTCGGCGCCGCTGCGCCGGATGAATCGCTCGACCCGGGCCATCGCATCCTCCCGCGCCATCGGCCCCGGTGCTGTCATGGTCACCCCGGCCATGGTGAGCTGGAAGAAAGCGGCGTCGACGTCGAACTCGCCGTCGTCACCGAACACCTCCGCGAGGATGTCCCGTGTGACGACACCCGCCTCGGCCGCGGACACGAGGCCGGCGACGGCGACGCGCTGCTCGGCGGTCGAGTCGTCGCCGAGCAGGCCGCTCACGATGTCCACAACCGTGTCCGAGGTCCACACGCCCGGCACCGCTTCCACGAACCGGTCCGGCCCCGGTGACTCGCCGCGGTGCCAGCGGCCCTTCTCCCACCAGTAGCAGAACGACAGCAAGCCGCCGGCGGCGCGGTGGTTCACCACCTGACTCGCCACCCACTCCGGCGCGCCCGCGTACAGGTCGGGCAACCGGACGCCGCCGTTGTACGCCGCCGCCAGTTCCGGCGCGTTCCACACTCCGCCCGAGAGGACGGCCCGCCCACCGGGCAGCGCGTACAGCGAACAGCCGCTGCGCTTGCTGCCCTCGAACCAGCTCAGAGACGGCAGCAGACGTGGGCCCCACTGCGACCCGGCCGCCACGAACGCCGCGGCGAGCACCGCCCACCGGGCGGCCATCAACGGGAACGCGGGCAGGTCGTCCTCGCACGGTACGGCGCGCACACCCGCCTCCCGGTCCGCCCGCGCCTGCGCCGCGGCGACCTGCGGAGGCCGCAACTGACGGTCGTCGTGACCGAGGTAGGCGCCGAGCCACACGGGCAGCGAATTCCGGGGAAACGCCACCAGATCCGCGAGGTAGACCTCGGGCGGGAACAGCTGATCATCCGGGAACGGCTCGTCGCCGTAGTCGTAGTCGACTTCCATCCGGCCCGTACCGGTCAGCGTGAACAGCAAACGCCACCAAGGTCCGTCGCCCATCCCGGCCGACAACTGCCGGTGCTCCCGGACCAGCGCCATGATCTCCGGCTCGGGGGTCACCCGTACGACGCGTTCCTGATCGGCGGAGTAGACGGCCAACGCCACCTCGGCGGCCACCGTCAGCGCGAACACCGCATCCACCCGCTGCCAGCCCGGCGGACCACCCGCCCCCAGCTCGCGAGCGAGTTGATGCATGAGCGCCTTGGCTCGCTCGGCGGCATCCGCCACGGGCGGGGCTTCGGAGAGAGTGAAGCCCACATCGGGCTCTTCCCCCGACTCGGCGTCTTCCGCCGACGGGTCGGCCGGACCGGTGGCTACCACTTCGGCCGACCGCTTCTCGCCTGCGGGCGGTGTCGCGGAAGTATCGGCGGGATCGTCGTGGTCCGGAGCCGACGCGGCGCGGGGCTCGTCACCGGATGCCTCGCCGCCTGATCTGGTCACGTCGCGGAAATCCCCTCATCTACCGCATCGGAGCAGGCGCGCACGCCACGATGCCTGAGCTGTGTTCGTCCTGGTTCGTCGTTCATCCTGGCACAGCGCCGGTTCGCGCGCGGCGCGCGTCAGGGCTCCTGCCGCAGGCCCAGCAGCGGCAGGTCCAGCTTGCGATTTTCCAAGCGTTCATTCCATGCGGTGTAGGCCAGGACGCTGGGCGCTCGGATGCCGAACCCGTCGCGCAACCCGGTGACGACCATGTCGGCCAGCCGCTGGTAATCGGCCGAGGAACTCGGCCAGGGCAGCTCGGCCCACCAGTTGCTGTGGTCGGCATCGCGTGCCCGCCAACCCGAATCGGCGATCAGCGCGCGTCCCGTGGCACCGGCGCGCAAGGCGGGGTCGAGCCATTCGTCATCGACCAACTCGGCCGAGAGCGCGTCGTCGAGCTGTAGGAATTGGGCGTATCGCCGCCGCGCCCCTGTCTCTGTTTCAACCAGCTTGACGATGGAACCCGCGCGCAGGGAGGCGAGTTCCGCGGCCAGGCCTGCGGCAAGGTCTCCCCACCCGCTCAACTCTGTTCCTGCCCCTCCAACTCGACGGCCTGATCGTGCAGCTTCAGCCAATAGTTGGCCACCAGGGACAGCTGAACCGATCGTCCCAGATCCTCCAGCACCAAAGTCGCTTCCGGCCCCGCCCAACGGACCTCGGCGGTGGGGCCGGGGATCCGAGCGGTCGGTTCACCGAGAGCGCCGGTCAAGGCCGCGACCATCGCCACGAATGCGTCCCTCGAACGGGCCTGCCCCTCCGCGTCGTTCGGGGCGAAATCGGTGACGCGCAACTTGATGTCGGCGATCGAGCCCGAACGCCCATGGATCTTGCCGCTGGCCATCCCGAATCCGGCGTCCAGCATCGCCCGGTCCGGATGGACGGTCAGCACTTTCCAGCCGAAAGACTCCGCCAGGCGCGGTATCGCGTCCATCGGCTGGGAGGCGTCCAGCGCCCGCAGGCCGACGGCCAGGTCGACGATTTCACTGTCTGTCAACGCGCGCCATTCGGTCATGGGCCCACCTTAGGTCGTGACATCGGTGACCACCGGCCGATCACCGCGCCTGCCGACGCCGGTTGAGCTCCTCGATCTTGCGGGCCAGCGCCTCCTTGCGCTCGCGGGCATTCGAGCCGTCGAGCTGGCCGGCGAAGGCCGCGCGCGCAATGTCGACCAGCGCGTCCGGCACGTCGGGATACGCGCGGGCGATCGCCCACAGCGCGTCCTCGGTCTTCATGTCGAGACCGGTCTCCGTGCGGATGCCACCGCCGGTCAGCACGGAGCGGAGCATTTCGTCGAAATTCTCCCGCAGTTCGTCATCGGTCGGATGGTCGATACGCATCATTCCTCCTCACGTCGATGGTTACCTTTCCGCATCGTCGGCTTCCGGTCATCCGGCGAAGATCTCGGTGCGTCGCAAGGGGTCGGCCACCACGGCTCGGACCAGCGCGCCGATGTCCATCTCTTCCGGCACCGAGCGATAGGTCAGCTCGCAGAAGACGACACCACCGACGACCACCGCGAAGCGGGTGGTCCGCCACCCGACGGTGCCCCATTCGACCTCGACGGGCCCGTCGAGGTCGACAGTGCGATGACCGACACGCAGCGCGAGCTTGCCGCCGTGCCGATAGAACACCACCGAGACCCCGCCGAGTTCACCGTAGACGCCGCTGTGCCCGCTCGCCTCGGACGGGTTGGCACGCAACGCGCCGGTCGTCGGGTCGAACTCGGCGGGCACACCGAAGCCCGCGAACGGGCGGACGAAGAGAGCCCGTGCCGAATCCTGGCTGTGCCCGTTTCCGTGCGGCCCGCGGCCGTTGGTCCGTCGGCTACCGCCCGCCGGTGGCGGCGGCATGCCGGGCGGGATCGGGGGCACCGGCATACCCGGTGGCATCGGCGGGACCGTGCCGTCGGGATGACACGGGCCGTTCGAGTGACCGGGCCAACCCGGGAGCGACGGCGGATACGGCGGTGCGGATGGTCCTGGATAGGGCGGAACGGATGGCTCCGGAGCCGGCATCGACGGGTACGAGGGCGGTGCCGACGGGTACGAGGGCGGTGACTCTGGCGGCACCGACGGGTACGGCGGTAGAGGTCCTGGCGGCACCGGCGGGTACGGCGAGGTCGGCTGGCCAGGTGTAGGCGGGCCGGGAGGTGCCGGTGGGACCGGAGGCGTCGGCGGCTCCGGTGGCGTCGGCGGAACCGGCGGAACAGGCGGGACGGGAGGTGTCGGCGGGACCGGCGGCGTCGGCGGAACCGGCGGCTGGGGTGGGACCGGAGGCGTCGGCGGAACCGGCGGCTGCGGCGGGACCGGCGGCGTCGGCGGAACCGGCGGCTGCGGCGGAACCGGCGGCTGCGGCGGAACCGGCGGCTGAGAAGGCACCTGTGATGTCGGCGGCTGGGGCGGCCTCGGAGGTTGCGGCGGCTGCGGCATCGGGACAGGCCACGGCTCCACCTCGTTGTGGAAGGGGCCCGGCATCTCGAACTCGTAGTCCTTCGGCGGGTGCGGAATGTGTGAGCGCAGCGCCCAATTCGGCGGCATCCAGTGGGGGCGCGCCGTAGCCGGACCCGATGAATCCTCGGGCGGCTCCGAATCACCGTCTCGGCTCGACCGAGCCCTACCCTCCGGCGAGTGCTGGTCACCGTCACGGCTCGCGCGAACCCCACCCTCGGGCGGGTCCTGGTCGCCCTCGCTCTCCGGACGCGGCATCTCTACATCCGGTTCCCCGCCATCTCGGCGCGCCCGAGAACCCGGCTGTCCTTCCTGTGCCGAACGTTGCACAGACCTTGTCCGATCAGCCTCGCGCACCGCGTCTTCAGCCCGCGCGAGCTCGTCCTCGGCATCGAAAACCTGACGCGCGACACGCTCCAACTCCGCAATCCGCCGCTGCCACGGCCCCTGCTCATCCACCCGCATCGTGCGCCCACGCAAACCGGCCAGCGCGTCATCCAACGCATCCCGCGCCAAATCCTCGTCGTCGACCGGCAAACCCCGCCGAGCCGCAACCAAGTCAGCTTGCGCTTCGGTCAACGCTCGCGCCGCCGCGTCCCGTTGGGCGATCGAGCGTCCCAGCTCGGCATCGGCTTCGGCATACGCCGACTCCCCGACCTCACCATCCGCTCCACGCGAAACCGCTGTGCCGCTCTGATCGTTCGAAAGTAGCCCCGTTGCGTGATCAGCCCGACGCACCGCGTCTTCAGCCCGGGCGAGTTCGTCCTCGGCACCGAACACCCGCCGTGCCGCACGCTCCAGCTCCGCAACCCGCTGCTGCCACGGCCCTTGTTCATCGACCCGCATCGTGCGCCCACGCAAACCGGCCAGCGCGTCATCCAACGCATCCCGCGCCAAATCCTCGTCGTCGACCGGCAAACCCCGCCGAGCCGCAACCAAGTCAGTTTGGGCATCGGTCAACGCTCGCGCCGCGGCATCCCGCTGGGCGGACAGGCGCTCCTGTTCGGCATCGGCGCGGGGCGACTCCTCGGCATCGAAGACCCGCCGCGCGGCACGCTCCAGCTCCGCAACCCGCTCCTGCCATTGCTGCTGCTCGTCGACCCGCATCGTGCGCCCGCGTAAATCGTCGAGCGCGTCATCAAACGCATCCCGCGTCAAATCCGCATCGTTCACCACCAGACCACGCCGAGCCTCCGCGAGATTCGCCTGCGCATCAGCCAACTCCCGCGCTGCCGAACCCCGTTGCCTGGACAGGCGATCGACGTCTCTTCCTGCACGCGCCGATTCCTCGGTACCGCGAACCGCTGTCGGCGACGCCGGGTCGCCGACGCGCGTACCCGCGCCGGGGTGCCCGGCCGTAAGTGGCCGCGACGGCGCGGGTGGTGCGTCGAGATCGACCGGGTCGGGAGTGGATGATCCGGCAAGTTCGCGTTCGAGTCCGGCGAGCCGGTCCATGGCGCGGCGGTGGATCTCGTCCAGCTCGGCTATCAGGCGCTCGTGCAAATCGTCCAGCGCCTGCGCCTCGGAAGAGGGGTGGGCCGCATCGTCCGTTCCGGCGGCGAGCTGGTCGAGCCGGGAGACGGCGGCGTCGAAGCGCTGATCGAGATCCGCCGCGACCCCGTCGAGCTGGGCGAGCGTGTCGCGGAGCAGCTCGTCGAACTGTCGGTCGGTGCGGCGGGCCGCTTCATCGAACTGCGTGCGGATGCGCTCCAGCGCCGCCTCGGCCCGGTCATCCGGCTCCGCGCCGAGGCGAGCCGCGGGTGATCCGAGCGGCGGCGCTGAGCCTTCGGACGCGGCCTGGTCCGGGCGCAGCCGCGCGGACAGCTCGTCGAACCGTTCGGTGACCTCGGCTTCGATGTCGGCGAGACGGTCCAGAGCGCGCTGCTGCATCCGGTCCAGGTCGGAACTCGCCCGGCGCAGCAGATCATCGAGCTGCTGGTCGATGCGACGGTGTAGCGCGTCGAGCTCGGCGAGCACCCGGTGGGCATCGTCTCGCGCGGAAGACGACGGCGGTAACCCGGGCTCGTCCGGACGCGCGATGCCAGGCGGCAGCTCCGGCAGACGCTCGCGGCCCCCGGACTCCTCCGGCACGGCCTGCTCGCCGTCGCCGGAGTCGTCGGGCTCGTCCTGACGCCGCGCGGCTGGCGGGTCCTCCGGTGGTTTCCGCGCGCCGCCGTCTGCACTCGGCTGCGGCGCCGAGGACTCGGCCTCCTCCCGCGGACGCGACGGCTCCTCCCGCGGGCGGCCGCCGCCACCTCCGGGACCTTCCACGGGGCCACCGGTCGGCCCCTGCGGACGCGGCGCGCCCAGCGCACCCGGCGCGGGCGGCAGGTAACCCGGGTTCGGCGGAAGAGGAGCCGGAGCGTACGGGATGCCCGCGCGCCATCCGGTCAGCGGCGGGCGGTCGGCGTCCCAGTGGAACCCGAGCGCGATCGCGTGGGCATTGGCTTGCTGCCAGGTCGCCCCGGGATTGTCGGCGAGGAAACGCGCCTCGGCCAGCATGTCGTTGAGCAGCACGAAGTCCTGGGGCAGCGGAGCCCCGTCGATCAGGCGGTTCCACGCCTCGGCGACATCGGCGAGGCGATCCATCCTCGTGCGCACATACCGGCCGTGCGGGTCGGCGTGGTCGCGAACCCGGTGCTCGTCGGCCATCAGGTGGTTCTTGATCCGCGCCAGTTCCTCGCGCGTGAACGTCGGCACGTCGTCGCGCATGTGCTCGGCGAGCGCGGCCGCGAGCTGTTCGGGATCGCTACCGCCGGCGAGCAGTTCGCGGATGTCCTCGATCGTGTCGCGGACGGCCTCGGGATCCTCGGCGGCGAACCGGTCCGCGACTTCGCCCGCCACTCGGTCGATCTCGTCTTGGATGCGCGACAGCTGGGCGTTCACGTCGCCGAGCGGGTCGATGCCCGGCTGCCGCAGGACCAGCTGCCGCGCGACGATGTCGACCACCTCGCGTGCCCGCGTTTCCTGCTCGGCGCGCCGATGTCTGTCGATGCCGTCTGCGATCCCGTCGAGGTCGCTGTCGTCGGCGAGGAACCGCTGGTATTCCGCGTCCGCCCAGTCTTGTACCCGCTGCCAGGCCGCGATGTCGCGGTCCCACTCGCGCTGCAAGCCCGCCGGGATGTCGACCCGGTCACCCGGCGGCACATGGTCGGCCGCGATCCACGGCCGGTGCATCGGCTGAATGTTGCGCCGCGGCGGGGCGAACCACGCGTAGTCGCGGAACACCGTGCCGAACGGCGGCAGGTGCTGTAGCCACGGCCGCGCCCGCACCCACTCGCCGATCTCCGGATGACGCTGGATCCACGCCTTCACCGCCGGATGCTTCGGCACCTGGGCCGCCATCAACAGCAGGCGCACCACGTTGTACGAATCCGCGCCCCAGTGCTGGCTGAACAGGTCGTTCGGGTCGACGCCCGAGGTGTCATACTGCGACGGCGCCTGCGGCATGTGCACCGGCAGAGTGCTTTCCGGGACTTTGCCCGCCGGGACGTCGTCGGTCGGCAGCGTGATGTCGTTGACGACATCTTCCATCGCCCACCCGCTGACACCGTCCGGCGGATCCTTCGGCGTGAACTTCTTGGGCAGCTCGGACCGGTCGCGCCCGAACTCCCAGTCCGGACGGGTCGGATCGACGTGGTGCCACACGCCGTCGGCGTCGCGCCAGGAGGTGATGTCCAGGCGGCGGCCACCGACCCAACCGGTGCTCAACCGTTCGATCTCGGGCGGGTCCATCTCCTCCGCCCGCACGTTGTCCTCGCGGTCGGCGAGCACCCGCCGGTATTCGACCGTGGTCTCCGGCCGCACGATCGCCTGCGCCACATCAGAGCTGCGGCGCAGGGCGGCGGCCAGGGCGGCGTCGTGGTCGGCGCGCGGCGCGTCCGGGTCGGGCCGGGGACCGAGCACGATGACGCGAGGTCGCTCACCGTCGACGATGCCGACTCGATCCGTCACCATCCGGCCGCCGCTGCGCTCGACGAGGTCGCGGTACGCGCCCGCCACCCTGGCCATGTCGTCCTGGATGCGGCCGATCGCGTTGTGCGCGGTGTTCACCTCCCGCGCGACGGCGTCGAGTGCGGCGATGTCCCGGCGGCGGGCGGCGGCATCCTCGCCGGACAGCGTTCCGTCGGCGACCCCGTCCCGCACCGCCGCGCGCAGGTCGGCCACGGTCCGGTCCAGCCGGTCCGGCTCACCGGCCGTTTGGTCGACCCGTCCCTGCTCGTCCAGCAGGCCGAGACGGGCGGCGAGGTCGTCGCGCTCGTGCCTGCGCGGCTTGATCTCGCGCAGCGCGTCGGCCCTGGCCTGCGCCAGTTCTTCCAGCGCGTCGATCACGTCCTGCGGGCGAGACCGTTCCGTTCCGACGCCGGCCTGGCGCAGATCGGCGATCTGCTGGTCTACCTGCTCGATCTGCTCGTCGAGCTGGTTGACCCGCTCGGCGGCGGCCGCGAGCTTCCCGATCACCTGCCTGCGGTGCTCGGCCTCCAGCGGCGGCGCCGCGACCCGGTCGGTGTGCGGCGCGTCGTCGAGGCCGCCCAGGTCGTCGATGGTCCGGACGTTGGCCGCCTCGTACAGCTGGAGGATCGTGGTTTCCAGTTGATCACCGCGCAGCGCCGAGTCCTCCAAGCGGACGTTTTCGCCCCAGCGGTCGCAGCGCGCGGCCCTGTCGTCGCGCTTGGCGCGCCAGAATTCGCGTTCGCGAGTCAGTGTCTGGCGCTGCTGGACGAGCTGGTCGTATCGGGCCAGCGGCGTGGTGGACAGCTCCAGGTTCGCCAGTTCCGTCTCCAGGCGGGCGGCTTCGGCGTCGGCCTCGGCGAAGTCCCGCGCGGCCTGTTCCAGCTCGTCGATCCGGGCGAGCCGCTCCGGCATCTCGGTGACCGGCATGGTCCGGCCGCGCAGGTCCTCCAGCGTCCGGTCCAGTCCGTCGGGTGCGGGTCGTAGGGCCGCCCAGTCGTCGGCGTCATCGATCGGGAACCGGGACGCGAGGTCGTCGCGACGCTGCCGCAGTTCGGCTCGCCGCGCTTGTGCCTGCTCGAGTTCGGCCGCGAGCCGGTCGTATTCCGCACGGATCTCGGGCGACATCCGGTCGCGCGGGTCCTCGGCCGCATCGACGTCGCCGGTGCGCGACTCGTCCGCCGCGCGCGGCGTTGCGCCCGCTTCCGGTGCGACGGCGGGTGCGTCGGCCGAGGACACGGAACCGGGACGCGCCGGCGAACCGGAGTCCGGTGTGCCCACCCCCGAATCGTCTTGTGACGCGGTCCCGATAGGCGTGTAGAGCCTGCGCAGCCACTGTGCCCGGTCCTCCGCCATCCGGGCGTTCCACTCCGCCTGTTGCGCGCGGAGTTCGGCCCACGGATCGTCACGGTCGGCGTCGGCGGCGCGCCGCAACCGATCCGCCTCGACGGCGGCGGACCATGTGTCGTTCTCGGCCTCCACCAGCCGCAGCCAGGCCGCGCGATCGGCGGCCATGCGGGCATTCCATTCCGCCTGTTCGGCGCGCAATCGCGACCACGGGTCGTCTGGGCGGGCGTCGGCCAGCTCGCGCAGCCAGGCGGCATGGTCGGCCGCCATGTCCGCCTCCCAGTCGGCCTGTTCGATCCGCATCCGGAAGTACCAGTCCGACCGCGGGCCCGGCTCGTCACCGGGCTCGTCTGCCGAAGGCGGTGTGGCGGGGGGCTTCCCGGCGCCGCCGTCACCGGAGACGGGTTGCGCGGTGTCAGCGTCGCCCGGCTCGTCCGTGCCCTCGGGCCGATGCCCAGCCGTAGCGTGCTCCGGAGCGATCGGGGTGGTGTCGTTCGCCGCCGACTCCTCGTCGCGGTCGTCGCCGCCGTCATTCGGTTCGTCCGGGGTACGGGCGGGCGGATCGGCGGGTGGCTTGTTCGCCCCGCCATCGGCCGTCCCGGTTTCCGGAGGCTCGGGGCTGTCGTCCGGGCCGTCGCGGTCCAGCGACGCCACTTTTCGATCACCCGGCTCCGGCACACCGTCCGAACCGTCCGGTGGTTTCTTCGCCCCACCGCGCGCTGGGGATTCATCCGCCGGCGGACCCAGGTGGTCGGGTTCCAGCGATAGGGGCGTCTCGGCGGTGTCCGGCGGGTTGGCGGCCAGCTGGGTCAGCAGGTCGTTGAGCGCGCGCGCCGGGGCGCTGAGCGGGTCGGCATCGTCGTCGTCACGACGCAGCACCTCGTGGGCGAACGCCTCTGGCAGCGCCTCTTCCGGCCGCAGGTCGCCGTCGCGGTCGAAGCTGTGACCGCTGAGCTGGTCGAGCCAGTCCTCGAAACCGAGACCGGGGATGCGGGTGCCGTCGTCCAGATAGCGCTCGTACAGGAATTCCTCGGCTCGATGCCGCGCACTCTGCTGACTCGCGTAGTCCAGGGCGTGACCGTACTCGTGCGCTACGACGGCCCGCACCGGACGGCGCAACACTTCCGAGGAGAACCGGCCGTTGTCGACACCGGCCTGCATCCGATCCCGGAAGGTCTGCGCGCTGGTCGCGTGGTCGTAACTGAGAACGATCGAGTCGGTGAACATGCGCCCCGAGGCATCCAGCCGCGGTTGCGCCATGCCGATCACCTTGGGCGGCAGCCCGCCGATGCCGACACTGCGCAGGTCCACGGTGGGGTACCGGTCGAACAGATCGACCATCGCCCTGGCGTACTCCCGCACCACCTCGGGATCGAGACCGGGCAGGTCGAACCCGAAGACCTCGAATCCGGGATCGTCCATCGCGTCGCGCAGGTGCTCCCGCAGCCGCTCGCCGACCTCCTCCGGACTCAGGGGCGACCATTCGTCCTCGCCCGGCACGCCGAGCAGCTGCCGAGCGGACGCGGCATCACCGTTGTCGCTTTGCGGCGGAAGCGCCGAGTCGTCGGCAGCGCGTGCCGGTGCGTCGGCGGGTGTCGCCTGATCCGGTGTTCGCACCAGCGCGGGCGATTCGATCCCGCCGATGACGTCGATGCGCACCAGCACACCGTCACGTTCGAGATTGAACTGGCTGGCGGTGACGTGCCCGTTCTTGGAGACGTGCACGAGGTGGTATTCCACCTCGAGCGTCCCGTCCCGGTGCGCCTGGAGCAGTTGCTCACGTGCCCGCAGCAGGGCGCGGCCCGCCGCACTGTCCGGATCGACACCGCGCGCGGCCATCTCCTCGGGCGTCTCGGTCAGGATCCGCCGCAGATTCTTATCGATCGCGGCCGTGCGGCGCAGATACTCCGGCGAACCCTGCTGCGCTTCGGCCGTTTTGGAGCCACCGAGCTGCGAACCGACGCCCTTGGCCTCGATCACCACCAGCCTCGGCGGCCCGCCGTCCGCACCAGGGACCAGCACCGCGATGTCGACGGTGTCCGCACCATCGATCGCGCCCTCGAAGGGGGCCAGCAGCACCGCACCCGGCCGCTGATCCGCATCGAGCGCGAATGCCCTGCCGCCCAGTTCGCCGAGTGTCTTCGACGCCTTCACCAGCGGCGGACCCAGCCGGTTGAACTCCGCGGCGTTGCGCTCCATCGCGCCGAGACGATCCAGTTTCGCTTGCTTCTCGTCGTCGGAGAGTTCCGACTCCAGGATCTCGATCTCGAGACTCTCCACCCGCTTGGCGAGTTGGTTCTCGGCGAGGTCGCTGATCTCTTCGATCCCGAACTCCGCCATATGACGCTTGACCGCGGCATTGGCCGCGTCGCGTTGCGCCTGCAACGTCTTGCGCTCGGTGACCGCCTTCGCGATCTGCTCGGCGATCACCTCGTCGACCACCGGGTACGCACGCTCGGGGCCGGGATCGGCCAGGAACCGGTACGGCCGCTTCGTCAGATGATCGGAGATGTACTCATTGTTCTGCGCGTTGCGCAACCGGAAGCTGTCGTCGCGGTAGGTGCCCGGACCGTCGTCCTCGTGGTGCCACGTGCCGTCCGGATCACGGTAGGAGTCGGGACGATCGCCGAACTTGTGCAGCAGCCCGTCGGCGTCGCGGAACATGCCGGCCGGAACATCGTCGTCCGCTCCGCGCTCCAATCGCTCCTCGACGTCGTCGGATTCACCGAGGAAATCCGGCGTCTCGTCGGGTGTGGGGTCGTGCGAGGTCTGTGCCGCGTCATCGTGCTGCGCACCGTCGCGGGCCGGTGGCGCCACCCTCCGATCCTCCGGCGCCGGCGCTGCGTCGTCCGCGTCGCGCGGCGGGGTCGTCGGATCGGATGGCCGCCGAGCCTCGTCCTCGGCGTCCGGATCGCGATCGCCCCGCGGAATCCGTGCCGGGTCCGATGGGTTCGAACCGACGCGAGAAGGTTCCGAAGCCGGCGCAGGGTCCGCAGGCGAACGCGGCGGTATCCGGGCATCGTCCGGGGGTCTGCCGCCCGCAACCCGCCACCACGTGTCGGCGTTCTTGCGGAACTCGCGGGCATGCCATTCCGCCTGCGCGGCCCTGACCCGCAGCGACCGCCTCGACACTCCTTCCGGTAGATCCGCGTCGTCGATGCGGCCCAGCAGGTCGCGCAGGCGCCGCGCGCGCTCGGCCTCTCCTCGGGCGCGCATGTCGGCCATCTCGGCCCGCATCCGTGCCTGTAACCGCTTCGGCGATTCGTCGCCGCTCCGACCGGCGATCTCGCCGTCGGGGTTGTAGATCGGGCGGTCGTCGGTCGGACGCACTCGCGGGTCGGATCCGCTGGGCCGCAACGCGTTTCCCGCACCGTCGAACAGGATCGCCGACACCGTGCGGACGTCCATCGGCAGGTCGGGCGGGAACCCTCTGCGGCTTCCCGCCGCCGGATCGGACACCTCGATGTGGAATTCGCCGGTGTCCGGATCCATGCGCACGGTCAGGGTATAGGCATGGGCGCCGACCCCGTGCTCGTCCACCGGGCCGACGTATTCGTCCACCACCAGGGCGCGCGGCCCACGGCCTTCGGCGATATCGCGCGGATCCATCCCAGCGGCCATTCGCAGCAGTTCGTCGGCGATGCCTTGGTGGCGAGGCTGGTCGGGTCCGCCGTCCGGGTAGTCCCACAGGCGGCCACCCGCAGCCTGCTGGATGTCACGCAGCGACATGCCGCGCTCGCCGACCGGCTCGTCCGGTGGCCGGATGGTGTTGCTTCCGGTGGCCTGCTGGATCTCCTCGAGTGAGAGCCGGGCGCACTCCCCGCGGTTCCTCGAATCTTGTCGCGGAGCATCGGATTCCGGATCGTTCCGGGAGGTGTCGTCCGAGTTCCTGCGAGCCGGACCATCGGTGTCGGGACCCGGGCGGCGCGCGGTTCTGGACTCGCCGGTTTCACCGGCGAGCGGCAGCACGAGTGGTTCGGCGCTGTCGCGTCGGCCGTCGTCGGATTCCGGAGTGGCGCGGGATCGCGAAGTCTCGTCCTCGGGTCGGTCCGCACCCGCCTGGCGCGTCCCACCGTCGCTGCGCGTATCCCCTTCTCGACGCGTCTGCCCGTCCTGGCGGGACTCACCCTCGGCGCGCGGCGCCTCGGAGTCGGCCTTGCCCGCCCGCACGGCGGGCTCGTCGCCGCCCGAACGTGAGCCGCGATCCGCGACCCCGGCCCGGACCCTGTCGGAGGGCGCCTTGCGACCCGCGTCGCTGTCCGGCGCGGCGGCCTGGCCGCGCGGATCCGCGGCCGGCGCGGGCCGCGCGTCGCTCGATCCGGGCGAAGCGGGCGACGCCGCCGTTCCCGGCGCCACATTGCTGGACGGTGGCACGCTCGCAGTGGTCGGCCCGGTGGGCGGTGTGGCCGCCGGGCCGGTCAGCGGGGTGCCCGCGACCGGCGTCGCGCTCGGCGTCGGCGCGTCCGACAGCGACCGTGTCTCCGGGCTCTGCACGCCATCGACGGTGCCGCGCTGCGTACCCGCCGGATCCCCCGACACGGCGCTGTTCTGTTGTCCCGCAGCAATATTGGATTCCTCAGAACGATCGGCGCCTGCCCCGCGGTCTTGCTTTCCTTCGTCGGCGAGTCCCGCCCCGGTGTCGGACGTGGACCGCTCCCCGGACGAGGACTGCTCCGCCGATGTGGACCGCTCCCCCGAGGAGGACTGCTCACTCGACGAGGACTGCTCGCCTGACGATGTTCGCTCCCCCGACGACGCACGCTCGCCGGAGGAACCCTGATCACCGGATGTCGATGTCGCCGTGGTGGACCCACCGTCGCGCCCGGCCTGATTGCCGTCCTGCCGCGCCCCATTGGAGTCGGCGCTCGACACCTGGTCTCCACCAGTGGCAGCGGTATCGTCGGCTGCGCCGGAGCGTGACGTATCCGAGTTCGCGGGGCTCGTCGCTGTGTTGCTGCTGTTCCCGGCGGCGGGCATCCCGGCGCGCGGCGCACCCGCACCGTTCGATCCCCCCGGATTGTTCGACCCACCCGCGAGGTCGGGTGTCCCAGCACCGGGAGCCAGGCCGCTGCCGTCACCCGCTCCGGGCGTTCCCGCGCCATCGGGCCGGAAACCCACGCGTGGCCCCACGTCGGCGAAGAGACTGTCCAGCCGGGTTCCCAGGTCGGGACGACTCATCGTGGTCGGCATCAGCTTGTTCCACATCTGAGCGGAACCGACCTTGGTCACGCTGGTCATGGCGCCGTTGGAGGCGCCGGCGGTGAACATCCGCCAGTCGACCGGCGTGTTCCCCAGGTTCTGCAGCGCCTTGTCCAACCCGTCCGTGGCCACGTCGAACCCGAACTGAGTCGCGGTCGCGGCCACGAAACCCGCTCCGGCCCCCGCCAATCCCGCCGTCGTCCCGGTGATCGCGCCGTGCAGATACGGATTGAATTCCGGGCCGAACTTCCGGGTCAGCGCGTTGCCGACCCGTTCGGCCAGCGGTCCGGCCGCCGCACCGCCCGCCGCGGAGCTGACGGCGGTCACGATGACCTGTTCGACGTTGATGTTCTTGCGGTGCCCCTGCTCCACCTGGTAGGCCTGCACCCCCAGTTCCTGCATGGTGCCGAGGATCGTGTCGATCGCGACATGCCGGAGCAGGAAATTCACGAACCGGTTCGCGACGATCCGCCCGACCCGCTGGATCACCGCCTGCACCAACCGCTGACCGATGATGCGGACCGCGATCCTGGTGAGCGCGATCGCCGCCGCGTCCACCGCGGGCTTGAACGGACCGGAGAAGAACGAGGCCGCCAGCTCGGCCGCGAGCAACGCCAGCGAGGACCAGTACATCAACTTGCCGTACTCGATCTCGGTGCCGACGTCGTAGGCCGAGTCGCCGATCTCCTTGAAGTAGTCGGCCAGCTTCGCCAGCGTCTGGTCGTCTTGCGGGTTGCTTCCGCTGAATTGCAGGAAGCTGTCGAAGGCCTTGACCATTTCCTCGTAACCGTCACCTGACGGATACGCGGTCGTCGAGGCGCTCTTGGCCGCCTCGATGTCGGGGATCACCGAGCGCAACTCGCTCGCGGCGGTACGCCAGTCACCGCCCAAGGCCCACATCTGGTCCTCGTTGCCCTCGGGCCACTCCATGCCGACGATCGGCTCGAGGTACTTCAGTGCCGCGGGCAGCTCGATAGCCATGGCCGGTTACCTCGATCGCCCGGTGCGGCTACCGAGTTCACCAGCTCGAATCGGTGACCGATCCACCACGATCGCGTTCTACGGTCTCGGTGTCGGTGAAACGCATGCCGCTGCCGTCTGAGAAATCCCTGCGTTCACGGGCGTTCGGCGGCGCCGTCGGGGCGGGGACCGGTTCCGGTGCCCGCAGGTCGGGCATGCCCTCGACCAGATCGGACAACTTCGGCATTCGTGCGCGGTGAGTATCGAGGGGCGCCATGAGGTCTCGGGTCTTGCGGGCCACATCGGCGCTGGCTTGCTGCGCGGCCTCGGTGATCGCCTTGGCGATCTCGGCATAGCTCAGGTCCTCGATGTTCGCGCCGAACTGGGTATCGATGACCGTGTTGTCGGCGTTCACGACCACCGTCACCCGCTTGCCGCGCACCGTCGCGCGGCCGGTGAGTTCGGCGCGCTCCTGCTGCAACCGGGCGATGATCCGCATCTGTTCCTGGACACCGTCGAGGATCTCGGCCAAGTCCGACTTGACTTGCTCGTTCGTCATCGGGGGCCCCGCATCACCGCACGCCGTCGCGGTTGCCCTGCTCCATGTCCCGCAGCAGGTCGGCCGTCTTCCTCTGTCCTTCGCTGAAGTTGCCGAATGTCCCCGCCACGTTGCGTCCGCCCTTGATCAGGTTGTCGCGGGCGGTGGTGTAACCGCCTTGGCCGTCAGGACCGTTGGCGAAGGTGCGGCCGATGGTGTCGTTGCCCCAGCAGTTTCCGCGCGAGGCGATCGACGTGCTCAACCTGTCGATGATGCCGGTCACCCGGTCCTGGACATGCCCCGTCTTCTGGGCCGCCTTGCGGAACAGATGCTCATCGAATTCGACATTGTCCGCCATCGCGTCCGCTCCTCCACCCTCGATTCCTTCCCACCCACGGTAACACCGGATGACTAATCACCGGTGACGTCAACGTGAACGGGATCTTCCTCGGCGTTTGCGGACAGACTGCGTTCCCGGTCGACCGCGGCGCAGGTCATCGGATCCAGCCGCTGCCAACGATTTCCGGTAGCGACCGCTCACATCTCCAGCATGAGGGTGACCGGGCCATCGTTCACCAAGTCGATGTGCATGTGCGCACCGAACCGTCCGGTGGCGACCGTCGCTCCGAATTCGCGCAACGTGTGTGCGAAGAGGTCGACGAGGGGCTCGGCGATCGCCCGTGGGGCGGCCGCCGACCAGGACGGGCGCCTCCCCTTGCTGGTGTCGGCGTACAGCGTGAACTGGCTGACCACCAGAATCGGCGCGCGCAGATCCGCCGCCGATCGCTCGCCGTCGAGGATGCGCAGCCGCCACACTTTGTCGGCCAATGCCTTCGCGGTCTCCTCGGTGTCGGAGTGCGTCACGCCGACCAGGGCGGCCAAGCCGTGCGGGACCCCGTCGGCCGCCGGGTCGATACGGCCGACGACCTGGCCGTCGACGGTTACCTGCGCCGAGCTCACGCGCTGTAATAGGGCTCGCACAGCCCTCGATCATGCCTTCTCGTCCGGCACGGGCCGACCCGTGGGTGGCCGCCCGCCGCACGGCCCTGTCTGCCTGGCCGGATACAGGTGCGCGCGGGCGGCAACCATGACAAACTCGGTGCGCAGACGGTTGCGTTGCGCGGTTGCCGCGCGTTGGCGGAGGATCATGCTGGAAACGAGGAGCGCGATGGATCTGGACGCGATGGAGCGTCAGATCGCTGCGGATCGGTATGCGGCGCTCGACCGTACGGTCGAGTCCGAATTGCGCTTGGCCACCTCCCTCGGCGAACTCGCCAAGGGATTGATCGCCACCAAGACCAACGGCTCCACGCGCGACCGCACGAGGGAGGCGCTGGCGCCCGCCGAAGAAGCGGTGGCGATCCGCCTGCGCCTGCTGTCCCGGGGCCAAGTGCTGACCGCCCGTCTCGCCGGCGAGTTGAACGACGCGCTGCGCTCGTTCGAGCAGGCGGCACGGCACAGCGGCCGCAGAGAGCTGGCGACCACGACGATCCGGCGCGCCTGTGACGTCTACCGTCAAGTGGCGCGAGCGCATCCCGAGGTCGCGGGCCCGTGCGCCGACGGATTGTCCAAATGCGGGGTTTGGCTGGGCAGGCTGGATCAGGACGCAGCGGTCGCCGCGACCGAGGAGGCGGCCCGCATCCGCGCCTCCCTGGCCGCGGCGAACCCGGAGCTGTCCGGCAAATACCTGGCCAGCCTGAGCACGCTGCTGCGGACGCTCATGGTCGGCCGTTCGCGCAAGCAGGCCATCGCCATGTACCGGGAGCGGTACGCCGCGTTGACCTCGACCACCATGTCGATCCGGTTGCGCGCGTGCGGCATCCAGGACCTGGACCTCACCCCGAAGTCGCACCGAGCGTTGCTCGAACTGGGCTGCCGCACGCTGGAACAGGCGGGTCGCCTGACCCAGCAGCAGGTCATGTTCAAGTCCTCCGGCGACCTGTCGACCGTCGAGGAGATCAACTGGAAGCTGGCCCTGGTCGGCCTGCGGCCGCTCGCGCCGGGCGCCGAGCAGGATCAGCCCGCGATGCCCGTGCAGATCGGCTCCACCTTCGGCGCGCTGAGCGTGTATCTACCGGAACGCGACGCCATCGCCCAGGTGCGCGCCGCGATCATCGCCGCCTATGCCGTCGATGACGCCTACCCGCTCGATCGCGAGAGCTACTTCGGCACCCACGAGTCGAACTGGAAGACCCGCGAACCCGAACTGAACACCTCGACCACCCTGGGCGACGACATCGTGCTGATCGACCAGCCCTACGGCGGCTGGGTGACGGTCCTGAGCCTGAACTGGGAGCTGACGCCGGTTGCGAAGAATCCCCTGGCGCTGCGACTCTCCCAGGACTGGCCGGTCGCGGCCATCACGGTCACGGAGAACGTCGCCTACGAACTGTGCTGGTACGAGCACGGCGCGGCCACCCAGTACGCCGCGCTCGGACGTCCGGCCGGGCAGGCTCCCCTCGACAAACCGCTCGCACCACTGAACTTCGAGATGCTGGCCCTCTACAACCCCGACCGGGCGACCGAATCCAAACTGCGCGCGGCCTTCGGCAACACGAAGGTGTTCGCCAACCTCACCTATCTGCCGGACAGCGGGCTGCGCCAGATCAGTGTGCACACGCCACTGTCCGAGCACGGCGACCGAGTGCTGTTCTTCCGCACCACGCCCTGAGCCGCGGTAGGGATGCCCCTGGCGCGGGATCGATTTGCGGCAAGGTAGCGCCCATGGTCGCGGTGGCGGTGAACAAAATGCCCGAGGTTTCCGCTCTCGCATCCGCATAGGTCATTTGACCAGGAAATATGTACGCCGAAGTGAACGCGTGGCCGCGCACCGGACCACGCTGGTTACCGCACCCACCGGTAACCAGCGGGCGAACGAATTTCTCGAGAACTAATTGAACGGAATGTTTGATTTGTTCCATGGAGTGCTCTACTGAGACAACGCCCGCACGGTGCTCCGGATCACAGCATCGCTGCCGCAGCGCCGACCGGGCGGCTTGTAAACAATCACACGAAGCTACCCGAGGGCCTCATGGACCAACTGGCGTTGGCGGACACCCCGACCGCCCGATGCGCCTACTATCGACACACCTGCGACCTGCCCGCCGGAGTTCATCCGGATATCGGCCGTATCGTCCTGCGCGCCGGCTTCGTCGGCGCGATCACGATGCCCGCCGCGCTGGGGCAGCAAGTTCGCGACGACCTCACCCATCGCCGAATCGATATGGGTCCGATCATCTCTCACGTGCGTTCCAAACGGTGGACCTTCTTGACCCGCCCGGATCTACCCGACGACGTGCGGCTGTTCGCGGAGCTGTTCCGCTTGAACGTATCGATCGTGCCCAGCGGCGGCGAGATCGCCTTGCCCTCACCCGCCGATGCCGATGCGGGCTATCGACACTGGATCATCGCTCCGCGCAGCCGTTTCCGTCCTTCCGGCTCGTCCATCATCGACACCGTCCGGGCCTGCACGAGAACGGTTCGGCGATGACGACCAGTGCCGCCCTGCCCGCGAAACATCAAGTATTGCAAGCCTGCCGAGGCGAATTGCACGAAAGCAACCCACTGCTGCGCAGTGCGCACGAACTGACCACGCTGCACGAGCGCAGACTCAGCGCGGGTTGCGAATCGCTCGACGAGATAGATGCGTTGCGAGCGAGCCTGATTCGCGACATCGACCGCTGGATCACTGTGCAACTGCCGCCCGCGCACGGCGCCGCGCACGTGCACACCGAGACCGTCGGCGCCGTGATCGACCGCCTCGCCCAGTTCACCGCGAACGCCTACGCGGCTCTGGCCAGCGCCTCGGAGTGGGATCTGTGGGATGCCTGGCAGCGCTTGGCGGAACTGGCCGTCGGTTACGACGACCTTGCCGCCGAGGTCTGCGCGGGCGTGCGGAGACTTCCCGGCGCGTCGTAATTTCCGCCCCGGCTCCCCATCCGCATGGTGGATGGCTGGGGAGTCCGGACGGTCCCCAGCCACCCAGCGGACAAGTAGCTCTCCCCCAGCCATCCGCTGTTCCGGGAGCAGGAGTTCGAACGCTGCTGTTCCCGCATCTGCATCGGCGCACCGCCGAGCCTTCGACGGCCACACCCCGATCGCACACACCGGTGATATCGCCCGAGTAACGGGTCGTTCAAGCCGTATCAAGGGTTGTCCGCGCTATCGCCCGGAGACAGCCGAAGGCGGATTTTATCTGTCGATCGTCACTTCGACGCCGCGCGCCGCGGACCGAGCGGACTACCTACGCACACGAAACACCCAGGTCACGGGTGTCGCCGTCACCGTCGCAGAGTCAGCCGGCCGACGCGATCACATCGAACTGCGGCGCGTGCCAAGCGAATTCGAGTAGCGGCCTACTCACGTCGCCGCCACTTGCCCGGCCATACGCTGACGGCATCGTTCAGAACAGTATCGAACCAAGGAGGAGTAACCCTTCCACCCCGCACGGGCACCGCCCCGAGCGCACTGCTTCGGCTCGACGCGCAGGACGCGGGTGCAAGGAACGACGTCACCGATCCGGCGAATGCCGGGTATCGACCGGTGGCCGTGTCGGCGCATAGTGCCGGCACGCGGCCACTTGGCGGGATCGACCAGGAATCCTGGCGTCGGTGCGGCTCGTTTCCTCGCCGCGCAGTGTCGCCGAGTCGGGCCGCCCGACGGCCGTGCTACTCCGGACGCAGCGTGAGGATCCGGGGTCCGTCCTCGGTAACGGCGACCGTGTGCTCCCAATGTGCCGCACGGCTGCCGTCCACGGTGACCACGGTCCAGTCGTCGCCGAGCACCTTGGTCTGGGTGGTGCCGAGGGTGAGCATCGGCTCGATCGCGAGCACCGACCCCACCACGAGTTTCGGACCCTTCCCCGGTTCTCCCTCGTTGGCGAGGAAGGGATCGAGGTGCATCTCTCGTCCGATGGCATGACCACCGTAGCCGTCGACGATGCCGTAGGCGCGCCCGTGTTCCTTCTCGGCGGCCCGGGTGCCCTGCTCGATGGCGTGCGAGACGTCGGTCAGCCGGTTGCCGGGCACCATCGCCGCGATGCCCGCTTCCATCGAAGACTTGGTCGCCTCGCTGAGCAGCCGGTCGGCCTCGATGATCGTGCCGACGCCGAAGGTCCAGGCCGAATCACCGTGCCAGCCGTCGAGGATCGCCCCGCAGTCGATGGACACCAGATCGCCCTCGACCAGGATCTCCTCGGAGGTCGGAATCCCGTGCACCACGCGATCGTTCACCGACGCGCAGATGGACGCGGGGAAGCCGTGGTAGCCCTTGAAGGACGGCACCGCGCCCGCCTCCCGGATCACCTGCTCGGCGACCTCGTCCAGCTCCAGGGTGGACACCCCGGGTTTGGCTGCCGCACGCACGGCCACCAGAGCGTGGCCGACGATCGCGCCGGCCGCCGCCATGGCATCCAGCTCACCTGCCGTGCGGAACGGCACGACCTTCTTCTTGCGATTGAAGACCATCCGGCCTCAGTGCTCCATCACGAGCCGGCTCAGTGGCCCAGCGCGCGAAGTGCCCGCGCGTTGACGTCGTCGACCTCGCCGACACCGTCGACCGAGACGACCAAGCCGTCGTAGTGATCCAGCAGCGGCTCGGTCTCCTCGCGGTACACCCGGAGCCGGTTGCGGATGACGTTCTCGTTGTCGTCGGCGCGACCGCGCGAGAGCATCCGCGCCACGACGGTGTCCTCCGGCACGACGAAGCGCAGGACCGCGTCGAGCTTGGTGTTCATGTCCTCAAGGATCTTCTCCAGCGCGTCGGCCTGGTCCACCGTGCGCGGGTATCCGTCCAGTACGAACCCGTTGGCGGCGTCGGGCTCGTTGACCCGCGCCTCCACCATCCGGTTGGTCACGTCGCTGGGCACCAGGTCGCCCGCGTCCATGTACTTCTGCGCTTCACGACCCAGCGGGGTCTGCTGGCTGATGTTCGCACGGAACAGGTCCCCGGTGGAGATGTGCGGAACGCCCAGCTTCTCCGACAGCAGG
The DNA here is from genome assembly GCF_023501985.1 of Nocardia sputi. Lineage (NCBI taxonomy): Bacteria > Bacillati > Actinomycetota > Actinomycetes > Mycobacteriales > Nocardiaceae > Nocardia > Nocardia sputi. Next base: position 56,211 of record NZ_JAMFLC010000005.1, on the reverse strand, counting down.
ACAGCCTGGGTGCCTTTACCGGCGCCCGGCGGACCGAGCAGTACAACTCTCACTTGAGGAACCCTTCGTAATTTCGATTCATCAGCTGGCTCTCGATCTGCTTCACCGTGTCCAAACCGACGCTCACCATGATCAGCACCGCGGTACCGCCGAACGGAAGGTTCTGGACACCACCGGAGGAACCGATGTCGAGGAACACGTTCGGCAGCACGGCGACCAGACCGAGATAGATCGAGCCGGGGAGGGTGATACGGCTCAGGACGTAGTTGAGGTAGTCGGCGGTCGGCTTGCCGGGCCGGTAGCCCGGGATGAAGCCACCGAACTTCTTCATCTCGTCGGCGCGCTCCTCCGGGTTGAAGGTGATCGCGACGTAGAAGTAGGTGAAGAACACGATCAGACCGAAGTAGATCGCGATATAGACCGGGTTGCTCGGATTCACCAGGTATTTCTGGATCATCTCCTGCCACCAGCTCGGATCCTGGTTGTTCTGCGCTCCCGTCAGCTGCGCGACCAGGTTCGGCAGGTACAGCAGCGACGAGGCGAAGATGACCGGGATGACACCCGCCTGGTTCACCTTCAGCGGCAGATAGGTCGAGGAGCCGCCATACATCTTCCGGCCGACCACGCGCTTGGCGTACTGCACCGGAATCCGGCGCTGCGCTTGCTCGACATAGACCACGACGGCGATGACGGCCAGCGCGGCGACGCACACCAGGGCGAACACCAAGCCGCCCCGGCTGTCGAGGATCGCCTTGCCCTCGGTCGGGATGCGAGCGGCGATGCCCGCGAAGATCAGCAGCGACATGCCGTTGCCGATGCCACGCTCGGTGATCTGCTCGCCGAACCACATCACCAGCGCCGCGCCCGCGGTCATCACGAGCACGATGATGATCATGCCGAAGATGCTGGTGTCGGCCAGGATGTCCTGCTGGCAGCCCTGCAGCAACTGGCCGCGGGCCGCCAGGGCGACCAAGCCGGTGGCTTGCAGGATCGCCAGCGCGATTGACAGGTATCTGGTGTACTGCGTCATCTTGGACTGGCCGGCTTGGCCTTCCTTGCGCAGTTCCTCGAACCGCGGGATGACGACCGTGAGCAGCTGGATGATGATGCTCGCGGTGATGTAGGGCATGATGCCGATCGCGAAGACCGACAGCTGCAGCAACGCACCACCTGAGAACAGGTTGATCAGCTGGTAGATTCCGGCGGACTCACCGCCGGAGACCAAGTCGATGCACTCCTGGACCGCCTGGTAGTCGACGCCAGGGGACGGCAGCGCGGCACCGACGCGGTACAACGCGACCAACCCCAGCGTGAAGAGAATCTTCCGCCGTAAGTCCGGAGTCCGGAAGGCCGATACGAAGGCGGAAAGCACTGATCCTCCTGGCGAACGACATGGTCATGACATGGATGTTCAGCGATGTCCCTGCTCGACACAGAAGGGACGCCGAAAACCACGACGAGGCTGGCAGACAACTTACTGAACTCTAACAGTGGCACCGGACGAGCCTTCACTCGTCCGATGCCGCTGTCATGCAGAGTACCGTCAGCCCAGCTCGGTGACGGTGCCACCGGCGGCGGTGATCTTCTCCTTCGCCGAACCGGTGACCTTGTCCACGGTCACCTGGACCGCGACGCCGATCTCGCCATCGCCGAGGACCTTGACCAGCTGATTCTTGCGAACCGCACCGGCCGCCACGAGCTCGGCCTTGCCGACCTCGCCACCCTCGGGGAACAGCTTCGCGATCGCGCCGACGTTCACGACCTGGTATTCCGTGCGGAACGGGTTCGTGAAGCCCTTGAGCTTGGGCAGCCGCATGTGCAGCGGCATCTGCCCACCCTCGAAGGCGGCAGGCACGTTCTTGCGCGCCTTGGTGCCCTTGGTACCACGGCCCGCGGTCTTGCCCTTGGAGCCCTCACCGCGACCCACGCGGGTCTTCGCGGTCTTGGATCCGGGAGCCGGACGCAGGTGATGCAACTTGATGGTCATGTCAGACCTCCTCAACGGTCACGAGGTGGCGCACGACGTTGATCAGCCCGCGGTTCTGGGCGTTGTCCTCGCGGACCACGGTCTTGCGGATACCGCGCAGACCGAGGGTCCTGAGGCTGTCCCGCTGATTCTTCTTGGCGCCGATCGAACTCTTGATCTGGGTCACCTTGAGATCTGCCATTACTTGACACCTCCGGCAGCCTGAGCGCGCGCACGCAGCATGCCGGCAGGAGCGACGTCCTCGAGCGGCAGGCCACGGCGAGCCGCGACCTCTTCGGGACGCTGCAGCTGCTTGAGGGCAGTGACAGTCGCGTGCACGACGTTGATGGCGTTGTCGCTGCCGAGCGACTTCGCCAGAATGTCATGGATACCGGCGCATTCCAGCACGGCACGAGCCGCGCCACCGGCGATCACACCGGTACCCGGCGAGGCCGGACGCAGCATGACCACACCGGCGGCCGCCTCACCCTGAACCGGGTGCGTGATGGTGGAGCCGATCATCGGGACGCGGAAGAAGTTCTTGCGAGCCTCCTCGACGCCCTTCTGGATGGCCGCGGGAACTTCCTTGGCCTTGCCGTAGCCGACGCCGACCAGACCGTTGCCGTCGCCGACGATCACGAGGGCGGTGAAGCTGAAGCGCCGACCACCCTTCACGACCTTGGAGACGCGGTTGATCGCGACGACCCGCTCGAGCTGGTTCTTCTCGGCGGCGCTGTCGCGGCGGTCACCGCCACCCCGGCGGTCGCCGCCACCGCGACGGTCGCCGCGGCCGCCCTCGGGGGCGCTGCCATTCTGTCCGGCGGGTCCGCTTCCGCCGTCACGCCTCTGACGTCCCGGCATCAGACGTTCCTTCCGTTCATGATCAGCTGAACGCTCAGCTGTGTTTCCTGGATGCTCCGCAGGCTACGCATCAGAATTTCAACCCACCTTCACGAGCGGCATCGGCCAGTGCGGCGATCCGGCCGTGGTAGTCGTGCCCACCACGGTCGAACACGACGGCCTCGACACCGGCGGCCTTGGCACGCTCGGCCAGTAGGGCGCCGACCTTCTTGCTCTTGGCCGACTTGTCGCCGTCGAGCGCGCGCACGTCGGCCTCGATGGTCGAGGCGGCGGCGATGGTCTTGCCGACCGAGTCGTCGACCAGCTGCGCGTGCAGATGACGCGAGGAGCGGTTGACCACCAGGCGCGGACGCTCGGTGGTCCCTTCCACCTTCTTGCGCAGGCGGAAGTGACGGCGAGTCTTCGACAGGCGACGCTGCGTCGACACGTCCTTGCCCAGGGGGATGCGCTTGGCCTTCTGGTTTGCGGTTTGCGCCATGATCACTTACCCGTCTTTCCGACCTTGCGGCGAACGACCTCGCCGGCGTAGCGGATGCCCTTGCCCTTGTACGGGTCGGGCTTGCGCAGGCCGTGGATGACCGCCGAAATCTGGCCGACCTTCTGCTTGTCGATTCCGGACACGGAGAACTTGGTGGGCGATTCCACCGCGAACGTGATGCCCTCGGGCGCCTCGATCGGCACCGGGTGGCTGTAGCCCAGGGCGAACTCGAGGTTCTGGCCCTTGAGCGCGACGCGGTAGCCGACGCCGAAGATTTCCATCTTCTTCTCGTAGCCCTGGGTCACACCGACGATCATGTTCGACACGAGGGTGCGGGTCAGGCCGTGCAGCGCGCGGCTGCGGCGCTCGTCGTCCGGACGGACGACCTCGAGCTGGCCGTCCTCGCCCTTGGCGACGGTGATCGGCTCGGCGACGGTGAGCGAGAGGGAGCCCTTGGGCCCCTTCACCGAGATGTCCTGGCCGTCGATGGCGACATCGACGCCGGCCGGAATGGCGATGGGCTTCTTACCAATACGCGACATTGTCCTGACCTCCCTTACCAGACGTAGGCGAGGACTTCGCCGCCCACGCCCTGCTTGGCCGCCTGCTTGTCGGTCAACAGGCCGGAGGACGTGGAGATGATCGCCACGCCGAGGCCGCCGAGCACCTTGGGCAGGTTGGTGGATTTCGCGTACACGCGCAGACCGGGCTTGGAGACACGGCGCACGCCGGCGAGGCTGCGCTCACGGCTCGGGCCGTACTTGAGGTCGACGATGAGCGTCTTGCCCACCTGTGCGTCCTCGGTCCGGTAATCGGCGATGTAGCCCTCGCGCTTGAGGATCTCGGCGATGTTCGCCTTGAGCTTCGAGTGCGGAGCCTTCACCTGATCGTGGTACGCCGAGTTGGCGTTGCGCAGACGTGTCAGGAAGTCTGCGATCGGATCAGTCATGGTCATGGTTCGACCTAGACACCTTTCTCGCCGCGGTTCCCATACAACGCCGCCGTGCGCATCGGCACGTCCGGCGGTGGGCCTACGACAATTCGGATGGTCCGGCCGACACTTGCCGACCGGAGGAGGTTCGATCGCCCGAGCGCACGCATGCGGGCATGGAGGTGCCCAGGCAACCGCTCTAGTGTAGGCAAGGGGTTCACCGAGGCAAAATCGGGGTCTGTGAGCACCCGGTTTCGTCCCGCTCATGACCAGCGGAAATGGCCGGTGACCGGGCTAGCATAAGACCATGTCGAGTCCAGGCGTCGAACGCCCCGACCTGCCGGAGTTCATGACCTGGGAGGATCTCGAGCAGCTACCCGAAGAGATCGCCGCGCAGATCGAACTGTGGAACGGGCGCGTCGTCTGGCGACGGCGCGGACCCGCCGAACACCAAGCCTTCACCTTCGCGCTGACCAGCGCACTCAAGCGCTGCGCACGCGACGGCATGGCCGAGCAGCCCCAAAGCTGGTGGCGCGTGGACTTCGAAACCAACGTGTTCTTCGGCGAGACCGGGAAGTCGGACTTCGTCACCCCCGACGTCGTCGTCTACCGCCGCCTCGACGCCCCCTACCAGGACATCCACGCCCAAGACGTGCTACTCGTGGGCCGAATCCATTCTCCGTCGAGCAACGAGATCGATCCTTTCGACGAGCAGAGGCGTTACGCCGATGCGGGCATCCCCTGGTACTGGGAGGTGACGCTCGCGCGCACGAAGAGCACCATCGCAATGATCCGCGCGTACGCACTGGAAACCACCCCCGGCAAGCTCCCACACGACGTCCAACCGCTGCATCCGGCCAACTACCTCCTGATCGGCGAGTGGTCACCGAACGCCTCCGACGCCATCACCATCGACTTCCCGTTCCCGATCCACATCCCGTGGTCGGACCTGGAGTTCTGACGTCGCCGGCGGTGGGACCACCCAAGCGAAAAATCTCCCAGGTACCCCGCCGTATCCTCGTGGCGGCTTCCGCTCGCGCGTCCGCGACCGCCTCTGCCACAGTGTGCACATGCCTCTCGAGCGGATCACGGTGTACGCGGATGCCGACGATTTGGCCGTCATCAAGGACGCATCGGCGCGAACCGGCGTCAGCGATGCGGAGATCATCCGCCAGGCGATCCATGCGGCTGCACTGCGGCTACGCCGCAGATCCCAGCATCTGCGTCTGAGGCGTTTCGCCAGCAACGATCCCACACTCGCCGCACGCGTCGACGACATCCTCGCCGGTAACTTCGGCGAAAACCCAGACCGCCGATGAGGCGCGCCGTTCGCGAGTGGCACACCACTGCGCCATCGGCCGAGTAGACCTCTCGATGGTGTGCCACTCGCGAAGCCCCATCGCAGGGGAGCTGGTGGTCATGGTCGGACTGGCGATTGGTCAGCGCCTTCACGGCTCGAGGTAGAGGCGTTCGCACGGCAGTCGCGGCAACGCGATTGTGCTACCCGGAATCACCGTGAGGTCGGCAGCGGGCCGCACGGCGCGCCACTCGCGAATGAACCGCATAGCTGCGGTGTGGCAGGCGGCGAAGTCCAGACTCACGCCGTCGAGCTGGACCCGCAAGTGGACATCTGGCTCCTCCGGGCGTGGAGTCGTCACGTCTTCGGCTCCTGCGGTCCGGAAGACCCAGTCTGCGCGGTGCGCGAAGCACCGAGGCGTACTCGCCCCGCGGCCGCCGCGTCCACCATGGCGTTGAACCCATCCCAGTGCCGCACATGGTGGAGCACCTGGTCGTCGCTGATCCCGCCGAGTTGCCGCTCCTCGCGACGGCATCGCACGAAGTCCGCCGTGAGCAGGCTGACCATCTCGCCATAGGAGTAGTGCATTTCCTGCGCGTCAGCGGCGGGCCGGTAACCCTTTCGGCCCGCCGCCGCGAGCAGATCCTCGACATGTCGGTCGATTGCCCAGATGTGGAGGTCCATCAGATAGGCGAGCCGTCGGTCCATCGGACGACCCCGCTTGCCGCGCTCGTAATGCCGCACCCACACGCCGAGCAATCCCACGGCCGACACCATCATCGCGCCCGCGGGCCGCGTCCGGCCGTTGAAGATATCGAAGAAGGCTCGAGTGCCGGGCAGGCACAGCTCACGAGATCCGTTCTCGTGCAGATGCGTTCGCGGGTCGACGGTCATCGCACTCCCCTGGTGGGCGCGGAAGCTCCTGCGGCGCCGAGCACCGACAAGTCGATCGCTCGCGGCGGAAGGCATCGGCTGATCGCCGTGACCACGACCATCGCCGAGGGCCGGAAGCCGTCGCGAGGCCGCTCGACCCAATGCCGCACCGCCGGAGGACGGTCGGCCGGAGATGGCAAAGCGATCACCCGGCCGTGACCATAGACCGCGATACCGGCCCGATACAGCTGGGCGAACACCGTGGGAGAGTCCGGTAGATCGGGTCGCACAAGGAAGACCCAGCTTCGTGATCTCGGGTACGACACGATCGGTCCTGTCGCACATCCACGCCGCCGGAGTTCCTCGCGGACCTCATGACCGAGATACCCAGCCATCCCCAATCCCCATACGCTTCCGGCCGGGACCGTGATGCGTCCGGTGTGCGGGTCAACGCCCGCAGCGAGTCCGCCTATACGGCGGTAGAACGCGCACCGGGTGGTCGGGGTGTCTCGAAACGGGCCTTCCTGCATGGTGATCCCCCTGCCGTCGAGTAAGTCGGATGTACGCCCTATCGCGGAACGCTTCGCCGCTTCGAACCGACAAAACCCTGTTCAGCGGCCTGGCGCACGCACAGCACACCAGCCGGACCACGGCCTCACAGACCAGATCCGCATATTCAGGACAACTTCTCCGAAAGCCCAAGACAGCATCGACTTTTGGGGTATCAATGGATGCGGTTCAGACCGAGTGCTGGATTCATTCGCCTGGGGGGAATACCGATGACCGAGATCGAGTCGCCGACGCTGCTGCGCCGCCAGCTCGGCAGATTTCTGCGCGAGGCGCGCGAAGGCCGTGGACTGACGATCGCCGTCGCCGCGAAGGAAGTTCAGCTCAGCTTCAACGGACTGCAACGCCTGGAAACCGGCCGCGCCGTGAAGCCCCGCCGCCAGGACGTGCGCGAGCTGTGCATGCTGTACGAGGTGAATCCCGAGCACACCGAACAGGCGGTGGGGTTGGCATCGCGCGCGGCAACGGCACGGGACGAGGACGGGATCACTCCGCTCGGCGGGTTGTTCTCGGATGCCTTCAACATGTACGTCGGCATGGAGCGGTCAGCTCGTCGGCTGACGTCTTACGCCGTGCAGGTGCCTGGATTGCTGCAAACCGCCGACTATGCACGGGCGCTGATCAGCGCTTTTCTGCACGACGGTCCCGCCGAGGAAATCGAACAACGCGTCCGGGTGCGCCTCAACAGGCAAGTGGCCGTCACCCGCAAGACGCGCCCTGTGGACCTGCACGTGCTCCTCGACGAATCAGCGCTATACCGGGTCGTCGGAGGACCGAGAGTGATGTCAGAGCAGCACCGCTACCTAGCCGATGTCAGCACACGGCCGAACGTCACCCTGCGCATCCACCCATGCTCAGCCGGATACACGCGCGGCATCCTGCACGGCTCATTCGTGCTCCTGGACTTCGGCACTGACAACAAAGGCAGGCCGATCGAACCGCCGGTCGTCTACCTCGACGGTGGTATGAGCAGCGATCTCTACTTGGAAAGGCCCGAATTGGTGCAGCGTTACACTGAAATGGCCGACGCCATCCGGGAGACGGCCCTGGACGAGAAGACCACGCGCGACCTGCTCCGCCGGGCAGCAAGGAGTTTTGACGGTGACCGTTGACCTATCCGGAGCAAGCTGGTTCAAGAGCAGCTTCAGCGAGTCCAACGGCCAGTGCGTAGAGGTCGCCCACCTGGACGACGGCACGGTCGGCACACGCGACTCCAAGAACCCGACCGGCCCGGCCCTGACGTTCACCCCCGCCGCATGGGACACCTTCCTGGCCGGAACCAAAGACGGCGAATTCAACCGCTACTGAACCGCTTCGAGTCCAGCACCCATCCTCGCGGTGCCGGGTTCGCTGTTGTCGACCACGCCACCGACGATTGAGGGGCTACTGCCAAGTGGTGAAGAACATGCCCCCCAGCCGCAATGACGCGTCACCGGGTATTGCTCTGATGCGACGTCTCGACCTGCAACCGAAGAGGAAGCTTCGCAACCCGGTAGGCACGTTCGCCAGCTCGCGCGTCGGCCGGACCGTATCACCGATCAGATCCCCTACTCAGCAACGCTGACCGAAAGGAGATGGCTTTCCATCGCGGCCTCGACTGCGACACCCAGCCTTACCACCGATACCCGCTGCCCTTCACCGTGGACCGGTCAGCGCGCTCGTGCGACGACTTCGCGACATCGGGCATAAAATCCGGCTTGTCATTTGTTCATCAGTTCACGCAGGTTACTCAGACCCACCTTCGCGTCAGGCGACAATCTGGACTGATCGATAGATAGAGCAGTGCGAAGGACAGGAAACTCCCCGAAGTTGTCGAGCTCGCTCAGCATATAAGCGGTGTAATCGATATCAGGATCGTTTCGGCGCCGACCCAGTTCAGTCAGAACCGCCAGCAATCCGTCTTCCCCGCCGGCGCGGACGAGTTGCTCAGCCGCGTCGACTCGCATGGTTACGATCTCGTCATCGATCATGATCTCTCGCAGTCGTTCTCGCGCACTGCTGGATTGGATTTTACGTCCGAGATCAGGTATCGCTTCGACCCTTGTAGCATTATCACTACTCCGGGAGCGCGCCAATATCGACGACAGCTCAGCATCGACATCACCGGTGTCCACTATGGAATCTCCTCAGGTAGCGCAGCCCGGACATTGTTTCGATCGGTGCGAGCGAAGATCTCGCCGGTCTCCGGTTTCACATATTTTTGAATTTCCACCACATGGGGTGTTGGAATGGTTTGACCCGTCGCCTTATTATAATGCGAATCACCAGTCAAATCGACCCGCTTCGTCGCAACCCCGTCACTATCATAGTACGAATAGTTCGTGATATTACCTTGAGGATCGCGTTTGACCAGGTACCCGTTCGGCGGCCCTCCCTGGGTGGGTAGATTTCCGCCAGTCCATGTCTGCGCGTTGTCGAGATCGTTCTTGAGCGACTTCACCGGAGGCCTTTTGACGTCGCCACTCTTCCCTCGCAATCGATCGCGTAGGTCGGTAACCACTTTTCGGGCCTTGACAGCGGCGTCCTTCGCCTCCTGGCGGACACCGGCGATCTGTAACGCCTTGCGTGCGCGCCAAGCGATGATGCCGTCTTTGATCTTTCCCGCCCATCGCCGCACCGTGTCCAGAGCCTTGCCGGCGGTGACCGCTCCTGCGCCGAAGCTGATCAGCGAAAGGCCGACCGTGATCGCGGCGTCGATGGCGAGATCCTGAGCTAGGGACTTCAGGAAGCCCTTGATCTCGTCGCGGAGTTCCGTCAGCGCGTCCTTATACGCGATGCAGGACTGGCTGATCTGCGTGCAGGCGGTCAGCAGTTGATCAATCGAGTTTGCGAGGGATTTGAGGTCGTCTCGTATGTAGCCCGCGTCGTCGGCGGTGACGCTGTCGAACAAGCTCGCAGCGATCGTGATCTTGTCGCGGGCGTTCGTGTTCTGGTAGATCGTGCCGAGACGGTCCCAGGCGTCGGCCGCCTTGGCGAGCTTCCCGGTGTCGCCGTCAGGGACAGGTATGCCGATGTGGCTGATGATATTGATGCCTTTGTCCACGATGCCCTGGCCAGGGCCGCCTGCGGAGGCGGGGACCGAAAAGGGTCCGAAAACCGGCATGCCCGGGTCCGTGGGCCGGTCCGGTTGCGGCGCGCCCTTCAGGGTGGCGTCGGCTCGAGCATGAGTGAAGCCGATGTCGTTGAGGGCGCTGCCGTACGCGTACAGGGTGGAGTGGACATCCTGGAAGAAGCCCACGGCCTCGTAGGCTGAGGTGTTGTACGAACGCGCCCACTCCTGGCCGTTCTCGTCCACGCCCGCCATCGATCCACATGCGGACAGCTCCGCGAAGATGTACAGAAAACTGTCGCGAAGCGCTGACGCGGCGTCGAAGCAGTTGGTGGCCGCTTGGTAGTAGGCCCTCGGATCGACAGCCAGAGCCGTCATATGCCGAGGATCCTCAGGCCCTCGGCCACAGCGCCGGTGTAGCCCTCATGGGTGAGCTTCACGGCTTCCTCCAAGGCGGTAAGTCCTTCTCGGATATCCGTAGCACCCGCCAGCCATTCGTCGTGCGCCTCGCGGTAGGCCGTCATCACGGCACCGGTCGACGCGGCATCGACCTCCTTGGCTTTCTGATCGATTGCCGCGAGCTGATCGGACAGCAGCCCGGCGAAGCCGCGGATGCGGGCAGCCAAGTTGTCGAGTTTGGCGAGATCCACCGAGAAGGCCTGTGCGTCGGACATGCGGTGCCCCACTTTCAAGGAAGGTCCAACGAGCTGACGCCGGTGGCGAAAGCCTGGTCGGTCTCACGGACGGTGTCGGCAGTGACACCCAGCTTTTCCGCCAGCTCGAACAGCGCGTCCCACACCTGCACCGCCCCTTGGTGGAACTCCTCCCACCCGACCGCGAAAGCGCCGGAATTGTTCCCCGTCCAACTCTCCAACATGTCTCGCACGTCGGTCTCCAGCGCGGAGTACCCGTCCCGGCATTGAGTGGCAACATCGAATGCCAAGCGTCCCAACGCCTTGACCTCAGCGGTGTCGATCGACAGTGATGGCTGTTCCCCCGCCACGCCTCTATCCCCCTCTGCCAGCGGATGATTCAGACGAATGTACCCCAGTCACGCAGCCGCCGTCATTCATCGGATCTGGCATCCGTCCGCACGAGGAGATTGTCGCGCGCCCTCTGCAATGTGCCGTCGCCGGAACGTGCGAGGCCGACGCAGGCCTTGCTGTGGCTGTGTCCGTCGTCATGCCCCCAACTCCCCTGTGGCCCTCGGTCAGCGGCCGGACGGCATATTCTTCGACGGCACCGGACGCGACAGTGCTGGGGCGGATGTTCGCGTGTCGCCATCCGGGCTGGCGAGACGCTGTTCCAGGGCGGCGAAAGCACTGATCGCCTCGGGTGACTCGAAGGCCCTGTTGCGGCGGCCCACGCTGAGCTGGCGGAGAATTCCGGCTTCGGCCAAACGCTGCACGGCGGCGTTTGTAACAGGAAAACTGCGTCCGATGAGTGCCGACGCCGTCGCTACGGTGAGGACTGGAGTTCCTACCAGTTTGCCGAGCAGCAGGTCCAGCGCGGAGTTCGCTCGCACCGGCGCCACTCGATCCCGCCACGACCTTTGCAACTCCGCAGCCTTCATCTCGAAAGCGGTAGCATCCTGCGCCGCACGAGTGCAGGCGGCGGCGAAACGCGCCACCCAAGTGTTCAGATCGTCAGTAGCCTGATCGGAATCGGGCGCACCCACGTGCCGAAAGCGAGTCAGACCGTCGATGTAGCTGTCGCTCCACGTGGCGAGAATCAGCGACACAGGCTCGACGACGCGTTCGGCCACGCCGCCGGCGGCGCAGTATCAGGTGGATCAACGCGCGACCGGTTCGGCCGTTGCCGTCGATGAACGGGTGGATCGTCTCGAACTGCGCGTGCGCGATGGCGGCCTGCGCGACAGCGGGCAGATCGTCGCTATTGCAGAACGAGATCAAGTCCTCCATCAACTCGGGTACGAGCTCCGGCGGTGGTGGAACGAAGGCGGCCGAGCAGGGATTGAAGGAGCTGCCACCGATCCAGTTCTGTACGTCTCGTAAAGATCCGCCGTGCTCTGCGAGCCTGGTGCCCGCGAGCAACCGTCGATGAATCTCGAGCAGAACATCTTCGGTGATCGACTCACCACGGCCAACCGCATTGGCGGCCACAGCTATGGCATCGATATTCGCCAGCAACCTCGGCGGCCGTCACGTCCGATGATTCGCCTTCGAGCTGACGCGCCGCCTCCGCGCGCAGCAGTCGACGCGCGCCGACCACCAACCCCTCGATCCGTGACGATGCGATGGCCTCGGCGCGCAGCAGCAACCGAGACAACGCTTCTGTCTCGACGAGCGCCACCGCCTCCGTATCGAGACGGGTGATCGCCACCTCCGCACCGCGCCGTGCCGGCGACGTTCCGCCATATCCACTGATCACGTGGTCCGGTCGGATATCGAATTGCTGCACCACGCCGAAACGCACGGGTAGACCGGGACGCACTGAACGATGTCGACCTGCTCGTCCGGGGTAGCGCGTCTGGACAGCGCCGAACAAGAGCTTTGCGGCAATCGCCCGATGCGGCGGCGATGCCTGCGACAGCATTCGCTCTCGGTTTGCCGTACCTCCGCGCCTGGTCGAAATACCCTGTTGCTCAATCGGTTCCGCAATGTCGACAATGTCACAGAACTTGCCTTGACGACGGTGCGATCGCTACCAATAGTGCGTTCACATCGCACGATACGACGTTCGATTCGTCCACGTCGGGGGTGTCGGGGGTCGGGGAGGAAATGAATTCAATGTTCTATCGCGCTGCAATACAGATCGGTCGTAAGGCGCTCATCGGTGCGCTACCGCTGGCCGTGGCGACTACGTTCGCCGGTGCCGGAGCCGCATCGGCCACCAACTACGCCGAGCAGCAGGCGCAGTTGGCCCAGGCGATTTCGACCACGGGCACGTCCGCGGACATCGTCTACAACGCCACCGTCGCGCCGGACCTGAGGACCGTCTCCACAACGCTGGATGCCGGCACTTTCCAGCTCGGCGAGACCTCGATCAAGGTCGTCAACAAGGCGGGCGCGGCGGTCACCGAGCTTCCGCGCACGCTGGCCACGCCGTCCGGAACCACCATCGCCCTGGATGCCGAGGTGTCCGAAGACGGCCGGACGCTGTCGGTGACGACACCCGAGGTCTCGGCAGCGACGGGCGCGGAGCTGAAGGACATCGCGACGAATCCGGGAGCGCAGTACCCGGATCCGGTCATGAACGGTGCGGCCGCGGGCGCGGGCGTCGGCGCGGTCGCCGCCCTCATCACCTGCATCCCGACCCTGGCGATCTTCGTCGTCGGTTACGCGCTGTGCGCCGTGGTCGGCGTGGTGACCACCGCCATCCTGGGCGCCGTGATCGGCGCGATCGTGGGTACGGTCGCACCCGATGTCATTCCGCAGGTGCTGCCCTGACAATCAGCGATTGACCTGCTGAGCTGAAGTCGCGAAAGGCGCTGTGGCGGAGCTGATCCGCCGCAGCGCCTTTCTTCGGGTCGTCTGCGATTCGCTACTCGGCGCAAGCTCGGTGGTCACACCGTCGCCGCGCGAGAGGCGGCGGGAAGATCACATCGGGTACACCGGGTGCTTGCGCGGGTTGAACTCCGGCTTGACCGGCGGCTTGTCCCGCAACAGGCGCAGCGCGTTCCGGATCTCCAGACGGGTACGCGCCGGTTCGATGACCGCGTCGATGTAGCCGCGTTCGGCGGCGATCCACGGGGTGGCGATCGTCTCGTTGTACTGGTTGATCATGAACTCGCGCGCCGCTGCCCGATGCTCCTCCGGCACCGCCGCCAATTGCCGCTTGCCGATGAGGTCGACCGCGCTGTCGGCGCCGATCACAGCGATCCGGGCCGTCGGCCAGGCGAAACTGATATCGGCGCCTACCTGTCGGGCCGCCATCATGCCGTAGGCGCCACCGTAAGACTTGCGCACGACCAGGTTGATGATCGGGACCGTCGCCTCGATGATCGCACGCGGGACCCGCCCGCCGCGGATGATCACGCCGTTGGCTTCCTGCTCGAGGCCCGGCAGCACGCCCGGGGTGTCCGCGACGAACACCAGCGGGATATTGAACGCGTCGCAGAGCCGGATGAAGTAGGTCGACTTGTCCGAGCAGGCGGCGTCGATGGAACCACCCAGCACCAACGGCTGGTTGGCGATCACACCGACCGGAGAGCCGTCGACCCTGGCGAACCCGGTGATCAGATTCGGTGCGAACGCGGCGCGGATTTCGTGGAATTCACCATCGTCGAAGATCCGCAGCAGGATTTCGTGCATGTCGTAACCGGCGCGATCGGAATCCGGGATGATCGTGTCGAGCTCCCGATCGGTAGCAGTGATCTCCGGCTCCAGGCCGGGGTTCACGATCGGCGGGTGCTCGAGACAACTCGTCGGCATGTAGCTGAGGTAATTGCGCGCCCACTCGTAGGCTTCCTGCTCGGTGTCGGCCACGTGATGCAGGGTGCCGCGTTTGGCCTGCACCTCGGCGCCACCGAGCTCCTCAGCGGTGACGTCCTCACCGTTGACGGCTTTGATCACCTCCGGCCCGGTGACGAACATGTAGGAATCCCTGGTGCCGATGAGCACGTCGGTGTTGATCGGCCCGTACACCGAACCCGCCGCACACTTGCCGAGAATGATCGACACCTGTGGCACATATCCGGACAGTTTCTCCAACACTCGGGAAATATCACCGAACGAAGCGATCGAACCCACCGCGTCCTGGATACGCGCGCCGCCGGAATCATTGATCGTCACTACCGGGCATGCGTTGTCGAACGCGAGTTGCAGGGCCCGCATGAATTTGCGGGCGGACGTGATACCGACCGACCCGCCGTACACGGTCTGATCGTGGGCGATCACCACCACCGGACGGCCGCCGATCAGGCCGCGACCGGTGACCAGCCCGTCACCGTAGAGAGCATCCGGTCGGTCGGGCTGACGAGCCAACGCACCGGTCTCGATGAACGTCCCGCGGTCGAGCAGCATGTCCACGCGCTGGCGAACGCTCGGAACGCCCTTCTTCTCCCGCTTGGCGGCACCGGCCTCACCCGCCGGTTCCGCAGCGATCGTCAGGATCTCGAGCAGTTCATCGAGCTTCGCCTCGGTACCTGTCACGCTCGCCGCCACCTTTCGAACCAACTGTTGCGCCCCCGCGACGTTAAGCGCTATCGACACAAAACGTGTCATCGAACTGGATATCCGGGACAAATCACAGCCGGGGTCGGCCACACATCAGATCCTCGACAGTCAGAGGAACGAAGGACTGGCAAGACGCCGTTCCATGGCGGTGATCGCCTCAGGCGACTCGAAGGCACGGACGCGGCGGCCGACAGTGAGCCGGCGCAGGATTCCACCTTCGGTCGAACACTCCACCGCGGCGTTCGCGGCGGGAACCGCGTCCGATCAGTGTTGCCGCGGTGCAAGCGCCTCCATGAAAGGCGAGGGCACGGACTCAGTGTGAGTCCGTGCCCTCGGGTGTCTTGCTATCCGGGTGCGCTCACGAGGAGCGCGAGCTCACCAGGAGCTCTTGTGCACACCCGGCAGCTCGCCCCGGTGCGCCATCTCGCGCAGGCAGACGCGGCAGAGGCCGAACTTGCGGTAGACCGCGTGCGGGCGACCGCACCGCTGGCAGCGGGTGTAGGCGCGGACCGCAAACTTGGGCTTGGCGTTGGCCTTGTTGACCAGTGCTTTCTTTGCCATGTGCTCAGTTCTCCTTGAACGGGAAGCCGAGGTGCTTGAGCAGGGCACGGCCTTCTTCGTTGTTGGTCGCGGTGGTCACCACGGTGATGTCCATACCACGCGGACGGTCGATGCGGTCCACGTCGATCTCGTGGAACATCGACTGCTCGCTCAGGCCGAACGTGTAGTTGCCGTTACCGTCGAACTGCTTCGGCGACAGGCCGCGGAAGTCGCGGATACGGGGCAGCGCGATGGAGACCAGGCGGTCGAGGAACTCCCACATCCGGTCGCCGCGCAGGGTGACCTTGGCGCCGATCGGCATGCCCTCACGCAGCTTGAACTGCGCGATGGACTTGGTCGCCTTGCGGATCTGCGGCTTCTGGCCGGTGATCAGGGCCAGGTCCTCAACGGCGCCGTTGATCAGCTTCGCGTCGCGGGCGGCGTCGCCGACACCCATGTTGACGACGACCTTCACCACGCCCGGGATCTGCATCACGTTGGCGTAGCCGAATTCCTTGTTCAGCGCGTCCTTGATCTCTTCGCGGTAGCGCTGCTTCAGCCGGGGCTGCACTTTTTCCGTCGTGGTCATATCAGATGTCCTTCCCGTTCTTACGGGAGATCCGGACCCGCTTGCCGCTCTCCTCGTCGGTCCGGTAGCCGATACGGGCCGGCTTGCCGTCGGAGTCGACGACCATCACGTTCGAGACGTGGATGGGGGCTTCCTGGGTCACGATGCCGCCCGAGGAGGCGCCGCGCTGGTTGGCGGAGTTCGCGACGTGCTTCTTGATCCGGTTCACGCCCTCGACGAGGACCCGGTTCTCCTTGGGGTAGGCCTGGATGACCTTGCCCTTGGCGCCCTTGTCCTTGCCCGAGATGACGAGCACGGTGTCACCCTTGTGCACCTTCATGTCAGAGCACCTCCGGAGCCAGCGACACGATCTTCATGAACTTCTTGTCGCGCAGTTCGCGGCCGACCGGGCCGAAGATGCGAGTGCCGCGCGGGTCGTTGTCCGCCTTGATGAGCACGGCCGCGTTCTCATCGAACTTGATGTAGGAACCATCCGGACGACGGCGCTCCTTGGTGGTGCGCACGACGACGGCCTTGACGACGTCACCCCGCTTCACGTTGCCGCCGGGGATGGCGTCCTTCACGGTAGCGACGATGATGTCGCCGATACCGGCATAGCGACGCGACGAACCGCCGAGAACGCGGATGCAGAGAATCTCCTTCGCACCCGTGTTGTCGGCGACGCGCAGTCGCGACTCCTGCTGAATCACTTCAGCGTCCTCCTTGACCTGGACGTATGTGCACGCCGGATTGCCGACCCGACGGGCATGGTCGGTTGCCCTCCGGACGCGCGCCTGCCAGCGGTTTTCTCGGTTCGAGCAAGAAACACGGAACCAACCACTGGGGGTTCACTGCCGGATTGCGGGCACAGCTCCCGCAGGCAACCGGTCTAGTGTATGGGAATCCGCAGGTCGTTCCCAAATCGGGGGCGCGACCGGGCAGCCCGCAGGCCACACACAACGGCGCCCGTGCCCGAATCCAGGCTGGACCGGCGCCGCGCCGGTAGCCTCGTGTCCTGCAAGGCTGCCTTCGTACATCTGCGGCAACGCCGCGTCGGGGAGAGGATTCTCGTGACATCTACCGGTCGTCCAGGGAAGCTGGATCGTCGTGCCTTCCTGATCGCACTCGGAGCGGTGCCCGCCGCCGCCGCGCTGGTCGCGTGCTCGAACGAGGCCGAGCCCGCGAGCCGGACGCTCACCGGCGTCGATCTCGCCGGAGCGGACGAGACGATCCGGCCGCAGGACGACCTGTACCGGCACGTCAACGGGAAGTGGCTGCGGGAATACCAGCTGCCGCCGGACAAGGTCGCCTTCGGCTCCACGAGCGAGGCGGCCGAGCGCACACAGCAGCAGCTGCGGGAGATCATCGACGGTATCCGGGATCCGGAGCCCGGCTCGGAAGCGCAGCAGATCAAGGACCTCTACGACGCGCGCCTGGACTGGGACGAGATCGAACGGCTCGGCGTCACCCCGCTGGCGGCGTTGTTCGCCAAGATCGACGGAGCCGCCACCAAGCCGGACTTGGCGAAGGTGATGGCCGAATTGCCGATCGGCGGGCTGATCGGGCTCGGCATCGGCGTCGACCGGAAGAATTCCGACGCCTACATCCCCTCCGTCGGCCAATCCGGCCTCGGACTCGGCGAGCAGTACTACCGGAAGCCGGAGTACGGCGAGGTGCTCGCGCAGTACCGAACCTTCCTCGAGCGCATCGCGGCGGGCGCGGGGTTGGCCGATCCGGCCGGAATCGCCCAGCGGGTGTTCGACCTGGAGAAGCGGATCGCATCCGCGCACTGGGACAACGTGCGCAACCGCGACACCGACGCGACCTACAACTTGTACAGCTGGGCCGATATGACCGCGCTCGCCCCGGGCTTCGACTGGGATCCGTGGCTGGCCGGGAACACCGACCGCCCGCGCGAGCTGTTCGCGACGATGGTGGTCAACCAGCCGTCCTTCATCACGGCGGCGGGCCAGTTGTGGACCGAGGTGGATATCGCGACGTGGCGGGACTACCTCCGGCTGTACGTGCTGCGGGAGTTCGCCCCCTACCTTCCCAAGGCCATCAACGACGCCAACTTCGATTTCAAGGGCAAGGTGCTCAACGGGCAGGACGAGCGCCCGGAACGCTGGAAGTACGGCGTCGGGATCGTCGACGACAAGCTCGGCGAGCAGCTCGGGAAACTGTACGTGGCCGAGCACTTCCCGCCCGACGCCAAGGAGCGGGCCAAGGAGATGCTGGCCGACGTGATCGCCGCATACCGGGAGAACTTCACCAATTCGACCTGGATGTCGCCCGCGACCAGGACGGCGTCGCTGGAGAAGCTGGACAAGATCGATCCCAAGATCGGCTACCCGGACAAGTGGGTCGACTACTCCAAGCTGAAGATCACCAAGGGCAAGCTGATCGAGTCCTTGCTCGCCATCAACGACTTCGAGGTCAAGCGAGCGTTCGCGCGCCTTGGCACCCCGGTCGACAAGACCGAATGGGGCATGTCGCCGCAAACGGTGAACGCGTACTACTCGGCGACCTCCAATCAGATCGTCTTCCCGGCCGCCTATCTCCAGCCGCCCTTCTTCGACAAAGACGCCCTGCCCGCGGTCAATTTCGGCGCTGTCGGGTCGACCATCGGACACGAGATCGGTCACGGCTTCGACGACCAGGGTTCCAAGTACGACGGGGACGGCAATCGCCGCGACTGGTGGACACCCGAGGACCGCGCCGCGTTCGACGCCAAGGCCAAGCAACTGGTCGAGCAGTACAACGTGCTGGTCCCGGAGGGCCTCGAGCCGAGTCAGCACGTCAACGGCGAGCTCACCGTCGGTGAGAACCTCGCCGATGTCCGTGGGCTGCAGATCACGCTGGCCGCCTTCCGCATCGCGGAGAAACGCCGCGGTATCGACAACCCCGACTACCGCACCATGTTCCTGTCCTGGGCCCGCAGCTGGCGGGAGAAGCAGACCAAGGAACTCACGGTCCGCTACCTCGCCGCCGACACCCACTCCCCCGCGGAATTCCGCTGCAACCAGGTCGTCCGGAACCTCGCGGAGTTCTACGAGACTTTTGAGGTGAAGGAAGGCGACAAGCTGTTCCTGCCGGCCGATCAGCGCGTCACCTTCTGATTCAAAGGCGCGGCAGCCGCGGGCGCGGGGCGAACCCGCGCCCAGCGGGATGCCGGCCGGCGGCCCGGACGAATTCGCGGCGCCACACGGCTCTGGACCGACGTCCGGAACCCGGGCCGTCGGAACCGGTTCTCGGTCCCCGGCGCGCATGAGCTCGAGCGTCGGTCCAGCGGACCACCCGACGTCGGCCGACATGCCGCGTGCGGCGGTCGCGATCAATTCGGCTGCCTGCCGTCGACCACGCCGACCCACGTGCTTGTCGAGTTCGACGGCTAGCGCGGCGGGTGGGATTCCCCTGCGCAGCGCCGCGTGCAGCGTTGCCAGCGCGTCCATCCGGGGCAGTGTGCGAGCGAGGTCGACGGCGGTACGGACGGCGTTGGTGGCGACGGTCCCGCGCACCAGTTCCAACTCCGCCGGATCGACTCGCTCGCGATGCACGACGAGCCGACGCGAGCGCGAGGCCCGTATGCCCAGCACGTCGGTCGGCCGATCGTCCAAGACGGCGAACCCGTGCAGCTCGGCGGCGGTGTGGTAGGCGGCAACCAGGGATTCCGGCCCCAAGGACAACCGCGCGGCCTCGACCCGCAGGCCGGGTGACGCCGGGGTAGCCGCCTCGCGGTACACCCCACGGAATACCCGCACCCACTCACCACTATCGATCCGGGCGCGCAGTTCGGCGCGGCTGTACTCGAGCTGTATCTGCATCGCGGTGAACACCCCGAACTGCTTGTCCCGCAATTGCTCCAAGCCTGGTCGCATACGCCGAGCATGCCTCGCGGCCCAACCACGAGATCGTGGCCCACCAGCTGATTTCCCAACCCTGTGCACAACCGTCACAGGTGTGGACAACTCGGTGAACGCAGCGGAACGGTGGACCCATAGGGAACTCGGATGAGCCGTCCGAGGTCATGTCCATCGGCCTGCGCCACGACACCCGCCAGGAGCCCGTCGCGGCGGGCTGATCCTGCCGCCGCGGTTCCCGCCAGGCGAGGCGTGGCGGGACGGGTCCGCCGCGGGCTGATCAGCGCGACGTCCGATTACCGCCGGTCATGCTCGCGCCGAACCACCAGACTGACCGCATGACCACGACCGACCCGATGACCGTGCTGACGGGGATGTACGCGGCCGAAGCGGAGTACCTGGCGGCAGGAGGACCGGGCAGCGCCTCATTCGCGCTGCTCGTTCCCTTCTTCCACCCTTCGGTGGTGCTGCATCAGGCCGAGAGCCTGCCGTATGGCGGACCCTGGCGCGGCCACGACGGCATGGAGCGGTTCTTCCGCGCGATGAGTGCGACCTGGGAGGTTTTCGACCTGCTCGCGCAACGATTCCTGGCGACCGGCGAAACCGCCGTGGTACACACCGAGATACGCGCACGGGCACGCGCGACGGGCCGAGAGATCAACTTCCCGATCCTGCAGACGATCGGGTTCACGGACGGCCGCATCGCCGAGGTGCGTCCCTTCTATTGGGATACCACCGCGGTCGCAGCCGCTTGTGACGAATCCGCGCCATAGCCGACCACCGCTACAGACTTCGGCCATTGGCGAGCGCCTATCACGCTGTTCGGTGCGGAAGCGTTCGGTGGAGAAACGTTCGGACCTTTCGGTGACCGCGCCATCCGCCGAACAGTCGCCCGTGCTGCCCGTCGCCATCCGATGGGTGAGCCGAACCGTCCCGCTCACCCGCCGGATCGACGCCGCGCGGCCAGCGGCGCGCAAGGTCCAGCAGGTAACGGAGCTGGTCCGCGTGATCGCCGGGGGCGGCGGGCGCGATCGCGCCGCACTGTTGCAGACGCGCCGCGGAGGCGACGCGAATGGCTTGCCGACGGTCGGCCGCCACCTGCCGGTTGACCGATGTCGGCGCATACTGCCGGAGCAGAATCAGCGCGTCCTGGATCTCGACGGTCATCCGGTACAAGCGTGATGCCGACTCGAAATGGCGCTGCGGCAGAACGACTTCGGGAACCGCCGTAGTGAGATCACTCCACAGGGGCTGCAATCGGCGGCAATAGCGAGCGTCCCGATCCAAGCCGGCGCGCATCATCAGCGCCTCCAGCAGTGGAATCGATACGAGGGCCGCGAGGAAGCCGAACGCGACGATCGAGGCAACAGCCCATCCGAGGCCGGGAGAGCCCGGTACAGCACCCCCCGCGACCTGGACGATCCCACCCGTCGTGGACAGCAGGCAGTAGAGCCCGAACACGAGCAGCGCCGAGTACGTCAGTCGCTCCCGCAGGACCGGCGTCCCCAGCCGGAGTTCCCGGACGCATACGCGAGCCAGCAGCACACCGATACAGCCGGTGAACAAACACGACACCGACCACAGCAACCCTTCCCAGTCGAGGACCGAGCGCAGGTCGGCGCCGAGCCGCTCCGACACCGCGCATACCCAAGTGACCAGTGCGAATATCGCCGCGATCGCGTTGTATCGGCGTTGCCGCGCGCCGACGCCCTCTGGGCTGGCACCGTCCAGCAGCCTGGCGAAGCCATAGGAATAGGCCAACGCGAAAACGCCGAGACTCATGAACAGCTGCTGCCCCAGCGCCGCCTCACCCCCGACCGTAGCCACCAGGTAGCCGATCAGCACGGCTGCGACGTCCCATCTCAGTGCGCGATTGATCAGCTGGTCCGCTACGGCGTCGTTGACCAGCAACCAGCGTCCGATGGACACGAGGACCACGAGGACCATCGTCGCGGCGAACACAGCGGGCGGTGTTGATGTCATCGTGGTGCACAGTAGAACCCCACACCCAAGGCGGCCAATCGAGCCGCGCTTCGCGCATGGATCAATCCGAGTCACTCGGTCAACCGATGCTCGAGCGCATGCCTCCGGTGTCTGTCGAGCCTGGTGCAGGCGAACAGGTGGATGAGGTCAGCCGCTCGGACCGCCTTCTCAGGCACCCGCAAGATAGGTTAGCCTTGGCTGAATTCGGCTCTTTACGCCGAGTTGGGGAGGTTCCCCGATGAAGGAGGTTCAACGATGAAGCGTGTTCGAGCACCCCGCGTTTGGGCGAGGGCGGCGGTAGCCGTGCTGGCCGGCGCACTCACACTCGGCGTCACCGCGTGCGGCTCGTCGGACGACGAATCCGCTTCCGGTGATCGGATCACCATTACCCACGCGCGTGGAGAAACCACCATCGAGGGAACCCCGAAGAAGATCGTTGCCCTCGGCAACCAGTGGCTGGATGCCACGCTGGCGCTGGGCGTGAACCCGGTCGGCTACGTCGACACCATCGCCATGGTCTCCCAGAGCGCACCCCCGTGGGAGCCGAAGTCACTGGAATCCGCGAAGGTTCTCAATCCGATGGGCAATATCGCAGAGCAGGTCGCCGCGCTGGAGCCTGATCTCATTCTCGCCGACACGTTTCTGGCCGATCAGAAGAACTATGACGAGCTCACCAAGGTCGCGCCCACTCTGCCCGGCCTTACCAAAGACACCGTCACCCCGTGGCAGGACCAGGTGACCACGCTGGGCAAGGTGCTGCGCAAGCAGGGTGAGGCGAGTGCGGTGATCTCGAACGTGGACAAGAAGATCGAGGGGATCATCGCGACCAACCCAGGACTGAAAGGCAAGACCTTCGCCAGCACCTGGCTGAGCGGGCCCACCCAGCTGATGGTGCTCACCGACCAGAACGACGGCTCTGCCAAGGTCTTCGCCCAGCTCGGTCTCACCATCCCGAAGAATCTCACCGAGCAGCCCTCCAGCCAGGGTCGTCTGGCACTGTCGCCGGAGCGCGCCGACGAACTCACCGCTGATCTGTTGTTGGCCGGCTACTCCCCCGGCATGGATGAGGCCTATCGCAACCTGCCGGGATACGCCGAGCTGCCCGCCGTGAAAAAGGGCTCGGTCGTGTTCCTGACCACCCAGGAGATCAGCGCTGTGAACCAGCCGACCGCGCTCTCGGTGCCCTACATCCTGGACAAGATCTCGCCCGCGTTCGCCGCGGCCTCGAAATAGGCAGCGCACCGATCGAATTGGTTCGACAAGCGGAGGTTAGCGGTTTGCCCGCCGTCAGATATCCCGACCAGACCAGGTTCGCCTTGCGGGAGGACGCCACCTGCCTGACGATGCCCACGGGCGCGATTCTGCTGAATCCGCCGCGCAACGAGAAGCTGACCGGCCTCCCCGCCGGCCAGCTCCAAGCGCTGAAGGCGCTCAACCGCGGCCCCGCGACAGTGTCGGAGATGTCCACGGCAGCGGGCGGAGCCGAGGTCACGGACCTGATGGACCGGCTCGCCCGCGGTGGCTGGTTGACTGTCACGGTGCGCGACAGCGAGCGCGACCTCTACACCATCCGTCCGTTCGCACTGCCCGGCCCACGACCGGCAGCGCCGGTCTGTGAACGGGTGACGCTGTCGAAGTTCGCCGTGCTGCACCGGGACTCGAACGGCTTCGTACTGGAACACCCGCTGGCGTGGTGCGACCTGCGCATCCACGATCTACGCCTGCTCACACTGCTCGATCACCCTGCCGCGGCCGATATCGATCTGCCGATCGCGCTCATCTCGCGGTTCACCGAAGATCTGCACTGGTGCGGCTTCCTGGTCACGGATTCGGACGCTGAGGACCAGGAGTTCACCACACGCAGCTGGAACCCGCCGGATCTGTGGTTCCATCGCCGCAGCACCCTGGGTGACCGCACCATCACCTGGGAGAACTTCGGCCCCACCAAGTGGGCGAAGGGCAGGTTCGCGCAGCCACCGGCACGCAAGGCGAACTATCCCGGCGAGCCGGTCGCGTTGACCGTCCCCGATCTGGCGGCCGCAAGGGTCGATGACCCGACCTTGACGACGGTGCTCGAGGACCGAGTTTCGACCAGAGCTTTCGATGACGCGCGGCCGATCACCAGCGATCAGCTGGCCGAATTGCTTTACCGAACGGCCCGGACCCGCAGTACGCGCCCGGCAGGCGAGGGGGAGGAACTGGTATCACGCCCCTACCCCTCGGGCGGCAGCGTCTACGAACTGGAGATCTATCCGATCGTGCGCAATGTCGCCGGTCTTGCACCCGGGATGTACCACTACGACTCGTTCGACCATGTGCTGCGGCCGGTCGCGGCGGCGGATTCGCCCGCGGTAGTCCGGCTTTTGAAGTCCACGTCCGCGACGTTGACCAACGGCGCCGAACCTCAGGTTCTCCTCGTCATGGCGGCACGGTCCGGCCGGGTGATGTGGACCTACGAGCAGGTCGCCTACGCCGTTATTCTCAAACATGTCGGCGTCCTGATGCAGACGCTCTATCTGGCGGCGACCGCCATGGGCCTCGGCGCATGCGCCCAAGGGTTCGGCGACACCGCCGCTTTCGTCGCGGCGGCGGGGGTCGATGAATTGGAGGAGTGCAGCGTCGGCAGCATGATCGTCGGTTCGGCGCCACCGCGCTGACTCGCTCGCTCGCGAACGATCCCTGTCCAGGCACAACATAATACGAGGTCCCAGCGCCGAAAAGCGCTGGGACCTCGTCTTTCGGTAACGCGGGCGGTCAGCCTCGCGCCGACCAGGATTCGCGCAATGCCCGCAGCGCGTCGTCATCGAGGCCGGAAACCGACATCGGGGCGTGATGGCGATCCTCCTTTTCCGGCTCGGAGGACTCGGCGGTGGGCGGATTCGCGATGGCGTCGTCCACCGCGGCGGCCAGCTCCGCGATGGTGAAATACTCGAACACCATCTGTGGCGCCAGCGGTAGCCCTGCCTCGCCGGCCCTGGCGGCCCATTGGATCGCGATGACACTGTCGCCGCCGAGTGCGAAGAAGCCGTCTTCACGACCGATATCGGTGATGTCGAGAAGCTGTTCGAGAATCGAAGCCAGGGTGCGCTCGGTATCGGTTTCCAGCGATGCGGCCGCGGTTTCGACCCGATGATCGGACGCCACCGCGGTCGATGCCTGATGTACGACAGATCTGGTGGCATCCCAGCCATCCGGCAGGATATCCAGTTCACCGAGCGCTCGATCGGGCTGCTCGGTGAAGGCTTCGATCACCTTCACCAGCACATCAGCGAAGATCTCGCCGGTCGTCGCGTCATAGAGATCCGAATTGACCACGACCCGCGCCGTCAGGTCACCATTGGCCTCCGCGGTGTAGTCGAGGTGGAAGTCCATGAACGAGACTTCGTAGTACTTGGCGATACTGGTCACGACCGTCGCGCCGTCCTCGGTGAGGTCGGTCGGCTGCACGCGGGTGCGGAAATGCATCACCACCTGGAACAGCGGATTGCGAGAGAGCGACCGGGGCGGGTTGAGCGTTTCGACCAACCGCTCGAAGGGCACGCCCTGCCTGGTGATGGCGTCCAGCGCCGAGTCACGCACCCTGCCGAGCACCGCGCGCGGCGTCGGGTCACCGGATAGGTCGTTGCGCAGTACCACCATATTGGCGAACAGCCCGATCATGTCCTCGGTCACCGCGTCGAGGCGATTCGCTACGGCGACGCCGATCGGCAGGTCCTCGCCCCCACCGAGCGCGTGCACGGTCGCGGCACTCACCGCCTGGCACAGCATGAAGTCGGTCGCGCCGGCCGCCTCGGCATGCGCCTTGGCGATCTGCCAGGTGGCCGCGGGGACGACCCTGGTGGTACTCAGGCCGTTGTGTCCGAGCACCGGTGGACGCGGCCGGTCGTGGGCGACGGCGATCTCGTCCGGCATTCCGGCCAGCGCCTCGCGCCAATCATCGAGCAACGCCTGCCCGTACGCGCTGACCTCGCCGCGCCCCGGCCCTCGGTCGAAGACCTCGCGCTCCCACATCGCGAAATCGGCGAACTGGATGCCGAGTTCCGGCCAGTCCGGCGATTCGCCGCGCAACCGGGCGCGATAAGCCCGCGTGAGATCGGCGACGAAGATCTGGCATGAGCGCCGGTCGGC
This sequence comes from Nocardia sputi, assembly GCF_023501985.1. Classification (NCBI taxonomy): domain Bacteria; kingdom Bacillati; phylum Actinomycetota; class Actinomycetes; order Mycobacteriales; family Nocardiaceae; genus Nocardia; species Nocardia sputi. The sequence continues at coordinate 29,972 of NZ_JAMFLC010000005.1, read as the reverse complement.
GATGATGTGGTGCATCAGGATCGATAGCACATGCGTCTGCGGATCGAGGATGAACAGGCGAAGTCGCAACAGCGGTTCGCCTTGCAGATCGAAGACGTAAGTCGCGTCCTGTGCCAGCTCCCCCTCGAGTTCGGCGGCGGCATCGAGCGCCCCACCGCCGAGTTCGATGGTGGGCACCGGCACCGGGCCGGCCGGGTGCACCTGCTGGTACGGCGTTCCTTCGTGCTCCGGGAACGTGGTGCGCAGCGACTCGTGGCGGGCCACGACGTCATCGATGGCGCTACGGAGGGCTTCGAGGTCGAGCGGACCGTCGAAACGGAGCGGATAAGCGACGTTCTCGCCGTCGATCGCGCCCTCGAGCCGCCGCTGCAACCAGTACACCCGTTGCGAGTAGGACAGCGGGATATGTTCCGGCCGCGGCCGTCGCACCAGATCCGGCCGGGCGGATATCCGAGCCTCGGCAACGGTCTCGGTCTCCCCGGCCGGTTCACCGCCCGGCTCGTCGAATGCGGCGACCTCATCGATGTCGACGCCGAACTCGTCGAGGAACTGGGCGACAAGATGCGCGCTCAGCCCGGTGACGGTCGGGGTGTCGAACGGAACCCGCATGTCGATCTCGATACCGAACTCCGCACGGATCATCGAGATCAGCCGCGCCGCCAGCAGCGAGTGGCCACCGAGTTCGAAGAAGGAGTCGTCGGCACCGATCCGGTCGCGGTCGAACAGCTTGCGGTAGAGGTCGGCCACCCGGATCTCGGTCGGCGTCCGTGGCTCCCGGTAGGTGCGCGCCAGCGTCGGTGCGGGTGTCGGCAGCGCGCGCTTGTCGAGTTTCCCGTGCGCGGTGAGCGGGATTTCGTCGATCACCGTGAATGCCATCGGGACCATGTACTCGGGCAATGTTGCCGCGATATGCGCGCGGACCGCGTCGATGTCGAGGTCGGCGGCCGGCACGGGCACGAGGTAGGCCGCGAGAATGGGACCGAGCGACTCGTGCTCGGTGACCACCACGACGGCGTGTGCGACATCGTTGTGGTCGGTGAGCGCGGCTTCCACCTCGCCTAGCTCGATCCGATATCCGCGCACCTTGACCTGTTCGTCCGCGCGGCCGACGAATTCGAGCTCGCCGGCGGCGTTGCGGCGGGCGAGGTCTCCGGTGCGGTACAGCCGTCCGCCCGGCAGGAACGGATCGGCGACGAAGCGTTCCGCGGTCAGGCCGGGGCGATGCAGATAGCCGCGGGCCAGCTGGCGACCGCCGAGGTAGATCTCGCCGACCACGCCGTTGGGCACCAATTGCAAGGAATCATCGAGAAGGTAGACGTAGACGTTGCGATTCGGAACGCCGATCGGCACGATCCCGGTACCCTGCGGTCCCTCGACCGCCATGTGCGTGGAGCACACAACCGCTTCGGTGGGCCCGTAATGGTTGCGCAACTCGGCGTCGAAGAGCGAGGTGAACCGGTCGGCAACCTCGCCAGGCAACGCCTCGCCGCCCACCGGGACGTGCCGGAGTGTCCGCCAGTCATTGACGTCGGGGAGCATCAGAAAGGTCGCCAGCATCGAGGGCACCATGTGCAGCACTGATATCTCGTGGCGGGTTACCAGGTCCGCGACGTAGGGAATATCGCGGTAGGCGTGCGGTTTCGGGATGACCACCCGTGCGCCCGCCACCAAGGTGAGGAAGATGTCCGCCACCGATGCGTCGAAACTCACCGAGGTCGATTGCAATACCCGGTCCTGCGCGGTGAGGTCCCACTGCGCGACGAAGCTCGTCAGATGCTCGGCGATCGCCTCGTGTGGAACGCAGACACCTTTCGGCCTGCCGGTGGAACCAGAGGTGTAGATCACGTACGCGGTGTTCGACGGTCGCAACGGAGCAACCCGTTGCGAATCGAGCGGATTCGTGTCGGGCAGCGCCGCCGCGGCCCCTTCCGCCGCAGCGAATGCCTCGGCATCGAGGGTGAGTCTCGGCCTGGCGTCGCCGAGCAGATAGTCGATCCGCTCCTCCGGGTAGGCGGGATCGATCGGCAGATAGGCCGCGCCTGCCTTGAGCGTGGCCACGGTCCCGACGACGAATTCGACGGAGGTCGCCATTCTCAGCGCGACGATATCCTCGGCGCCGATACCGTGGCTGATCAGCCAGTGCGCCAGCCGATTCGCACGCTGGTTCAGCGTGTGGAAGCTGAGTTCGACCTCGTCCGAAGCCACCGCGACACGTTCGGGCATCGCGGCGACCTGGTCCTCCAGCAGGGCGACCACCGTGGTCGGGCGCTCGGGGACGAGCGTGCCATGCGAGGCTTCGAGGACGTCGGCGCGATCGGCGCCGAGCATGTCGATGTCGTGCAGGCGCCGGTTCGGCTCGCGCAGTGCGCTGTCGAGCAGCTGAATGTAGTGGTCGAGGAACTGCTCGATGAGGCGCTCGTCCAGTTCGTCGATCAGATAGGTGGCCTCGACGCGAGGCTCCGCGTCATCGAGAATCACCATCAGGCCCAGTTCCTCTTGGGCGACCGCGCTGCCCAGCGCCAATTCGGTGCACTCGATTCCGGGGAGTCGGAACCCATTGGCGGCGCTGCGCGTGGTGAAACTCAGCTGGACGAGCTGTGCCAAGCCGTCTCGTCCGGCCACTCGTTCGGGGCTCACCGCGTGGATCACCTGATCTACGCCGGCACGCTGGTGTGCGAATGCGTCGAGGGAGGTGGCTTTGGTCGCATCGAGAAGGGTGGCGAAGGTCTCGTCACCATCGGGGGTAGCGCGGATCAGCACCGTGTTACCGAAGTAGCCGATGAGGGCCTCGGCGCCGCGGCCGGTGCGGTTGGTCACCGGTACCGATACGAGGAAATCCGTCGCCGCCGTGTAGCGATGCACCACTGCCTCGAAAGCCGTCAGCAGGACGGTGAACGGGCTCGCCGAGTGCTCCCGCCCGATGGCGGCGACCCTGCTCAGAAGCTCCGGCGCCAGTCGTCGCACACAACGGCCCGCGTTCTTCGACCGCGCGCTTCCCGCGTGTTTGCCTGGCAGCTCTAGTCGCTCGGGCAGAGGAATCAACTCGGCGCGCCAATAATCCAGATCGGCGGCGACGATTTCCCCGTCCTGCCCGGCAGCGTCGACATCCACGTATTGCGCGCGGATCTCCGGCAGCACGGCATCGCGATAGCCCGCGTTCATCTCGGCGAAGAACACCGGCCAGGAATCGTCGTCCCAGCTGATGTGATGGACGACCAAGATGAGGACGTGCTCGGCCGCGCCGGTACGCACCAGCGTCGCACGCAGTGGCGAATCGGAGGACAGGTCGAAGGGACGAGCGAACTCCCGGCGCGCGAGTACTTCGATCCGCCGGCTCCGGCCGCTTTCCGGCAGTTCGGTGAGGTCATGCTCCTGCCAGGAGAACTCGGCCTCGGCGCGAGAGACCTGATACGGCTCGCCGGACTTGTCGACGTGGTAGGTGGTACGCAGGATCTCGTGCCGGGCCACCACGGTGGCGCACGCCGCACGGAGCCGTTCGGGCTCCAGCTCACCGTCCAAGCGGTAAGCGACGCACACGTTCAGCGTGGTGTCGTCGGGATCGAGCTGCTGCACGAACCACATGCGGCGCTGCGCGGCCGAAAGCGGGCTCGGCTCGCCACCGCTTCGGGCAGGCACGGTTGTCGGTGTAGGCGCCTGCAGGTTCTGCGCACGCAGTCGCTGCTGCAGTAGTTGCTTCCGACGCTCGAGAATATCTTCTGACATGGTCGTCCTTCAATCGACGGGGGAGCTTGCGGGCCGGCGGATCACAGGTCGGAAACCGCTGTGCGGTCGACCGAGATCGGCGACAACGCGCGTTCGAGCGATGCGACGGCGGCGCGCCATATTCCGGCGAACCGATGCACGTCGGCTTCGGTGAACACGGCGTCGCTCCAGCGCAGCAGAGTGACCAACTGCGGGCCCGCCGGGGTCGCGTGCACGGCCGCGATCACGTCGATCGCGTGCCGAAGCGGGAATGCGGGTTCGGGTGACATCGGAAGTCGCTCGAGCAGGTCGGTATCGGTCACCGGCGTCCACGGCTTGTTCGCACCGACGAGATCGAGGCGCCCGAGATAGTCGAACAGCACCTGCGGCTCCGGTGCACCGACGAGTTCGGGTACTTCCTCGAGATAGCGAAGCACGCCGTAATCCAGACCCCGATTCGGGATCTCGGCCAGCTGTGCGGCGATGGCATCGATCAGTGCCCTCGCGTTGGCCGGTTCGTCCTGTGCCGCGACAATATCCACGTAATCCGTACCCGCCCCGAAGCGCGCCGGGAATATGCTCGTGAACCAACCGACCGTGCGCGACGTATCGATATCTTCGCCGAGCAACCCGTCTTCTCGACCGTGGCCTTCCATCGCGACATATGCCCCGCCGGTCGGATCCTGGCCACGCGAGACGCGCCAAGTCGCCAAAGTCATGGTGAGCGCGGCGAGAAGGAACTCGCGGACGCCGAGCTCGCCGACGAGGCCATCGAGAATCGCGGCCGTAGTCTCGACCGGGACCAGCACGGGGTGGACGTGACACGAGGACAGCGTGTCGGTCTTCGGATCGGGACGCCGAGCACCGAGCACCGGATCCGGTCCGGCGGACTGGCGCAGCCAGTATTCGCGCTGTGCGGCAACGTCCGGCGCGCCGGCGCGCGCCCGGATCCGCTCCGCCCACAAGCGGTATCCGGTGTACTCGCCCGGTGTATCCAAGGCCGAGATCCGCGCGGCGGCGGTATGGTCCTGCGGGGTGAACCGGGCCCAGCTCTCAGCTAGATCGGCGCAGATGATGTACCAGGAAACCGGGTCGACCGCGACGTGATGAATCGAAAGCAGGAGCAGGTCGGGAGCCTCGGATCGGGTGAACCAGACCGCGCGCACCAGGTCACCGGCGAGCGGGTCGATCTGCGCCGCGGCGCTGCGCGCGTGGGTCGCGAGGGTCTCCCGGAAGTCCGCGCCCTCCTCCACCCGAGTCAGGATCTCGGCCGCGCGGACACAACCCGGCTCGCGGGTGTGCAGGTCGTATCCGGTGGCGGTCTCGCTGAAGCGGGACCGCAACAGGTCGTGCCCGTCCAGGACGGACTGCAGGGCGGCCGTCAGTGTCGGCTGGTCGATTTCCTGGGGAAGCTCCAGCAGGGTGCACAGCGACAATCTGCGATATCCGCCGTGCTCGTGCATCCACGACAGGATGGGAACTCGGCCGACGGCGCCGTAGTCCTCCGCCGTGGCCGCGCGGCTCGGTGTCGCTCCGGAATCGATCTGCGCGGCCAGTTCCCGGATCGTGCCCGCGGTGAGCACCATCCGCGGGCTGGTCGATATTCCCCTCCCGCGCAGGGCGTTCACCAATGAGATGGCGACGATACTGTCGAGGCCGAACTCGACCAGATCCTCCTCGACACCGGGCTTCGCGCCCCCGGTCAGTTCGGCGACCACAGTGCAGAGGCTCCGTTCGGTCTCGGTCTTCGGGGCTTCTGCCCCTGCGCCGGACAGCGCTTCCCGCGCTATCGCCTCCAGTTGCCGGGCGTCGAGCTTGCCGTTGGGGGTCACCGGGAGGGCGTCGAGAGCCAGAATGCGCTGCGGAATCATGTATGCGGGCAGGCGCTCGGCGAGGTCTGCGCGCACCTGCGTGGTCGTGCAGTCCGCGCCGACCACGAACCCAACCAGGGTCGGCCCGCTCGGGCGACGTACCGCGATCACCGCGGCCGCACGCACCCGCGGAGACGACAGCAGCGCGGTTTCGATGTCACCGATCTCGATGCGGTAGCCGCGAATCTTCACTTGGCCGTCCGCGCGTCCGAGATACGCCAGAGCACCGGAGGACAACCGCCGCACCAGATCTCCGGTGCGATACATCCGCTCACCGGGGCGGAAAGGGTCCGCGACGAATCGTTCCGCGGTGACACCCGACTTCCCCACGTAGCCGCGGGCCAGCTGCGTGCCGGACAGATAGAGCTCACCGACGACACCGTCCGGGACCGCCCGAAGCCCCGAATCGAGGACGTATCCGGTCATACCCGCGGTCGGAGCGCCGATCGCCGGCGTCGCGGCGGCGTCGGCCACGGAGGCGACCACGGCCTCGACCGTCGTCTCGGTAGGCCCGTAGCAGTTGTACACCGCGATATTCGGCAGCGCGCACAGCTGTTTCCACAACGGCACGCCGATCGCCTCGCCACCCAACGCCAGGACCGCAGGTCCGGCGGTGCCACGATCATCGATCAACCCGGCTGCCGCCAACTGAGCGAACATCGAAGGGGTCGTGTCGATCATGTCCACTCGGTGCCGGTTCATGCCGTCGACGAGCCGTTGCGCGTCCCGCATGTCCTCGGCATCGAACAGGTGGATCGTATGGCCGTCGAGCAACCCGATCAGCGGCTGCCAGGAGGCGTCGAAACTCAACGACCAGGCGTGCGCGATCCGCAACGGCCGACCCAATCGAGCCACCGCGGGCCGGTAGACCCGGTCGCGGTGGTCGGCGAAGTAGCTCGCCAGCGCCGCGTGGGTACCCATCACGCCCTTGGGCTCTCCTGTCGAACCGGACGTGAAGATCAAGTAGGCACACTGCGCGGGCTCGAACGCTGGTGAGTCCATCGCCGGACCTGGCGTGTCGAGCGCGTCGCTCACTGCGAGCACGGAGGGAAGGCCGGCGACTTCCGCCAGCGCGGCGGCGCCCCCGCCGTCCACCAGCGCAAGGCACGGCTTGGATTGGCGCACAATGGATTCGATGCGCGAGGCAGGGAGGTCGATGTCGACCGGAACGTACGCGGCCCCGGTGGCGAGCACCCCCAGGATCGCTACGATCGACCGCGCGGATCGCGGCAAGGCAAGTGCGACGACGTCTTCGGCGCCTATCCCGCGCTGTGTCAACGCAGTCGCCAAGCGGGACGCGGACTCGGACAACTCGCGGTAGGTGTACCGCTCGTTCTCGGTGGTCAGTGCGAGAGCGTCCGGCGTCGCCGCGACCTGACGGGCGAACAGCTCCGGCACCGTCGCGCCGAGTACGTCCTGCGCCGTTCGCTCCGGAGGTCTTGGACGTTCGTGCGGCAACAGCACATCCAACGCACCCCGATCCGCCTCGCCGAGGGTTGGCAGCCGACGCAGGACGGAGACGAGCCGGGCGACCAGATCCGAGACCGACAGCTGGCCGAGCAACGCGGGGACGGCCTCGACTCCCACCGACAACTCGCCGTTCAGCAGATACGACACCACCGCCAGCGGGTAGTGAGTGAGGCCTTGCGATACCGACATCTGGAATCGGGCGCCATCGGTCGTGGTGATCGTCCCGAACACGTCGGCGACCGGGGCGTTCTCGAAGACGAAAAGGGTGTCGAAGAGCGCACCTCGGCCTACCGCGCGCTGGATGGTCGACAAGCTCAAGTAACCGATGTCCCGCATCGCCGCCGCCTCGCGCTGTAGCTGTGCGCAGGTTCCGGCGACCCGGTCGGCATCGAATTCTCCCGTGCCCAGCTGGATTCGCACGGGGATGGTGTTGATGAACAGCCCGATCATCGTCTCTACGCCGGACAGTTCATCGGGTCGTCCCGAGACGGTGGTGCCGAACACCACTTCGCGACGGTCGGTGAGCCTGCCCAGCACGAGAGCCCAGGCGAACTGCACCACGGTGTTCATGGTCAGTCCGTGCGCGCCCGCCCAGCGCCGTACCCGGCCGGTGTCGACCGCGTCGAGCGTCAGCTTGTGAACTTCCGGCACGATCGTGTTGACGATCGATGATGAGCGGTCACCGAGGATGAGCGGCTCGACATCGCCGAGGTACTCGGCCCACAGGCGCAGGTCGGCGTCGCTGTCGCGGGCCGAAAGCCAGCCGATGTAGTCGCGGTAGGGCCGGGGCGCGGGCAGCGCGGCGGCTGACCCACCCGCCTGATACACCGCGAAGACCTCGCGGAAGAACACGCCGAGTGACCATCCGTCCATCAGGATGTGATGCGCGGTCAGAATCATCCTGCGCGACCCGTCGGGCAGCGTCGCGAGCACGACCCGCAAGGCCGGGCCGCGCTCCAAGTCGAAACCGCGACGCGCTTCCGATTCCGCGATGGCGGCGAATCCCCGTGCGTCAGCCGCACGTTCGAACCACGGCAGCTCGATGGAGCCCGGCACGATCTGCACCGGCCTGGGCAGATCCCGGTCCCAGAACACCGCACGCAGGTTGGCGTGCCGCCGCACGATCGCCTCGACGCTGCGGCGCAACAGCGCCACATCGACCGGACCGGTGATCTCGATCTCGATCTGCATGATGTAGAGATCGTCCGCGCCGGCCAATTCGGCCAGGGAGAACAGGCCCTCCTGCAACGGGCTCAACGCGAGCACGTCCTCGATTTCCGGCAGCGCCGCCGAATCACGCGCGGCCACGGGCGCTTGTGTCTTCTCCGACATGAAGCCGACTCCTCAGCGGTTGTTCTCGGACATCAGCACCACAACGAAAGTGCGGATCGAACTCACCTACCTGTTGCCTTGCACCTGATATCCCTCAGGCCCGCTCAACCTAGCGACTTAGGTTAGCCTACACAATATTGCCCCGCCAGGCGGTCCGCTTCCGACCAGGTCCGGCGGCGACCCGATGGCCCGCCGGAACGCGGAGATCCATGGCCCGCAACGCAATACCCGCGCAGACACGTACAGTCGTCCAAGTTATGATAGCCTTACCTACCATTCGGCTCGAGGCTCGCCACAGCGGACCGTATGCGGGAGGGCACGGGATTTCGATTCCGGCGCTCGATGTGCGGCCCTCCTGTGCGGATCGTCGAGCGAGAGCGATCGAGATGTGGAGTAGTACATGCAGCGCAGACCGAGTTGGATCAGGCAGTTCCACAAGCCGAATTCAGCTGAACTCCTCCCACTCTTGATCTTTCCGCACGCGGGCGCCGGCGCATCCTCCTACCGCGTCTTCTCTCAGGCATTGAGCAGGAATTTCGACGTCATCGTCTTCCAATACCCGGGGCGCCAGGATCGAGCGACAGAGCCGGCGTTGGCCACCCTCCCGGAAATCGCCGCAGGGGCCTTCGCCGAATTCCGGCAATCGGAATACAACCGCGGTGTCCCGATCATCACATTCGGCCACAGCATGGGAGCGCTGATCTCGTTCGAGTTCGTCCGGCTTGCCGAAGCCGCCGGTGTCGACGTGCGACAACTCACGATCTCGGCGGCGGTCGCGCCCTGCCACGCCGCGGACAAACCACCGCATCCGACCGAGGACCAGGAAATACTCGATCACCTCGGCATGTTGGAAGGCACCAGCGCCGATGTCTTCGCCAACCGGGAGGTCATGAAGATGGCGCTGCCGGTCATCAAACGCGACTACCAGGCATTCGATGCCTATTCCTGCGCCGAAACCGTCAAGGTGACAACGCGCATCCACGCGATCTGCGGTGATCAGGATCCGGTCGTCACGATGCGAGATCTCTACGGCTGGGCCAAACACGCCGAGGAAATAGAGGTCACGATGTTCGACGGGGGACACTTCTATCTGAACGACCACGCCGGCGCTATCGCGGATTTGTTGGCGCCGTGCGCGCAACCCGAGCGGACAGCGTGAGTAACGGGGATCTGTCATGACAACAGCGACGGCCGAGAGCCGTGAAGGAATAGTCATTTCCGGAATGGCCGTCGAGGCGCCGGGCGGAATCGACAGCCCTCGTTCGTTCTGGTCCGCGCTTGCCGAATCGAGGGAACTGGTCGGCCCGTTCCCGCGCGACCGGGGTTGGCCGCTCGATGATCTGCTGTCCGTTTCCCGCATCGACGGATGGGGACAGGTCCGCGACGCGGGCGGATTCCTCGACGGCGCAGCGGCCTTCGATCCCTCCTTCTTCGGCATCACGCAACGGGAAGCCATTGCGATGGACCCACAGCAGCGGGTCGGCATGCGGGTTGCGTGGAAGGCACTGGAAAACGCCGGAATCAATCCCGGCGCGCTCGACGGCGAGGACGGCGGCTGCTTCATCGGCGCATCTCCGATGGAATACGGCCCGCGAGGCGCGGAGGTCAACGCCTACAGCGGACATCGGATCGTCGGCTTCGGACAACTGGGCGTCGCGGGCCGGATCTCACACTGCCTGGGTCTGGGCGGACCGTCGATGTGTATCGACTCCGCCTGCGCGTCGTCATTGACCGCATTGCATCTTGCGGCCGCGGCAGTACGAGCGGGAGAATGCGAATGGGCGCTCGCCGGCGCCGTCTGCGTGATGGGATCGCCGGTGGCGTTCTACGAATTCGCGAAGAACAACGCCCTTTCGGCTGATGGGCATTGCCGGTCGTACGCCGACGACGCCACCGGCACTCTGTGGAGTGAAGGCGCGGGTGTGGTGCTCGTCGAGCCCGAGTCGCGCGCCCGTCGGCTGGGACACCGGATCTACGGTCGCATCCTGGCCACCGCTACCAACCACAATGGCAAAGGGAAGCCCATCCTGGTTCCTCGCGCGCATGCCCAGGAACGGCTGATCCGTAAAACTATCGATATCGCGGGGATCGACCCCGCCGAAGTCGGAATGATCGAGGGGCACGGCACCGCTACTCGCGCCGGCGACCCGGTCGAGTTGACCGCACTGCAGAATACCTACGGCTGCGCGGGAGCCGATGTGCTGTTGGGTTCGGTGAAATCGAACGCCGGACACGCGCAGGCCGCAGCGGGAATGCTCGGATTGATCAAGCTGCTGCTGGCCGGCGAGCACGGTCATATCCCGCCGAGCCTGTTCTCGGAGAACCCGACTACGAAAGTGGATTGGGATCGGTCGAGCCTGCGGCTGGCTACGAAACTGCTGCCGTGGGAGCCGACGAACGGCGCGCGCTACGGCGCCGTGTCCTCGTTCGGCGCAGGCGGAGCCAATGCGCACGCAATCATTGCGATGCCCGTTCGTGAGGAGCGCGACGATTTCTGACTATCGACTGCCCGACGGCACCATTCCGGTTCTCCTGTCGGCGGATACGCCTGAACTGCTACGAGACGAGGCCGCGGCCATCCTCTCCTACGTCACGGATCGTCCCGAGGCATCACCGCGCCGCGTCGCGGAGATGCTGTTCCGCACCCGGGTCGCGCGCCGACACAGAGCCGTAGCTATGGTCACCGGCCGAGACGACCTCGCCACCACGCTGCGGGCCGTCGCGGAGGGCACTGCGTACCCTGCGGTAGTCCGTAACGACGGTCCCGCCACGCCCCGCCGGCGCGCGTTCGTATTCCCGGGGCAAGGCGGTCAGCGCCCCGGAATGGGCAGGCTCTACTACGAAGGCTCCCCCGCGTTCCGTGCCGAAGCCGACCGCTGTGACGAGGTCTTCCACGAACTCTTCGGCGCGTCGCCGCTGACCTACGTTCTCGATGAGGATTTCCCGGCCGACGACAGCGCGCGAACCGTGCAACCTGCGCTGTTCCTGCAGATGGCCGCGCTCGCCGCGATGTGGCGGGCCGTGGGCATCGAGCCCGACGTCACGATCGGGCACAGCCAGGGCGAGATCGCGGCGGCGTATGTGTCGGGCAAGATGACGCTGGCCGATGCGATCCTCATCGTCGGCACGCGGGCACACGCCGTGGACGGGATCGCCTCCGATGACTACGCGATGGCGGTCGTCGCCGCCGACCGCGACGAATGCGAGGACTTGCTCGCGCGCCGCTCGGGATGGGCGCAGTTGTCGGTGATCAATTCTCCGCACATGGTCGGCATATCGGGTGACCGCGGCACAGTGCAGGACGTCGTGGATACGCTCACCGAGCGTGGCACCTTCGCCCGGGTGATCCGCGTCCGGTACCCCGCGCATACCAGTTCGATCAACCAGCTCGGCGACGACGTCCGGGATGCGGTGAAGAGCAGGCTGAGCAGCCATTACTTCAGCGAGACGAAGATCGAGTGCATCGGGGCCACGCTCGGCGGCCCGATCACCTCCGACCTGCCCGTCGACGAGTACTGGTTCTGGAATCTGCGCAACATCGTCCGATTCGACAAGGCGATCGCCGCGGCGGTCGCACAACAGGTGGACACCTTCGTCGAACTCGCCGAACATCCGACGTTGCAGCTGTCGATCCAGGAGAATCTGAGCGTTGTCGCGGCCGAGCACAGCGCTACGGTGACCGGTACGTCCAGTCGTACCGCCACCGATCTGAGCGAATTCGCGCGAAATCTGGCGGTTCTGGCGACCAGCGACGTGGACTACTCGTGGGACCGGCTGCGCACCGAATCCGAGAAAACGATTCCGCTGCCGTTGCCCGACTTCCCGAATGTGCGGATGAACGAGCTGCGGTTGTGGTTGCCATACAACTCCCCCTCGGCCGCATCGGCCGGGCCGGTTACCCCACCGGCCGAGCACGCCGCCGCGTCATCGGTCACCGAGCAGGTCACCGGCAACCCGGAGAATGCCGCCGCGACACCCGCACAACTGCTGGTCGAGGATTGGGTGCGGTTGGTGCAACGCTCACTGGTCCCGCCACGCAAACTCGGCCTCATCGATCACACCGGCGCCTGTGCGGAACTCGCTTCGGCGCTGTGCGCCGAAGCGGAGAACTACGGCGCCACGGCGCGCATGATCGACATCGAGAACGACGGCGACAGCGGTGATGTCGACACAGTCGTGGTGTTGCTCGCCAACCCCGGGCCGCTGGACGACCACAACGCCGTGGCGCGAACCGCCGAATTCTTCGGACTGCGATCGTGGTGGCCAGGATTGGGTGGCGAAGTGACCGATTGCTGGCTGCTGACGGCCGGCGGAGAAACTGTGGTGGCCGAGGACGCGCCGCCGCACCCGGTGCACGCCGCGGCCAGTGCGGGATTCCGGTGCATCGGCGCCGAATACCCCGGCGTCGCCTTCCGCCATCTGGATCTGTTGCCCGAACAGACGCGACCGGATTCCGCCGGCGCGATCATCGCGGCGATACACACCGCAGGTGAACCGGAACTGGCGGTGCGTGGCGACAGCTTGTACGCCAAGCGACTCGTCGAGGCGGAACGGATGACTCCGGATGCGCTCGGCGCGCGGCCGGAGAACGTCGTCATCATCGGTGGCACAGGCAACCTCGGACTGGAGTTCTGCGCTCACTTCGCCCGCAACGGCGCACGCCGCATCACGCTGGTGGGCAGATCAGGTGAGACCCCGGCGATCGCCGACCAGTTGGCCCGCATTCGCCGGACGGGTACGGCCGAAATCCGCACCATACGCTGTGATGTACGCGACAAGTCCGCTGTCTCGCGGTTGGCGGAAGAACATCGCGATACGCCCGCGAATCTGATCATTCATGCCGCGGTCGATTATTCGGATGTCGAGCTGGCGCAGATCACCAGCGAGAAGGTCGACCAGGCGTTGCGGACGAAGGTCATCGGCATCTCGCAGGTGCTGGAGGTACTCCCCCGCGCACAGAACTGCCGCGTGCTGCTGTGTTCCTCGATGGCGGCGACGATCGGTGGACGCGGACAAGTCGTCTACGCGGCCGCCAACCGGATGCTCGATGCGATGGCGCACCGGCTGCGGGCCGAGGGACTCGATTGCGTTTCGGTGCAGTGGGGGCAATGGACGGTACATCTCGATCTCGGCGCCGCGGGCGCGGCGAAGCTCGCTGGAGCGGGCGTCGTTCCGATGAATCCCGCTGACGCGATCGCACTCGGATCGAATGGACTCCACACGAACGCCATCGTCGCGGCGTTCGATTGGAGCCGCGCGCATTCCGCTCTCGAGGCATACGGATACGGGCCCCTGCTGTCGCAGCTGGCTGCACCGGCCGCCGCGGACCATGCACCCGGTGCCGGGGAGAACTTGCCGCGACGCATGGTGAAGCTGCTGGCAGAGGTCATAGGTGTGGATCGCGTCGCTACGATCGACACCTCCGTTCCGATGGTCGCGATCGGTCTGGATTCTCTGCAGGCGTTGGAATTCCGTCGACGAGTCAACGGGGAGTTCGGTCACGACCTGCCCGTCGCGCAGCTTCTCGGCGGAGCGTCCGTCGATGACGTCGTGGCGCTGGTCCGTTCGCACGCGCCGATTCCGGCGAGGACGGGCACACCGGCACGCCCTGTATCCTCCCAACAGCCCGACGTTCCCGCGGAATCGGTGCGCCCGGCGCGAGCAGTGCACGCCACGAAGCCCGTGGACATCGCCGAGCGTGCGCGGCTGGCAGCGGCGCACGCAGTGCCAGCCGATCTGGATCCCGACCGAATGCGCTCCGCACGCGCGGATCTGGACACCTTCGGGCTGCGAGCGATGATGGAGACTCTGGATCCGGTACTGCGGGATGGCGCCGTCCACACCGTGGACGAGATCGCCACGCGTCTGGAATTCGCACCGCGACATCGGTGGTTGCTACAGCGCTGGCTCGACGAGCTCACGACACACGGTTGTCTCGAGCACGTCCCGGCGCACGGCTATCGCGCCGTGGGTCCGGTACCGGCGCCGGCTCGTCCCGACTTGTTCGCAGTGTGCGCCGACCTGGGCTACTCGCCCGAGTTCGCGACCTTCCTGCAGCGGTCCGATGAGCACCTGACCGAACTCGCGCAGGACCGCGTTCGCGTCCAGGAGTTGTTGTTCCCCGACGGCGACATGCTCACCGCCGAAGCCGCATATCGGGACAACATCATCAGTAGCTATCTCAATACCGCCGCCCGCGAGATCGTCGCGGGCATAGCCGAGCGACTGGAACGCGACCGATCACCGATCCGGATACTCGAATTGGGGGCCGGTATCGGAGGAACAACCAATGATGTCCTGGCCGGACTGTCGGGACTGTCCGTGGACTACCACTTCACCGACCTGTCGACCTTCTTCCTCGCCGCGGCGCAGAAGCGGTTCTCCGAATATCCGTGGATGCGATACGGAATCATGGACCTCAATACCGACCTCGGGGAGCAGCCGCCCTACGACATCGTGCTCGCGGCCAATGTCGTGCACAATGCCCACCACATCGGCGAAACTCTCCGCCAGCTACACGACCTGCTCAACCCCGGTGGCGCGGTTGTCTTCATCGAGGCGTGCCGGGCGAACTTCCAGCTGCTGACATCCATGAAATTCCTGATGTCGGCAGGCCCCGGTCAACCGCACCCCGGCAGTTCCGACATCCGAGCCGGGGCGCGGATTTTCCTCACCGAAGACGAGTGGCGTGATCAGCTCACCAGTTCAGGGTTCACTCCCATGCTGGTGCTGCCCGACGCCGATCATCCGATGCACATGCTCGACCAGCGGATCTTCGCCGCGATCCGCGACTGAGAGCAAGGAGCCCGAGCGGGCTGTACTCGGCTGCAACGCGGCGGTGGCCCAGCCGATCATGATCGGCTGGGCCACCGCGATCACGCCGCCTCATCAGAAACGGCAAGCGCGGCAAGCGCATTCCAGCGAGCCGTCCGTGGTCCAGCCTGCACGATCGCCGGTTCGAAACAATCGGCCTTCCGGCAGGAACGGATCGTCCACGAAACGGTTGCGGGCGGACGGATTCCCACCCTCGGCGCCGAGCGCGGCGCCACCCACGTAGACCTCGCCGATCACTCCGGGCGGGACCGGTTGCCGAAACTCGTCCAAGACCAGCACTCTGGCGCCTGGGATCGGCCTCGTGTGTCCGGTTCCGTCCAGCGAGCCGCGCGTCACCGCACCAGCGTAGGCGGGCACCGTATAACCGAACGTGGCGATCGATTCCGTCGACTGTGTGACGAGTCGGCCGGAAAGCAGTGGCGCAGGGCAGACCCCGGTAACATCCCAGCGCCGTACCGTCGGTAGCTCGGCGCCCGTGGCAGCGATACGTTCGACCGTAGCCACGTCGGCGGTAACGTGGGTTACCGCGGATGTCGCAATGAGTTCGACCACCGCGTTCGGGTCGCTCCACTGCGGCTGCGTGGCGACGACCGACGTCGCACCGTCCGCGAGGGCGGCCAGCAGCTCGACGGTGACCTGAGCGTCGCTCCACCCTGCGGAGAGCAGCCGCACGTCGGCGGAACCCCACACGCAATCTGGTTTTCCATACCGACGTTCGGCGGCGATCGTACGGCGGTCCTCGACAGCCACTTCCAGTGCCGAACCGGGCAGCACAGCGATCTCCGGCGCCCCGCCGGCGACGGCCATGGCTCCATCGCCGAGCATGGCCACCAGTCGAACCAAGCGGTCGACCGACGCGTTCACCGACACTCTTTCCACCGCGGGCATATCCAGCCATGCGAAGAAATCGCTATAGGTGAGAGTCACTGTGTCGCAGCGGATAGCGGTACGAATGCCGGGGATCATCCGAGCCCGGCGAACCAGGTCGGCGATGCCGGGCGCCTCGGGCAATTCCACACCGGTGGCCCACTCGTCGAGCACCCGCCGTCGCTCGTCAGCGGTCAGCCCATCCGTCCCGCCGAGATCGGCGTCGGCCGAACCGGCGGGATCTCGAACCGCGAGAGTGTTCACGCGAACTCCCGCGTCGATACCGGCACCGGGCTCGGCTCGCACCGGGCGCACCGGGCGCACCGGGCGCACCGGGCGCACCGGCGAATTGTCAGATGGCGCGCGGCCGGCGCCCGGCTTCGAAAGCATGCGTCTCCCTCACGAGGATCTCGGCGTAGCGCCGGCTCCCGCAGCACGGGTATCGGCTGGAACAGTCGTTGCGGTCCGGACCGACGTATGCGCTTCGATTCCTGGTCGATCCGAGCAACCACCCGAAGCGTCCTTAGCATAGGGTAACCTTACCGACAACCCGAGACCCAGTGCTGCGGCCGAACGTGACCGCGACGACCGAGGAGCCGCCGAACGATGAATCCGACTGGAACGCCGTACGTTCTCAAGCGAGAACTGACCGATATCCCCGACGATGTCCGCGCCGCCCCAGCACCTGTGATTCCCGATTTCCCCGAGCCGTTCGCTCTTCGGGTGGCCGATCCCGACAGCGACGATCCCGCGACGATCGCCGAATGGATGAGCCTCCCCCACCTGGCTCGGACTTGGGAACAACCGTGGCCCCCGGAGCGCAGACGGGCCGACATCGCCGCACAGCTCGCCGGAACTTACTCGCGACCATGCATCGTCAGTTTCGATTTCGCAGCCATCGACTTGCCAGAACTCGGCCGACGCGAAGTCGCCTACGTAGAGCTGTACCGGCCGGCGAAGGACGAGTGCGCGCGGTTCTACCACGCCGACCCACGGGACATGGCTTTCCATATCGCGACCGCGGACCAGAACGTGATCGGCCGAGGCGTCATGTCGAAGTGGATCGGCCTCCTGGCCGAGGGCATCTGGGCCGCTGAACCGGAATGCCGCCGCCTGATGGGCGATCCGGATCACCAGAACATCTCGGTACGCAGAGCTTTGGCCAAGAACGGCTGGCTCGAACTGGGCGAGTTCGATGTGCGGCCCGGCCGCCGGATCGCTCTGTGCACATTGCCGCGTGAGCCGCAGGACGTACCGGCGATCCGGCGCTGACCGCCCGCGTCTAGCGACCGGCCGAACCTCCCTGAGCGCGCACGGCTACCGAGCGCGCACGGGTCGGAGCCGCCTGCAGCACCCGATCCGAAAGTTCCCCCAGGCAGCTCAGATTCGGGAATCCGGGGCCCTGCGCCAGACCAGCGAGATTCGGCAGGTAGAGCTTTGCATCGAGGCCGGTCACCGCCAGGTCGTGGCCGATCGCCGCCTCGATCCGCGGCTGCGTGATCGGGCCGCCGATCGCGAGTTCCACCAGATCTGCGGCGTCGACATCGAACATCTCCAGGAACCACAGCGGCTGACCGCCGGTCGCGTCCACCACCAGATCGAAGACATGCACCCGATCCGGGCGCCCCTCGTTGCGCAACGTCAGCGCGACGCCCTCGCCTTGCTCCGCCACCCGCACGACACGCCCCTGCAAATGATGAACCCGATTGTCGCCCAACAGGTTTTCCTGCACGCGCACCGAGAACACACCGCGGTCGGTGCGCCGCACGACGTCCCGGCGTTCTTCTATGCTCAACCCCCGCCACTTGGCGGGATCGCTGTACAGCGAATTCTCGAAGTAGCTCTCGCCGCGGGTGTAGATCGTGGCGGCGGGCGAGATCACCGAGACGGTCAGTACATCGTGACGGACCAACTCGTCCATCGCGGAGCCCGCGGTCTCACCGCCGCCGATCACCGCCGCTCGCGACGAAACCGGCAACCGGCGGCGGCCGACCAGATCCCAGAAGTCGGCGATGCTCAACACTTTCGGATGAGCGGCCAGCGCACGCCTGCTGTCGCCCGGCCCGGTGATCATCAGCCGGTCCGCATCGATCTCGGACGCAACGCCGTCCGCGTCGACCACCGAGACCAGCCAGCCGTCGGCCGCCGCGGAGATCTTGCGCACCGCCCCTGGCACGATCTCGACCTCGGCCTTCTTCGCGACCCACTGCAGATATTTGGCCCAGACATGATGATGCGGATTGGGGCGGCCGCGGTCGACCCATTCGGCGTACGTGCCGCGTTCGACGAGGAACGACGTCCAACTGAACGCCATCATCGCCTCGTTGATCTCGCGGTTGTGCCCGCGTGCCCAGGTGGAGTGGTACGGAAATCCCACATCCTTTTCGGGGCTGGTGCCCAGCCGGTGCTGGCCGTCGGTCCAGCCACCGTTCGGCAACCAATTGCCACCCACCGCATGCGGTTCCGCCACAACTACCTGCGGCGCGGGCAGGCCGAGTTCACGCAGGACGTATGCCTTCGCCGCGACGGCCATGGCTTTCGGACCCGCGCCGACCACCAGAAGTCTGTCCACCGGTTCTCCCATCTTCATCCCAGCCACCGGATCGGCGCCCGGCCGCGAAGCGGATCGTCTGTGCCGCCGCCGATAGAACGGCGAACAAGACTTCCAAGTATACTTAGGCTAACCTTAATCACATGGGTAAAGGAACCAACGGCGTCATGTTGAAGCTGTGGCGTGCCGACGACTATCGACTGCGCGTCACCTCCACCGAGAGCATCACCGACAAATATGTGCGGATCGGCTTCGCCGCGGGCGGTCTGCTCGCCGACCATCCGGTCCACCCAACCCAGTTCATCCGGTTGTGGATCCCCGATGCGGTCACCGACAAGTTGCACCATCGTGCGTACACCCTGGTGGATCAAGACCCCGCGGCCGACCACTTCTACATCGAATTCGCTTTGCACGGCGGTCCGGCCAGCGCGTGGGCACAGCGAGCGGCGGTCGGCGAGGAAATCGAGGCGTCCGTGCTCGGCTCGAAGTTTCAGCTGCCCGACACCGTACCGAGCGAGTACGTCATTTTCGGGGACACCGCCTCGCTGCCGGCGATCAATTCGCTGCTCGACGCGATCGGCGACGCGCCCGCGAGGGTCTGGCTGGAATGGCAGTACGAATCCGACACCTCGCTTCCGGTACGCAACAAGCCGCACCACCAGGTGACCTGGGTGCAGCGCATCGATGACGGAAGGCTGCTGCGCGAACAAGCACATGAGTTGGACTGCTCCAAGGACGTTTTCGCGTGGGCCGGCTGCGACGGTCACACGACCCGCACGATCGTTAAGGCTCTGAAGACAACCCACCAGTTGCCGAAGACTTCGATCAAGTACCAGGCCTACTGGAAGTAGTTCGGTAGCGCCTCGCCCTGATGCGAGGCGCTCCTCTCCCCGGCCTCAGGCCATACTCTGAGTCTGCGACAGCACCTCGTCGTCGCTCATCGCGGATACCTCCAGGTACATCTTGGCCACCTGCGCCAGCCGGTCGGCATGTGGATCCCTGCTCTGAAGTCGTTGCGCGAGTCCCGCGACGGTGCGGGACGCGAACATGTCGGCAACCAGCGCGTGCTCGGTGTCCAGCCAGTCGCGCACGCGCGCGATGACGGTGGTGGCCAGCACCGAATCTCCGCCGAGCTGGAAGAAGTCGTCGTGCACGCCGACGCTGTCGACGCCGAGCACCCCGGCGACGATATCCGCGAGCGCGGCTTCCACATCAGTGCGTGGCCGACCGTCCGACCCATCCCCGGCGCTCGGTTCGAGCAGGGCAACCACGGCGCGGCGGTCCAGCTTTCCGTTCGCGGTCAACGGCATGCGATCGAGTACCTCGATGCGAGTCGGAATCATATAGCTGGGCAACAGCTCCGATACCGCATCGGTGATATCCGCGGCACATCCGGTGGGCCCGGACACCGCCGCGACCAGTTTCGGCGAGCTGTCGCCCACGACCGCGGCAACGGCATGGCGGACGCCGTCCACCGCCCGTAACGCGGTCTCGACCTCGCCGAGTTCCACACGGTAGCCACGGATCTGCACTTGATGGTCGGCACGACCCAAGAACTCGATGGTGCCGTCCGGCCAGTACCGGGCCAGATCACCGGTGCGATACCAGCGCATCCCCTCGTGTTCGACAAACCGCTCCGCCGTCCGCTCCGGATCGTTGCGGTAGCCGGCCGCCACGCCGGCGCCGCCGACCCAGAACTCACCCGGCACCCAATCGGGGCAATCACGGCCGGCCTGCGAGACGACCCGGCAGCGCACATTGCGCAGGGGCACGCCAAACGGCACCGTCGCCCAGTGCTCGGGAGGATCGGCGACCTCACAGATGGTGTTGTGGATGGCCGTCTCGGTCGCACCACCCAGTCCCGAGAACCGGCAACCGGGGACCTGGCGAGCGAGTCGGCGTGCCAAGTCGGCGCCGACCCAGTCGCCGCCCAGTGTCACCGCACGCAGTGAGCCACCCAGTTCCCCACCGCCGACTTCCAGGATCATGTCCAGCATGGCGGGGACGCAATTGAGAATGGAAACCCGGTGACGGCGAAGGAGTTCGACCCAGGAGGTGGCCTCGGCGCGTTGTTCCGCGTCGAGCGCGACCACCGCTGCGCCGACCGAGAACATCCCGAAGATGTCATAGACCGAGGCGTCGAACTCCAGGGCGGACAGGCCGAGCACCCGGTCGGTGGAACCGACCTCGAACCAGTCGTTCACCGCGTCTATGGTGTTCATCGCCGCGCAGTGTGGGACGTCGACACCCTTCGGCACACCTGTGGAGCCCGAGGTGAAGATGACGTAGGCGATGCTGCGCGTGTCCGGGAGCACCGGCTCCCGCAACGGGTTCACATGCCGCCTGGCCGCGGTCATCGGCACACAGCGGACCTGTTCGCCCATGTCGGCGCCCTCGACGGTAAGGGCAACGGCCACCGCACCCGTCCGCAGGATCTCCGCACGCCGGGCTACGGGTTGATCGAATCCGATGGGCACGTAGGCGGCACCTGCCGCGAGAATGCCCAGCACGGCCACGATTTGGTCCGGCCCCTTGGGCAACTGCACCGCCACGGCGTCACCGGACTCGACACCGTTGTCGCGCAACGCGCCCGCGACGGCCAGTGCCTGCGCAGCCAACTCACGGTAGGTCCACACACCGTCCGCACCGTCGCGGCTCCACACCACGGCGGGCGCATCGGGTTTCGTCCGGGCGTGCTCGAACAGTCCTTGGTGCAGGCAACGCCCACTGACCGGCCCGTCGGTGGCGTTGATCTGCGCGCGCACCGCGGCCTGTGCCACCGGTAGCCGAACCGGCGCCTCGGCATCCCAGCCCGCCGACCCCTCGGCGAGCCGCGCGACCGCCTCGATGTAGCGGGCGAACATGGTGTCGATCATCCCCGCCGGAAACGCGGATTGCCGGACATCCCAGTTGAGCAACAGTCCGCCACGGATCTCGGTGACCTGCGCGTCCAGCAGCACCTGCGGCCCCTGCGAGATGATCCATACCGGTTCGCCGAAGGTGCCGGTGACCGACTCGGCGAATAGTTCGCCGAGATTGAGCGCACTCGTGTAGACGATCGGCGCCAATACCGGCTCACCTCGGTATCGGCCGAGGTCACGCAGCACCTCCAGCCCGGAATAGGCGGTGTGCGCACCACTTTCGTGCATGCTGCGCTGCAGCGATCTGGCTCGCTCGGCGACGGTCACGTTCTCGGTGACGTCCACGTCCAGCATGATCGACGAGGTGAAGTCGCCGACCACCCGGTCGATGCCGGGGTCCACCGGCTCCCGGTGAAAAAGCGGCACATTCAGCAGGAACCGGCTCTGGGCCGACCAGCCGCCGATGGTCTCGGCGAATACCGCCGCCAATGCCATGGCGGGGGTGATCCCGCGCTCGTGCGCGGCCGCCGACAACCGCTCCTTCGCTTCCGGAGCCAGCCAGTGGTCGTAGCGAACCGTGCGATGCGGTTCGACGCGCTCCCCGACGGGAACGGTGGGCAGCTCCGGGGCGCCCGGCAGGTCCGGCAGCCGCTGCTGCCACCACTGGCGGTCACGCTCGCGGGCGGCGGTGTCCACCTTCCGCTCGGTCCGATATTGACGGTAGCTATAAGATTGCTCCGACAGCTGGGCTCCGTGATACAGCTCGGAGAGATCCGCGACCAGTACCCGATAACTCATCGCATCCCCAGCCAGCATGTCGACGTCCAGGTGTAGCCGGGTACGCCCCTCCGCGAGCAGGGTGAGCGTGACGTCGAAGACCTGTCCGTCCGCGATGTCCAAACGCTGATGGGTTTTTTGGTCGCGCAGTCGTGTCAAAGCCGCCTCGGCGGCGTCGTGCGCGTGCTCACGCAGGTCAACGACGCTGAACACCGTGCGTCCCGGCGCGTCCATCGTCTGTTGGGTACCGTCCGGCAGGAATCTGGTGCGCAGCATCGGATGCGCCGCCGCCAGGTCGGCCACCGCGCGCTCCAGTCGCGCGGGATCAACCTGGCTGCCGTCGAATTCGACGTACAGGTGCGCCGCCACGCCCCCGAGTTCCTGCTCGTCGGAACGTCCGATCCAGTATGCGTGCTGCATGGTTGCGAGCGGGAACGGGGCGAACTCGTCCGCCCGCTGCGCCGAATCTTCCGCCGTTCCGCCGGTCCGGTCCCCTACCTGCCGCCCGCTGCCGACGACGGCGCTTTCGGACGCCGCGGGTCGCGCGCCCGACGCGAGGATCCGGTGCCAGTCCGCCACTGTCGGCGCAGCGGCCAGTTCGGCGAAGTTGACGTCGTAGCCGCGCTTTCGCCAGGCGCCGGCCAACTTCATGGTGCGGATGGAATCGAGGCCCAGCTGGATCAGGTCGTCACGGTCGGTGATCGTGTCCGCGGCGACGCCCAGTTGCGCGGCCACCGCCTCGCGTACTTCGTCGGTGTCCATCGCCGCCGCCGCAACCGACTCCGCCCCGGTCCCCTGCCCTGACTCCATCACTGCCGTCACTCCTCTGTCTCGCGGGATGCCCGCACCGGTCCGGGCTGTAGGAACGCTTCGAAGTCCCAGCCGTTCCGGAGGTATCGCGCCGACCGCCCGGTCAGGCATCTCGGCAAGCAGCATATCGCAACAAAATAGGGTTGCCTAACCTATATTTTGTTGTGCTCGGCGACTATCCCCAGGACGAACCCCGGCGCGCCTCCGCTCCCGCGTTTTGCATTCGCCGAGCATCTTCAGCGACCGGTTCCCCTCTTCGCCACCGGCGGCGTGAATACACCGGCATCCGTCCGCGTCTCCAACCCTTCGGCCTCAGCTCGCCGACATCCGCCAGCGTCCCAGCATGGAAGACCGAGCCGACTTTCTGAGATGTGATCAGGGAGGGGCCGTGCGCAGGCACGTGAACAGCGGAGCACACCGTCCGCACCGCCGCGCCTCGATCGACACTCACCCCGAAGTTGTCCTCCCCGCCGTGTTCCGTCAATGTGCGAAAATTGTTCCGGACCCGCGGTTTTCGTACTCCCGACGCGCCGGGGAAACCTCCGTGAACGGCGGTACATCCGGGTCCGATAGCTCGTGCACATCGCTAATTTCGAGCGAAAGCGGGAACTATCGGAGCACAGGAGCACCGGATATGTATGGCATGGAGTTGTTCTCGGTTCTGTCGAATTCCGCGCGTGACCCCGGCGAACTGAGTGCGGGCCAGGCGCACCGGGCTATGCAGGTGCACCTGGATTGCAGCGTGGAACTGTGCCGGGTCCGCCGCCGCGCGCGCAAGACGCTGGTCGAGGCACGCTTGATGGTGCTCGACGAGCGGGCCACGCCGTAATGGCGGCCGCCGCGGGTCGGGCGGAATCGCCCCGGGTGCCGCGGTGTTGTTCCTGCCATGACCTCCACGGCATCCGATCGATCCGCCCCTGTCGTCGACACCGACACCGAATTCGGCGCGAAAGTCGCCGAACGACTGAACCGCGAGTCCGTCCTCTGGCTGACCACCGTCGGCCCCACCGGCACACCGCAGCCGAATCCCGTCTGGTTCCAGTGGCGCGACGGCGAATTCCTGATCTTCAGCCAGCCCGGCAAGCCGAAGGTGCGCAACATCGAGCGCAACCCCCGGGTCGCCTTGAACCTCAACAGCACCGAGACCGGCGGCGACGTGGTCGTGTTCACCGGTACGGCGCGCGTCATCGAGCAGCGGCCCGGCGCCGATGAGATCGCGGCCTTCACGACGAAGTACGCCGATGGACTGCGCTCCATCGAGATGACCGACGAGCAGTTCTACGCCGAGTACTCGGTCGTGCTGCGTATCACCCCCGATCGCCTGCGCGGATTCTGACCCGATGATGTTCGCGCCGCCACCACCCACCGCCGCGTGGCGGCATCGGACCGCACGCGAGGGCTTCGAGGTGGCCTATTTCCGGGTCACCGAGCAAGGCGTGCTGACCGACGGCTGCACGACGGCCGTCGAGGACGGCACGGCCTGGGTGGTGGACTACCGGATAGCGCTGGATCCCGAATGGCGTACGCGCCGGGCCCAGGTCGCCGTGCGCAAACCCGGTGGCTGGAACACGCTGGTGCTGGAATCGGACGGTGCCGGGTCCTGGCTGCTGGACAGCATGCCAGCGCCGCTGCTCGACGGCTGCCTCGACGTCGACCTGGAGTCCTCGGCGCTGACCAACGCGCTTCCGGTGCATCGGTCGGCGCAGGAGGTCGGCGATGCCGCTCACGCGCCCGCGGCCTACGTGTACGCCTCCGGCGCTGCGGTGGGGCGGCTGGAACAGCGTTACGCCCGCATCGCCGACGGCGAGCACGGCCCTCGGTTCGACTACGCCGCCCCCGACGTCGACTTCACCTGCTGCCTCGAGTACGACAAGTCCGGCTTGGTGCTCGATTACCCGGGCATCGCGGTTCGCGCCCACTGAGGCGGCCTCGGACCTCCCGCGACCAGCCTGCGGCTAGGGTCGACACCGATGAGAAGGCGGCAACAACCGCCGTTGCCGAAACGGCACGGCTTGGACCCGGCTCGGCTGCGATTGCCGGAGCAGGGCGACTGGGCGACCATCCGGGACCACCTGGTGGAGCGCCTGCCCAGGGTGCCCGCGACGCGCATAGACGAACTGCTGCACGCGGGCGGCATCGTCGACCTGGACGGGCCGATCGCTCCCGACGCACCGTACGTTCCGGGCGGCGCGGTCTGGTTCCATCGCGATCTGCCCGAGGAGGCGGTGGTCCCGTTCGACATCCCCGTCGTGCATCGCGACGACGACCTGCTGGTCGTGGACAAGCCGCACTTCCTGGCCACGATCCCGCGCGGTCGGCATATCCTGCAGACCGCGCTGGTGCGATTGCGCCGGGAGCTCGACCTCCCCGATCTGGTCCCGGCGCACCGGCTCGACCGCGTCACGGCGGGCTTGGTGCTGTTCGTGATCAATCCGGCCCGTCGCGGCGCGTACCAGACCATGTTCCACAAGCGCACCGTGCGCAAGGAGTACGAGGCGATCGCCCGGTTCGATCCCGGCCTCACGCTGCCCCGCGTGGTGCGCAGCCGGATCATCAAGGAGAAGCAGGTGCTCGCGGCCCAACAGGTGCCGGGCGAGCCCAACGCGGAAACCGAGATCGAACTGCTCGAGCACCGCGACAGCCTCGGCCGCTACCGGCTGCGCCCGCACACCGGCCGGACCCACCAGTTGCGCCTGCACATGAACAGCCTCGGCATTCCTATTCTCGGCGACGACTTCTACCCGGTGCTCACCGAGAAACCCGTCGACGACTTCACCAGACCGCTCCAGTTGCTGGCCGCCGTGCTCGAGTTCACAGACCCGATCACCCGCGAGCCGCGCCGCTTCGAGACCACTCGCACGTTGCGGGCGTGGACCGATCCGCACGGGTGGGCGGGCTGAGGGAAGCGGTCCGCACGCCAGGGAGAAGTGGCCTATTCATCAGTGGGGCGGGGGCGCGTAGCGAACCTGTTCCAGATCCGTACACTGGTCCGGGATGCCTGAGCCAGACCTAGCAGCAACAGTCCAGCAACGACGCAAGATGCACGCATACATCGACGTCGCCGTCGTGGTGCTGGTCTTGGCGGGCACCAATCTGATCGCGCACTTCACCACCGCGTGGGCGAGCATCGTCACGGTGCCGGTGGCGGCGATCGCGCTGCTCGCATTGGTGCGCAGGCGCGGCCTCGGCTGGTCCGAGCTCGGGCTTTCCCCTCGGCACTGGCGGCGCGGCTCGCTCTACGCGCTCGGCGCGGCGGCGCTGGTCCTCGCCGTCGTCGCGATCGGGGCGGCGCTCCCGCTGACCCGGCCGTTCTTCCTGGCCGATCGCTACGCCACCATCTCGGGCGCGTTGATCGCCTCGATGATCGTCATCCCCCTGCAAACGGTGATCCCCGAGGAACTGGCATTCCGAGGTGTGCTGCACGGCACACTGCTGCGCGCGTACGGCGCGCGCGGCGTCTTCGCGGCGGGTTCCCTGCTGTTCGGTCTCTGGCACATCGCCTCCTCCTTCGGCCTCACCGCGGGCAACCGCGGCCTGAGCGGAGTCATCGGCGGGGGCGTCGCCGGACAGGTCATCGGAATCCTGCTCGCCGTGGTCGCGACGGCCGCCGCAGGTGCGGTGTTCACCTGGCTGCGCCACCGCAGCGGCAGCCTGCTCGCCCCGATCGCACTGCACTGGTCGGTCAACGGTGCGGGCGCCTTGGCGGCCGCTATTGTCTGGCACACCACGCTGAGCTGATCCCGCCCCCCGGGCAACCCCGGGCGGTGAAAAAGCCGCTCCGGACGGGATGTGAATTCGAACTGAGTTTCGACACGCAGGTGGGCTACGAAATGGCCGCTCATCCGGATAATCGAGCCGCATCGTGAATTTCGGCAGTTCGGCGTGTCGCCGTCGGCCCGGATTCGGCCACGTTGACCACGAGCATAGGGCGGTTTAGTCTCACTGGCGATCACACATATGTTCGAGCACTCATGTCTCCACCACCCGGCATGACATCTGCTCTTGGGAAGGCTCGCGATGCCCGACGAACTGTCGAACGGTAGTTCCGAGATCGCCGCGCTGGCGCAGCAAGTCGAGACCGCGCGCGGCAAATTGCCCCTGCAGCTGGACCCGGCGTTGCTGCAAGTGCTGTCCGAACGCGAGATCAGCGCGGAGCGCGAACTCGCGGAATGGATCCGCGCGCAGCGACGCAAGCAGCGGCGACTGGAGATCGAGGAAGAGCTGGCCGCACAGCGGCGTGACCGGAAGTCCGCGGCCGCGTTGCGCCGGTCGGAGGAGGCCGACGCCCGTTGGCACCGGCGCGCGCTGGCGGCGCGGCGGCGGGTGTCCAGCGAGGACGCGCGATTGGCGCAGCTCTACCGGCGGGCGGAGTGGTCGTCGCGTGCGTTGATCGCCGTCGTCGTGCTCGGCATGGTGTGGGCAGGGGTCAACGTGCAGCACAATCTGGTGCCCAGCGGCGACATGTCCGATCCGCTGTACTGGTTGAGCTACGGCATCGAGGCGATGATCTCGATTCCGATCATCACCATCATGGTGGCGGCGACGACCGCGGCACGGTGGGGCCGGGAGCTGGCGCGCGGCAAAGTGATCCTCTTCGAGGCGGCTCTGCTCGGTACGACCGTGGCGCTCAATACCGGACCGCATCTCGCCGCGGGGGACCTCGGCCGCGCCGCCGAGTACGCGATCGCTCCGGTGATGGTCGGCGTGGTGATCTGGTTGCACGCCTGGGTTTCCGCGCGGTACGCGGTGCTGATCGACGGCGCGCCGGTGATCGAGCGCGAACCGCAGCCGGTTCGGATCGACGCGGAGCGTATTCCTGGCCTCTCGGATAGTGATCGTCTTCGCCCGCTCGACGGCGTGAATTCGGCTCACAGCGAATTCGGATGGGACACAGCGGCCCATCGGCACGAGGACTTCGATCCGGGACGCGGTGCGGAATCCGACAGGCGCATCAGTCAGCCGGACGGCGTGCACGTCCCACGGGCCGGACTTGATACCGCTGCCCACCGTTCGGCGGACACGGCGGTTGTCGACCGCTCCGATTCCCCGCGCGGCAAATCAGCCACAACGAACACACCGGTCACGTCATCGTCTGATGGCCACACCACCGACTCGGCGAACAGAGGCAACGTCAACGCGGAGCCGGCGCACAGCCACGCGGTCGCCTCCCCCGCGAACGGCCACGCATTCCCCCACGTCACGAACAGCCGCAGGGCCGAGACCACGGTGAACGGTCACATCCTTCCGAATGGTCACGCTGCCCTGCCGATCGAAGGCGAGAGCGCCGACGGCAACGCCGCCGAGCTTCGCCTCGATGAGCGCCGCGTCCGTCCGGCTTCCAACGGCCACACCGTCGAGAACTCCACCACCGGCGCTGCCCATGACGTGCGGACCAACGGACACAGCGTCCGTCCGATCACCAATGGATACACAGCCGAGAACTCCCCCACCGGACGCACGCACGGTGACGAATCCACCTTTCGTCCGACCACGAACGGATACAGCGCCGAGAGCGTCACGGACGCGGCACATCACGCGCAGAGCAACGGACACGGCAGTCGTGCGAACACAAACGGCCACGCCGCCGGGATCTCACCCGGCCTCCGCGGTCGGGACCTGCGGGTCAACGGACACACCCCTCCCCTTGCCACCAACGGCCATACGGGCAGCCTCACGCCCGACGAAAGCACACATTCCTCCACCGCCAACGGCGAGGACGTGACAGCCCCGCCTGCGGATCATTCGACCTCCGCTGTCGCCGATTACGTCTTCCATCTCCCCACCCACGAGCCCACGACCCGAGCGGCTGACGCCCCGGCGCCCACTTCCGAAGCGGACGCGGAACGTGGACAACCGAGCCAGGCAGGCGCTCCTTCGTCGGTCGACGCGGGCGGCACGATCGCGGACCCGGCGGATACCACCACGCAGGAGACGCGTCCCGAACCCACGCAGACGTCTCAGCAGATCTCGCTCGACGACCTGCACGATGGACTCGAATTACGGGAGCGTCGCCTCGTACCGCCGAACCGCGAGCACGGCACCGCCGTTGCGGCATCGCCGCATCCGCATGTCGATCACGGCGGTCATCCGGATCGCGCGCCTCGCGGAAACGACCCCGTTCGGCACCCGAGCGCCGGCGCCGCCGAACCCGGGCGCACACCGGCCTCGGCCACCACGGACGCCGCCACGCAGGTGCATCCGAACGCCACCGCTGCGCGTGCGGCGAAACGCGGAAAGTCGCTGTCCGGCGAGCAGAACGATCGCTCCGCCGAACCGGAGGGCGAACAACTCGCCCTCGAGCAATCCCCGGAACCACCGCGCCCGGAACCTTTGCCGATTCTGGATGCCGACGACGACGAGGACGGCGAACTCCCCGCCGAGCCGGAAGAGGCCGACACCGACGACGACGAGATCTCGGCGATCGCGCGGGCCATCACCACCCGGCGCCTGTCCAGCTTGCCGATCGAGGAGGTCAGGGAAATCCTCACGCTCGCCGACCAAGGGGGCTCGACTCCCGCCATCGCGAACGAACTCGGTGTCTCCCGCGCGGCGGTCACCCGAGTTCTGGACTCGGCCATCAAAGTCCATCGCCCGTACGCGGTCATCGGCTGACACAGCCGGTCAGCGGCGTTCCGAGGTGGCCAGAACAGCCAACGGCTGATGCTCCGAGGCGACGACGCGAGCGAGGTTGCTCGATCGAGCCGCGGAATGTCCGCATCCGGTGCAACCACTCGGTGGCTTGGTCTTCAGCGCACCCTGCGCCGCCGACGCGGGGTTCCGGTAGTAACCGCCGAAAAATCAACGGATATGGCGTAGCTTGTTCAGCGGCGGTTGGTGTCCGGGCCCAGGATCGAGGTCAACTCACGCATCGCTTGCGGGGATGGTTTGAAGTAGCGG